>JAMXLN010000363.1 GCA_024281145.1 Hyphomicrobiaceae bacterium | reverse complement strand
TCGCGCAACTTGCGCTTGAAGATCTTGCCGGAATCCTCGCGCGGCAGGTCGCGGCCGATCTCGATGATGCGCGGCACCTTGTAGTCGGCGAGGTGGAGGCGCAGGTAGGCGCTCAAGTCCTCCGTGTCAAGAGCGCTGCCCTCCAGGGGCTCGACAATCGCCATCAACTTCTCGCCGAACTCAGCGTCCGGGATACCGAACACGGCACAGTCACTCACGCCGGGGGCTCCATGCAGGACCGCTTCGACTTCCGCCGGATAGATGTTGACCCCGCCCGAGATAACCATGTCGCGCTTGCGGTCGCACAAAAACAAGAAGCCGTCCGCGTCGAGGTAGCCAACGTCGCCCGAGGTGATGAACCCGTCTCGATCGACCTTGGCGCGCTCCTCAGGCCGATTGTGGTAGGTGAAATCGGGCAGCTCGGCAAAGCGCGTAAAGATTTCGCCGACTTCGCCAGCCGGCAAGCTGCGGCCAGTGTCGTCTAGGATGCGTACCTCGGCCCCCTCGACGGGGCGTCCCACGGTGCCGGGCCTGGCCAGCGTGTCGGCGCTCGTCGCCAGGGTAACCGCGCCGGATTCGGTGGAGCCGTAGAACTCGTTGATCACCGGCCCCCACCAGTCGATCATCGCGCGTTTGACCTCGTGCGGACAGGGCGCGGCAGCGTGGATGACAAAACGCAGCGAGGAGACGTCAAAGCGGGCGCGCGTCGCTTCGGGCAGCTTGAGCAGACGGATGAACATGGTTGGCACCATGAACATGGTGTCGAGGCGCTGGCGCTCGATGAGCTCAAGCAGCCTCACCGGATCGAACCGGGGCATCAGCACCATGAGCTCGCCCACGCGGCCGGCGCGCATGGCAAACGCGTTGGGTGCGGAGTGATAGAGCGGGCCCGGCACCACCGAGCGAATGCCGGGGCGGATGCCAAACAAATCGCGCCGGATGCGCTCCATGGCCCGCATTTGCTGTGGCGTCGGGGCAGGTCGGCGCACGCCCTTGGGATGTCCCGTGGTGCCGGAGGTGTAGAACATCGTGAGCGATGGGATCAGCATCTCGCGGGCGTTGGCTGCCTGGCGCTCGAGCCAAACCTCATAGTCGAGCGCACGGGGGACCGCGGCTGCGGCGACGGGAGCCAGGCCATAAGCTTGGGCCACCTCTGGGGGCGTCGCCGCGGCGATGACCGTGACGTGTGCGGGAATGTCGGCCACAACGGGCGCGAGCAGGTCGGCGTGGCCGATGAGCACGCCGGTGCCGCAGTCGGCAAGGATATAGGCGATCTCCTCGGCCTTGAAATGCCAGTTGATGGGCACGGCATAGGCGCCAAGCGTCTGGGTTGCGTACGCCGCTTCGATGAAGGCGATGTCGTTGCGCATGAGGAGGGCGACGCACGTTCCCGGCGCCACGCCCAGGGCCGCGAGCCCCGCCGCAACCCGCCGCACGCGCGCAGCGAGGGCGTCTTGGCTCAGGCTTCTCACACCGCTGACGAGCCCTGTCGATTGCTCCGCCACGCTTCCCAGGGCTCCCATGCCCCCCTCATGTTTCTTTGGTCGTCCGCAAGCGTGCGAGCTTAGCATCGCCGGTGCCCTTGCCCTAGGGAAGGGCTCGCAGGCTTGGTCTCGAGCTTGGCCGGGAGCAGAGGCCAAAGGACGAGCCCCCTGTCGGCAGCCCCGTGTCGGCGCAGCGGAGGGAAGAGACGCTCAAGAGAGGGCCCAGGTGCCCGAGGCGTGCTCCGCGGGAGGCGCTTTTCTTTGCGATCAAGCGGCTCCACGCCGCCTCGGCGCGCCCTGCAAACAAAGGTGGCGCTGCGCCCCGCAGTCGTGCTCAAATCGCCTTCTTTCAAGCACACGTTCGGGGACGGCAATGACCAAGGGCATTCTCGCGTTCGGCGCCTACATCCCCTGGCGCCGCCTGCCGCGCAAGGCGATCGCGGAAACGCACGGTTGGTTCAATCCCGCGCTCAAAGGCCAGGCCAAGGGTGAGCGGGCCTTCTGCAACTGGGACGAGGATCCCGTGACCATGGCCGTAGAGGCCGCCCGCGACGCACTGGCCGCACGCGATCGCGCCACGATCGCGGCCCTGCGTTTTGCCTCCACCACCTATCCTTTCTTGGACCGGCTGCACTCCGGCATCGTCGCAGGTGCGCTCAACCTCCCCGAAGACGTCTCGGCCATCGATGTCGCCGCCAGCCAGCGCGCCGCCACGTCGGCGTTGATCGAGGCGTTGGTGAGCGACAGCGAAACGCTGGTGGTGGCCTCCGAGAAGCGCGGTGCCAAGGCGGCAAGCCCCGTCGAGATGATGAGCGGCGATGGCGCCGCCGCCGTCCTCGTGGGGCCAGGGAAGCCTGTCGCGACCCTGCTCGGCAAGGCCTCGCGCACGACCGATTTCGTCGATCACTTCCGCTCCGTCGACAACCAGTTCGACTATCAGTGGGAGGAGCGCTGGATCCGCGACGCCGGCTACATGACGGCGGTGCCGCCGGTCATCAAGCGTTGCCTTGAGCAGGCGAAGGTGGCGGCCAAGGACGTCACCCACTTCTGCATGCCGGCAACCCTGGCGCGGGTCGCCAGTGCGGTGGCCAAGGCCGCCGGCCTCGACGAGAAGGCGCTATGCGACCCCCTGCACGCCAACTGCGGAGACACCGGCGCCGCCCATAGCCTGCTCCTGCTGGTTGCAACCTTGGAGAGGGCCAAGGCTGGCGACAAAATCCTGCTCGTTGGCTTCGGCCAGGGGGCAGATGCTCTGCTCCTGGAGGTGACGCCCGAGATCGGCACGCGGCCGCGGAACCTGGCCGTGACCGGCCACTTGGCGCGCCGCAAGGAAGAGGCGAGCTACGGCCGGTTCCTCGCCTTCAACGATCTGATCGAGCTTGAGCGCGGTATGCGCTCGGAGACCGATAAGGCCACGCCCCTCTCCTCGCTCTGGCGCAACCGCGAAACGGTGACGAGCTTCATCGGCGGCAAATGCTCCAAATGCGGGACGCTGCAGATGCCGCGCACGGACATCTGCGTCAACCCGAACTGCAACGCCATCGGCACGCAGCAACCGCATGCCTTCGCCGACATGGCCGGCCGCATCAAGTCCTATACGGCCGATCGCCTCACCTACGCGCCAGACCCGCCCTCGTGCTATGGCATGATCGAGTTCGAGGAGGGCGGCCGGGTGATGATCGACTTCACCGACATCGACACCGCCGCTCTCAAGGTTGGCCAACTGATGCAGATGATGTTCCGCATCAAGGACATCGACACCGCGCGCGGCTTCCGCCGCTATTACTGGAAGGCTGCCCCGAAGACGGGCCATGCCTAGGAGGAATGCAAGATGGCAAAGGGCATCAAGGATAAGGTCGTCATCATTGGCATGGGCTGCTCCAAGTTCGGCGAGCGCTGGGACAAGGAGGCGGACAATCTGATGGTGGAGGCCTACACCGAGGCCATCGCCGACGCCGGCATCGACACCAAGCAGATCGACGCTGCCTGGCTCGCCACCGCCATCGAGGAGCAGCACGTCGGCAAGTCGGCAACGCCGCTGGCCGTGGCGCTGCGGCTGCCCTTCATCCCCGTCACGCGCGTGGAGAACTACTGCGCCAGCGGGACGGAGGCCTTTCGCGGCGCCGTCTATGCCGTGGCGTCGGGAGCCGCCGACGTAGCGCTGGCCCTGGGCGTGGAGAAGTTGAAGGATACGGGCTACGGCGGCCTGCCGCAGCGCGGTCGCGGTCCGTTGAACGATATGACCAACCCCAACGCATCGGCACCGGGCAGCTTCGCCCAACTCGCCGCCGCCTACCGCGCCAAACACAAGGTCGAACCCAAGGACCTCAAGCGCGCAATGGCGCACATCTCCGTCAAGAGCCACGACAACGGTGCCAAGAACGCCAAGGCGCACCTGCGCAACAAGATTACCGAGGAGACGGTGCTCAATGCGCCGATGGTGGCCGAGCCGCTGGGACTTTACGACTGCTGCGGTGTTAGCGATGGCGCCGCCTGCGCCATCGTCGCCACGCCGGCGGTCGCCAAGAACCTCGGCAAGAAGGACATGATTTCCATCAAGGCACTGCAGGTGGCCGTGTCGAACGGCCTGGAGGCCCAGCACAACTCGTGGGACGGCAGTTATTTCGCAACGACCCGTGTCGCCTCCAAACGCGCCTATGCCGAGGCCGGCATCGACAAGCCACGCGAGCAGCTGAGCCTGATCGAGGTCCACGACTGCTTTTCCGTGACCGAGCTCGTCACCATGGAGGACCTGCACATCTCGCCGGAAGGCGGCGCCATCAAGGACGTGCTCGACGGCTTTTATGATGCCGATGGCAAGGTCCCCTGTCAGATCGACGGTGGCCTCAAGTGCTTTGGCCATCCCATTGGCGCCTCGGGCCTGCGCATGATCTACGAGATGTACTTGCAGATGCAGGGCCGTGCCGGCGAGCGCCAGCGCCAGCAGGAACCTCTCTTCGGCCTGACGCACAACCTCGGTGGGTTCCCGCAGCGCAACGTGGCGGCGATCTCAATCGTCGGCAAATTGGGCGCTTGAGACCCCATGGTCGCGCCGTGGCTGGCAGCCGGCCTCCCCTCAAGGGCGGAGGGAGGATCGTTCGATCGGCGGGCCACGGTTTTGAAGCGGCCCCAGCCGTGGCCGAGCGCGGCGGGATCAGCGGCCGGGGCGCGATTAAGAGGAGCGTCGATTGGGTTGAGCGGCAGCGACGGCCCAACGGCACAGTTGGCGCAAAGGGTGTTGGGGTGGGCGTTCACCTCTCCCAACGGAGCGTGTGAGGTTCGACAACGTGGCCAAGAGCGTTGAGGGGAAAGTCATCGTCATCACCGGCGCGGGGCGGGGTATCGGCCGTGAGATCGCGCTCCTTGCTGCCGCCGAAGGGGCCCAGGTGGTGGTCAACGATCTCGGTGGCAGCTCAGAAGGTGAGGGTGCGGACGGCAAGGTCGCCGACCAGGTGGTGGGCGAGATCCGCAAGGCCGGTGGCATCGCCATTGCAAACGGCGACAGCGTCGCCGACCCACAGGGCGCCGAGCGCATCATCAAAGCCGCCATCGACAACTTCGGTCGCATCGACTGCGTGGTCAACAACGCCGGCATCCTGCGCGACCGCATCTTCCACCGCATGAGCGCGGTGGATTGGGACGCCGTCATCAAGGTGCACCTCTACGGCGCCTTTTACGTGTCGAAGGCCGCGGCACCCTACTTCAAGGATCAAGAATCCGGCTCCTTCGTGCACTTCACCTCGACCTCGGGCCTGGTCGGCAATTTCGGCCAAGCCAACTATGCGGCGGCCAAGCTCGGGATCGTGGGCCTGTCGAAATCGATCGCCCTCGACATGTCCCGCTTCCACGTGCGCTCCAACTGCGTGTCGCCCTTTGCCTGGTCGCGCCTCATCGGCACCATTCCGGTCGATACCCCCGAACAGAAGGCACGGGTGGAACGCATCCAGGTCACCATGACGGCATCCAAGATCGCTCCGATCGTCGTGTTCCTGGCAAGCGATCTTGCCAAGGACGTGACGGGCCAGATCTTTGCCGTGCGCAAGGACGAGGTCTTCCTGATGAGCCAGTCGCGGCCGATGCGCGTCGCCCATAAGGAGGGCGGCTGGACCCCACAAGCCATCGCCGACACGGTGCTGCCGGCCTTCAGGAGCGCCCTCTACCCGCTCGAGCGCTCGCAGGACGTCTTCAATTGGGAACCCCTCTAGAGGGAGCAACTGCGCGGGGCTGCCCCCGTTGCGGCCTATGGGCCGGCGCGCGTCCCCTGTTTGGGCCGGGCGAGGTGCGCCATATATAGTGCGGTCGCATGACGCAATCCAATCCTCCCGCGGTCGCACGCGGCAAATGTCCGATCTGCGGCCGCCCCACCGACACGAAATATCGTCCCTTCTGCTCGCGTCGCTGCGCCGATGTGGATCTCGCGCGCTGGCTGCGCGGGGCCTATGTCATTCCTGACCAAGAGGAGGGCGGGGACCAAGAGGTTGAGCGAGAAGGGCCCGGCGAGCCACGCTCCGGCTCCAGGCATTGAGCGGCCCTTTTTTGACTTCCCATGGGGCAAGGGTGGAGGTCGTGGGGAGGTCGGGGCATTCGGCAACTGACGCTTGCCCCGTGGGCAATCCATGCGTAACCCGATTGGCGCGAGCGGCCATCCAAGCGAACATCAAGCGATTGCAGCAACGAGATTGCATGTCACCGCCCACGTGCAGGCTGTTGGAACTCGAAGCTCCCTGGCGCCACCCGGAGCTCATCGCGCAGATCGACGCGATCTTCTGGCAGACGGCGGCGCGCACCTTTGCGCCGGGTGCCGAGCGCGACGCCTTCCGCGAGCGCTGGCTTGGCCGTTATCTGCGGGGTGGCGATGTGGTGCTCGTGGCGCTGGCGGAGGGTGCAGGCGTCGTCGGCTATCTCGTGGGCGCTCTGACCAATCCCTCAGCCGAGGCCCGCTTCGCCGACATCGCCTATTTCGCCGAGGACTTTGCGGCGCTCACGTGGCGGTTTCCAGCCCATCTGCACATCAACCTGGATGCTGGCTTCAGAAGCCAAGGCATCGGTGCGGCCCTGATCGAAGCCTTCGCCGCACGCGCCAAGCGGGCTGGGGCTGCCGGCATGCACGCGGTCACCGGCAAGGGCCAGCGCAACGTTGGCTTCTATGTACGCTGCGGCTTTAGCGAGCGCGCCGCCGCGATTTGGAACGGGCGGGAGATTGTCTTTCTTGGCCGTGAACTATAGCCAACCCGCGACAGATCGAAGGGCACATGCGTAGCATTTCAAGGGCTTACGCGATTTCGTCGCCACAACTTTCCGCTGTGAGACCACCCGCGAACAGGTGATATCGCTCCCTTTGAGCTTGCACGCGCTCGGAGAGCTCCTTGACCTCGCGGTCGGCGTTGACGCCATGGGAATGCAATCGCCGGCGCGCACGCCGCAAGGCGCAACCGGCGGACAAGGGATATATCGTACACGCGGCGCGCGCGGACATGGGATGCGATGACGACTGACCAAAGGGCGGCCCCTGTCGCGGTTACGGCCACGCCGTTGCCCGCGTCGGTGCGCCAGCGGATCTTCCTCTATCTTGGTCTATTGATCGTGCTGCTCGCCTTCGGCGCACCCTACGGTGGCCTAATCGACATTCCCATCAGCTTCTTTCTCAAGAACAAACTGCACCTCGAAGCCAACGAGGTCGCAGTCTTTCGGCTCGTCTCGGCCATTCCGCTCTACCTATCCTTCGTCTTTGGCTTCGTGCGCGACAGCTGGAATCCGTTCGGCATGCATGACCGAGGCTTCATGCTGTTGTTCGGTGCCGTCAGCGCCATCCTTTACGCGCTGTTCGCGTTCACGCCCATCACCTACACGACGCTCCTTCTGGCCGTCATCCTTCTGACGTCGTCGTTCCTGTTCGTGGCAAGCGCCCAGAACGGTCTTACCTCGATGATCGGCCAGCAGCACGCCATATCGGGGCAGATCAGCGCTGTGTGGAACATCTTTATGTCGCTGCCCGCGCTTGCCGCGTTCCTTATCGGCGGTTATCTGAGCGATCGGCTGGAAGAAGCGCACACCGATGAGGCAGCGCGCATTCTATTTCTCGTCGGTGCAGCAATCATGGTCCTGGTGGCGCTTTACGCCGCCTGGCGGCCAACCAGCGTGTTCGATCATGTCCGCTTCGAGCGCGAGACGGCCGGGCGTCCTCTCAAAGATCTCGGGCGGCTCGCCCGACACTGGCCCGTTTATCCGGCTCTGTTGATCTGGCTCTTGTGGAACTTCGCGCCCGGCTCGGTGACGCCGCTGCAGTACCACCTGCAAAACGCGCTCGCCGCCCAGGACGCCCAGTGGGGCGAGTGGAATGCCATCTTTTCCGCCTCGTTCATTCCGACCTTTCTGCTCTATGGTGTCCTCTGCCGCAAGTATCCGCTGAGGACGCTGCTCTTCTGTGGCACCGTGGTTGCCATTCCACAGCTGGTGCCGCTGCTCTTCATGTCATCGGTCACGGGGGCGTTGATCGCCGCCGTGCCCATCGGCCTGATGGGTGGCGTGGCCACCGCCGCCTATCTCGACCTCATCATCCGGTCCTGTCCCCCGGGACTACAGGGGACGACGCTCATGATGTCTGTCGGGCTCAACTGGGTCGCGTCCCGGTTCGGCGACGTCCTGGGCACGCGACTTTACGACCATTACGGCGGCTTTACCGCCTGCGTGATCGCCATCACCATCGTCTATGCGCTGATCCTGCCGACGCTTCTGCTGGTCCCCGAGCGGCTTATCGCCACCGCGGATGAAGAAGCCCCCAAGCTTCGGTTCGGCTGAAGGTTCAGGTCTGGGCCTTGGCTGGCTTGCTGGCTGCAGCCAGATAGTTCACGTCCGTGTCGGTGCCAAGCGACCAGACGTCGGCCAGTGGGTTGTAGAGGAGGCCTGTGATCGTCGGCGCCTCGAGGCCCGCTGCGCGCAGGTAGCGGTTGAGCTCATCGGGTGTGACGAACCGCTCCCATCGATGCGTACCGACGGGCAGCCAGCGCAGCACATATTCCCCACCAATGATGGCGAGCAGATAGGCCTTGAGCGTGCGGTTGAGCGTGGACAGCAGCAAGCGCCCGCCTGGGCGCACCACAGCCGCGCAGGCCGCCAGAAACGCGCAGGGATCGGGCACGTGCTCCACCACTTCCAGACAGACCACAGCGTCGAAGGCAAGGCCCTCGACCGCCAACTCTTCAACGCGTCCGGCGCGGTAGGCGATGTCGAGGCCCTGCCCGGCAGCGTGGCGCCGGGCCGCTTCGATGTTCTCGACGGCCGGATCGAGGCCCGTTACGCGCGCCCCCATGCGCGCCAGAGGTTCGGCGATCAGCCCGCCGCCGCAGCCCACGTCGAGCACGCTCAGGCCTTGCAGCGGCCGCACTCCACCCTCCCCGCCCCGGCAGCCGAAATGGCCGACCATGGCATCGCGCAAGAAGGAGAGCCGCGCAGGGTTGATGCGGTGCAGGGCGCGGAACTTGCCCCGCGCGTCCCACCACTCGCTGGAAAGCCGGGCGAAGCGGTCGATCTCCTCGGTATCGAGCGTCCCCGGCGCTTTGGCTTGGCGGGCTTGCTGCATGGCTAAATTGGGCCGTTACGGCGCCGAGCTGTCAAGGTCTGCCTGCGGCGGTTGCAGCCTGCCGCCCCAGTGGCTAAGAGTACGCCCGTCAGCCGATGGGTGGGGTCTCTTGCGGCTGAGCGCGCTGCCGCCGCACGACGAAAGGCCCCCGAAAGACCACCGAAGGGCCCCACAAGTGGCTCTGGGGGCATTCACGCGGGTCGCCATGGCGTTTCTGGTCATGAAGTTCGGCGGCACCTCCGTTGCCAACGTCGAGCGCATTCGCAACGTCGCCGCCCATGTCAAGCGCGAGATCGACGCTGGCAACGGCGTGGCGGTGGTCGTCTCGGCGATGGCAGGGGTCACCAACCAGCTGGTGACGTGGGTGCGCGAAGCCTCGCCCCTGCACGATGCGCGCGAGTATGACGCCATCGTCGCCACCGGGGAGCAGGTGACGGCGGGGCTGCTTGCGATCGTGCTGCAGAGCATGGGCGTCACGGCGCGTTCCTGGCAGGGCTGGCAAATCCCCATTCTCACCGACAATGCGCATGGTGTCGCGCGCATCAAGGACGTTCCGGGCGACAAGATCCGCGCGCGACTGGAGCATGGCGAGGTGGCGGTGATCACGGGCTTTCAGGGCATCGAGCCCGAGCGCAACCGCATCTCCACGCTGGGCCGCGGTGGGTCCGATACCAGCGCCGTGGCCGTCGCCGTGGCGGTGCGGGCCGATCTTTGCGACATCTATACCGATGTCGACGGCGTCTATACCACCGATCCGCGCATCGTACCGAGGGCCCGGCGATTGCCCAAGATCTCCTATGAGGAGATGCTGGAGATGGCCTCCCTCGGTTCCAAGGTGTTGCAGACGCGGTCCGTCGAGCTCGCCATGGTGCACCGCATGCGCGTGCGCGTGCTGTCGAGCTTTGCCGCGCCCGAGGCCATCGCGCCGGTGCGGCCGCAGACCTGGGACGAAATCGGCACCATCATATGCAGCGAGGATGAGATCGTGGAGCAGCGGGTCGTCAGCGGCATCGCCTACGCCAAGGACGAGGCCAGAGTGTCCCTCATTCGGGTCGACGACCGACCCGGCGTAGCGGCCGGCATCTTCGGACCGTTGGCCGACGCCAACATCAACGTCGACATGATCGTGCAAAACACCTCCTCCGATGGCAAGCACACGGACATGACGTTTACCGTGCAGGAGTCGGACCTTGAGCGGGTGCTCGACGTGCTCAAAGTCGCCAAGAGGGATATCGGTTACTTTGATGTGAAAAGCTCCTCCGATGTGGCCAAGGTCTCGGTCATCGGGGTGGGAATGCGCAGCCACGCCGGCGTCGCAGCCCAGATGTTCAAGGCTTTGGCGGAGCGGGGCATCAACATTCTGGCTATTACGACGTCGGAGATTAAGATCAGCGTGCTCATCGATGCCGCCTACGCCGAGCTGGCGGTGCGAACCCTGCACGCCCTATACGGGCTGGACAAAGACTGATCCATGGGCGCTCGCAGCGGCGGGCGCTGTCGGGCGGCCGGCGGTGCGGGGCTGGCATGGCCTTGCTGGGAGCGCTGTGCAAGCTCGGTGCTGCGGGTGCTGACCACCAAGATAAGAATGATAGCGGGCGTAGATGCAGAATAGAGGCGGCGACAATCCGAGGGTCACGCCCTCCGAGCCGGCGCTGCGCATCATCCTGCGTCGCCTGCGCGAGATCATGGCCGAGCCATCGGACGGCCAGTCCCGGCTCGACCGCATCGTGCGCCAGATCGCCGGTTTGATGGTGGCCGAGGTGTGCTCCATCTACCTTAAGCGCCAGGACGGTTCGCTCGAGCTGTTCGCCACCGAGGGCCTCAATCCCGGCGCCGTCCACAACACCTTCATGAAGCGGGGCGAGGGGTTGGTCGGGCGATGCGCCGAGCTCGCCGTGCCCATCAACGAGCCCGATGCGCAGAACCATCCTGCGTTCTCCTATCGACCGGAGACGGGCGAGGAGATCTATCACTCCTTCCTGGGCGTGCCGATCCTGCGCGGCGGCGACGTGCTGGGCGTGCTCACGGTGCAAAACAAACGTCACAAGGAGTACTCCGACGAGGATGTGGAGGTCCTGCAGACGACGGCCATGGTGTTGGCAGAGCACCTTGTGTCGGGCGCAGTTGCCGGCGCCAATACCAGCGCGGAGTTCAGCCGAACGGGGGGCTATGTCATTCGTGGTCAGCCGCTGTCGGAAGGGCTAGCGCTGGGCCATGTGGTGCTGCACGAGGCGCGCGTTGTCGTCACCGAGCTCGAAGCCAAGGACCCCGAGGAAGAGAACCGCCGACTGGAGACCGCCGTCGAGGAGCTCAAGGCCTCCATCGACGAGATGCTGGAGCAGGGCGAGCTCTCGACCGCCGGCGAGCATCGGGACGTGCTTGAGGCCTACCGTATGTTCGCGCACGACCGCGGCTGGCTCAGGCGCATGAAGGACGCAATCAAGCGGGGG
>JAMXLN010000362.1 GCA_024281145.1 Hyphomicrobiaceae bacterium | reverse complement strand
AGGGGGGCTCCGCTCGTGCGTCGTCGCCCCGAGCCTCGGCACCACCCGTTAGCCGTTCCCGCGGGTCTTGGTCTGGCCGCGCTGCGCGTGGCGCTCCAGGAACGCGATCATGGCGCCGGCGACGTCGCTGCCGGTCGCCTGCTCGATACCCTCAATGCCTGGCGATGAGTTCACTTCAACGACGACGGGCCCGCGGTTGGAACGCAAAAGATCGACGCCGGCGACGTTGAGGCCCAGCACCTCGGCCGCGCGCACCGCCGTACGCCGCTCCTCCTCCGAAACCACCACCGCCTCTGCCTTGCCGCCGCAATGCAGGTTGGCGCGGAACTCACCCATCCTGCCCGTGCGCATCATGCTGGCCACGGCCTCGCCGCCGACGACAAGCACGCGGATGTCATTGCCGCCGGCCTCCTTGATGTACTCTTGCACGAGGATGTTCATGTTGGCGGCGCCGAACGCCTCGATGATGGATTTGGCCGAGGCCGCCGTCTCCGCCAGCATCACGCCGCGTCCCTGCGTGCCCTCGAGCAGCTTGATGACGCAGGGGGTGCCGCCCACCTCTTTGATCACATCTTCGGCGCGGCGGGGATCATGGGCAAAGGCGGTAACCGGCAGGCCGATGCCCTCGCGCGCCAGCAGCTGCAGGGCGCGCAGCTTGTCGCGCGAACGCCCGATGGCGACGCTTTCGTTGAGCGGGAATACGCCCTGCATCTCGAACTGCCGGAGCACGGCGAGCCCATAGTGAGTGATGGACGCGCCGATGCGCGGGATCACCGCATCATAGTGGGCCAACACGCGTCCACCGTGCGAAAGGGTTGGCTTGCTCGAGGTGATGTTCATGTGCACGTGGAGGGTGTTGATCACGTCGATGTCGTGACCGCGCGCCCGCGCCACCTCCACGATCCGCCGATGCGAATAAAGCCTCGGGTTGCGCGCGAGCATGACAAGTTTCATCGGCAGGCCTCCTCGCGATCCTCAATGCCTCGCGAAGAGCCCTGCGACGCAGCGGCCGGTGTTGCCAATGCCATGAGAACCAGGTCGCCCTGAAACCTGGCGATCTCGAGCTGATCTGCCTGCCAATCGCCTAGCGCGATGTCCCAACCGTCTCCTGCGAGGTGGTGGCGGGCCCGGCGGCGGCTTCGTCGGGGTCGATGCTGGCATAGAACAGCCACGCGCCCGCTACCACCATGGTGGTCAGCATCAGCAGCCAAAGGGCCGTCCGCCGCAGCGCCCAGCCCACCGACACGGGTTGCGGCGCTTGTTCCTGGGGCTGCAGCAAAGCATCCGGTACGTCGGGATGAGAAGACAAATCAACACCTCCCTCATGCTTTCGCCCGCTCTGCTGGGCCATCATCCCCAGCGGCAAATCACGCCCCGCCAGCCTCGAGAAAAGGCGCTCAATCGGGCGCCGTCAAGGCGGCTCGTGTGCCGTGCGAGCGCCGCTGAACGCTTCTCAGTTCCGCCTGTGGCGCAGAGGTGACAACAGCCTCACGAGACCGTGACCAAGACTGCCTCGGGGGACTGTTGCCTCTATCTGCTGATCGAGGGACCCATCGCTCGGTGGCCGCTTCTCGTAGAGAGAAGCGACAGCAAGTACGAGCGAACCCGACGCAGGAAACTTGGCAGCACGCGCCTTCCCCGTGCGCAGGCTGGGCCGCACGCCCTCCGCATCAGCCCTGTCACTTCGCGCAGTGCACTGCGTTCCTCGTGCCATTGCCGTCCCGTAGCGTGGACCCACGATCACCGCGTCGGTCCAACTGCGAGCGCAAGCTTGCCTGTCGTGCACAAACGGGTTTGCGCTCCGGGCCACAACCTCAGCCGCAGGAGCGGTGAACTAGCGAGCACCGCAGCGATGACTTGGGTCGGCCTATATCGGGGCCGAGCAAGGTGTTTCGACCGACAGATGGCTGCGTTCTCTGGGGCTTAGGCGGGGGGATAGGGGAGCGAACGTCTCGGCTTGTCTTGCGTTTCCCAAGCCAGTACCGTGCACCACATTCCCTTCATTGGTCCTCGCACGAGCGCAACGGAGACCCCCCGTGACCTTCAAGCTCCCCGAACTTCCCTACGCCTACGATGCCCTGGCTCCCCACATGTCCGCCGAGACGCTGCAGTTTCACCACGACAAGCATCACCAGGCCTACGTCGACAATGGCAACAAGGTTGCCGGCCCCGGCACCAAATACGACGGCAAATCCATTGAGGACATCTGCAAGGCGGCCTTTACGGCCAAGGATGCGCCGGTCATCAACAACATCGGTCAGCACTACAATCACATCCACTTCTGGCAATGGATGAAAAAAGGTGGCGGCGGCAAGAAGCTGCCCGGCAAGCTGCAGACCATGGTCGACAAAGATTGCGGCGGCTTCGACAAGATGCGCGCCGACTTCGTCAATGCCGGCGTCACGCAGTTTGGCTCAGGCTGGGCCTGGCTCGCGGTGAAAGGCGGCAAGCTGGAGGTCGTGAAGACTGCCAACGGCGAAAACCCGCTCATGCACGGCGCCAGCCCGATCCTCGGGGTCGACGTATGGGAGCACAGCTATTACATCGACTACCGCAACGCGCGACCCAAGTATCTGGAGACCTGGTTCGACCACCTCGTGAACTGGGAATACGTGGAGGCCATGCTGGGCAAGGCGAAGTAGGGTCTGACACGACGGCAGGCCCTTGGCGGTGACGGCAGCAGCCGGCCGATGCAACGCTCAAGGGCTTCTGTCTTTTACCGCCGCAGCGCCTCGTGCTGCACCGTGAGCGTGCCGCGGAAGCACGCGCGGCGCTGTTGGCTGACGTCGAGGCACTGCTGCAGCCGATCAAGAAAGCGCACCTGCACTCGGTAGCTCGCCGCGAGACACGCGCGCTCTGAGTTGCAGTGCGAGCGCTCCTCGCTCCACAGCGCATGCCAATGCCGAAGGCTGAGGTATTGACCGAACGAGATCCGCCGGGAAAAGCCCGTGATGCGTCGCGTTATCTGGTCATCGCTGCGCGATAGCTGCGGGTCGCGACAGATGGCGATCTCAGTTTCGTCCAGCCAACGAGCGGCGCAGTCGAGGGCCACCGCCGGCACCGCCCCGGCGAGGCACGCCAATGCGAACCCGAAGTACGCCGCGAACCTTTTTCCTACCCATTTTGGCATCGTTGCCGAACCGCTATGACCCCTATCCATTGGCCCTGTCCGTTGGCGGTGCAGCATAGGCGTGTTGGGTGCCGCGCAGCAATCACCGCATGCGCCGCCCCTTCCCATGGGGGCACCGATCAAGGGCGCGTGGAGGCGCCCACTATGTTCATTGTCTGGCCTCAACCGCAATGGGTGCTCAATCCGTCGCGACAGCTTTGCCGCGGATTGGGAAAAATGGGCCAGTAACCGCCGCTTTGGATACCTGTGAAGGCTGATCTTCGGCGACACGCCGGGTCACCCGCCTGACGAAGTCGCAGCCAGGCGCCATGGAACGTGTGCCCGCTTCTCGACAAAGTGCTGGCGCGAGGCGCTGAGGCGAAGGGGATAAGTAGCACGGGTTGTCCCGTGCCACGAATTCCCAGCGGCCATGGCCTTTACCCGCATCGCGTCGGGGCGCTCTGCGATGCCGCCAACCCCAGTGA
>JAMXLN010000361.1 GCA_024281145.1 Hyphomicrobiaceae bacterium | reverse complement strand
ATCGCCGCAAGCCAAGCTTGACGAACTCAAGGCTCGGCTCCGCGAAATCAACGACTTGAGCGCCGCCGGTTCGGTGCTGAGCTGGGACCACGCGACCTACATGCCGCCCGGCGGGGCAGCGGCGCGCGCCCGGCAGAGCGCGCTGCTCGGTCGGTTGGCGCACGAGAAGGCCACCGACCCCGCACTGGGCAAGCTATTGGATGAGCTGCAACCCTATGCCCGCTCCCTGCCACGCGAAAGCGATGCAGCGTGCCTCGTCCGCGTTGCGAGCCGCGACTTTCAGCGCGCCATCAAGGTGCCGACCAATTTCGTCGCCCGCTGGCGCGAGCACAGTTCGGCCTCCTACGACGCCTGGACCCGGGCGCGCCCGGCCAATGATTTTGCAACCATGCAGCCGCTGCTGGAGCGTTCCCTGGATTTTAGCCGCCAGTATGCCGATTTCTTTGCACCCTGCGTGCACATCGCCGACCCACTGATCGAGGACGCCGACGAAGGGATGACCGTGGCCAAGGTCCTGGCGCTGTTCGCCGAGTTGCGCAGGGAACTGATGCCTCTCGTGCGCGCCATCGCCGCGGCGCCAGCGACGAACGCACGCTGCCTCTCCGGATCGTTCCCGGAGGCGGCGCAGATGGCGTTCGGTCGCGCCGTCGTCGAGCGCGTGGGCTACGACTTCCAGCGCGGGCGGGTCGACAAGACACACCATCCATTCTGCACCAAGTTTTCCGCCGGCGACGTGCGCATCACCACTCGCGTGCGCGAGGACGACATTGGCGAGGCGCTGTTCTCTACCCTGCACGAGGCCGGTCACGCGATGTACGAGCAGGGCGTGGAGGCCACCCTTGAGGGCACGCCGCTGAACTCGGGCGCCTCAGCGGGCGTGCACGAGAGCCAATCGCGGCTGTGGGAGAACGTGATTGGGCGCAGTCGCGAATTCTGGGAGCATTTCTTTCCCCTGCTGCGCGAGACATTTCCAGGCCAGTTCGCAAACGTTCCCCTGGACGCGTTTTACCGCGCTATCAACAAGGTGGAGCGTTCGCTCATCCGCACCGATGCTGACGAAGTCACCTATAACCTTCACGTCATGATGCGCTTCGATTTCGAGCTGGCACTGCTGGAGGGTCGGCTGAATGTGAGGGACCTGCCGGAGGCGTGGCGGGCACGCTACGAAGCCGATCTGGGCGTGGCGCCCGGCGATGATCGCGACGGCTGCCTGCAGGACGCACATTGGTACGCCGGCGCGGTGGGCGGCGGCTTTCAGGGCTATACGATCGGCAATATCTTGGGCGCACAGTTCTATGCCGCGGCCCTGCGTGTACACCCGCACATCCCGACCGACATGGCGCGGGGGAACTTCGCTGCGCTGCACGCCTGGCTCAGCGAGCACGTCTACCGGCACGGTCGCAAGTTCACACCTGAGGAGCTCATCGAGGGTGCCACCGGCAGCCCGATGAGCATCGCGCCCTATGTCGCCTATCTGCGCGCAAAGTACGGCGCGCTTTATGGGTTGGATGAGCTCACCTCGGCCTGAACAGACCAGCTTGAACAGACCGGCTTGAACAGACCGGCTTGAACAGACCGGCTTGAACAGACCGGCCCTCAACAAACGAGCCTGGTTGCCCGCGTCTCAGGGTCTGCAGGACCAGGTCGGCAAGCTCGGCAGCTTAGCTGCGCCAAGACGGCGAGGCCCACGCCGCGCTATCTCACGCCTTCTCCACTCCCAGGGAGGTGCGAAAGCGGTGCGCGAGCGTGGCGCCGTCCTTTTCTGGCAGTGCCCAGGGATCCTCGGTGATCGCGATCTTGGCGACGGCAAGCACTGGCCCTGGTCGCGCGAACAGGAAGTGCCCCAGCGCGGCCGTTGCGCCTTGTTCAGTCACCGTCATGACATCGCTGAAGCCGACAGCCATGGCGACGGCGGCGATATCCACCCGACCGGCGGTAAGACCGCGTTGGCGGCCGGTCTCGCCGAACGTCTCATTGTCGAGCACGAGCACGGCCAAATTCTTGGGCCCCTGGTCGCCGACCACGGCCAGTGAGCCCAACCCCATCATCATTTCGCCATCGCCGGTGATGGCGAGTACACGGCGATCCGGCTGGGCCAGGGCCAGGCCGAGCGCGGTTGGCACCGCAAGACCCATCCCACCCCAGGAGTAGAGAAATTCGGGGCTGTCGCCGGCGGCGAAGCAATCCCACGTTGCGCTGCCAAGACCGGTGGCGATCAGGGCCTCTCCGCGATGGCGCAAGAGCTCGGCGATGAACGCGCGCCGCGCGATCTTGTTGGGCGCAACCGTCATTTCTGTCCGAATCCCTTGGCACCGATGATGCGCTGGCTCACCAGCACCGCCGCGCTGGTGCGACTGTTGAAGGCGAGGTCAGCCGCCGCCGCAAAGGTCTCGCCAACCTCCTCGGGCCGCTCGACGGGAAAGCACCGCACCCCCATCGCCTCGAGCGCCGGCTTCGCGGCCTGGCCCATTGGCACCTGCCAAGGATTGAACTCGGCCCACTGCCCGCGCATGGTCACCAGCATCAGGCAGGGCGCGCGGTAGGCCAACGGCAGACCCAGCGCGTTGATGCAATTGCCAACGCCGGAGGACTGCATGGCGATGATGGCGCGCCGGCCTCCGAGCCAGCATCCGGTGGCGATGCCAATGCCCTCCTCCTCGGTGCTAAGCGTGACGAGCCGGATCTTCTCGTCGGCAGCGATCAGATCGAGCAGATTGGTGAGACCGCCGTCGGGGACAGTGCACACGAGCGTGATATTCCGCGCTTCGATGGCGCGGAATATGTCGAGCGACCAGTTGGAGCCGGGGGACGACACGCGCTACTCTTAAAGCCTCTCTCGCCGTTCACTCGCCTCAAGCGATGCGCGCCAGGCGTTCCACGGGATGCACGTTGCCAAGTTCGCGCACGCGCGCAGCAAAAATGGCTGCCAGGGGCTCGTCGATGTCAAGTACGCTTTTTGTAACGATCTCGCCATAGGGCGGCGGGAAGATGAACTTGTCAAAGCCTTCCGCGCCCTCGATGTAATCGAACAGCCGGCCCTTGCGCTCATTGGCGTAGTAGACGACAAGCTTGCCGAGACTGTCCTTGTACTCCAGGCGCTCGATGGCGGAAAACAGCGCCTCCTCGCGCACGAGATACGCAAGCCGCCGGCGCACATAGCCAACGATCGAGAGCTCGTGCTCGCTGCTGACGATGCGCTGACCGATCTGGTGCAGGTTAAGCGAGGTGGTCTTGCCGTCGGGGTCGTTGCGCAGCTTTTGCGCGGCCGGCAACACGAGTGCCTCGTCGAGCGCCGTCTTGATCAGCGGCCCGTAGTAACGGTCGATGGCCCCCTTGCGCACTTGCGTGAGACCCGCACGCTGCAAAAAGAAGCGACAAAACTCTTCCGATGGCGAACTGGCTTCTTCCAACAGCGCGGTGCGCAGGCGCTTCTTCACGAGGCGCACGTGGGCGAGCTCGGCGATGGCTTCGGGATCGAAGCTCGCCTTGGTCACGTGGAGGAGTGCATCGAGCACCTCGTCGGGCACGCCATTGCGCCAGACGCTCTCCAGATCCAGCGTTAGGTAGGGGTCTTCGTCCATCGTATTGGCTTGTGTCGAGTCGACGAAGAACTCGAACACGATGCCATTGGTCAGGATGCCAAGCTTGGCGGTTGGAATGGAATTATAGTGGTTGCGCAGCTCATCGCGTGCACCGGCGAGATCCGTGCTGACCTTTTTGCATGCGATGGCGATGACCGGTTGCCCATCGCGCAGCACGGCTAGGTCGACTTTGTCCGACTGGTTGGGGTCGGCGGCGTACTGAGGATAGACCTCGTAGGGGTTGGAATAGTCGTAACCGAACAGCCCCAGGATCGGCAGCACGAGATAGAGCTTGGTGCTCTCCTCGTTGCCACAGGCGCTCATCAGGCCGACGGACCGCTTGGCAATTGCGCAAAGGCCAGCGCGCAATTCGTTCTCAGCGTTCATCAATCTCTTCCCCCGCCCTGGGCGCCGCACGGCGCCGAATCAAACAACTGCCCGGAATCTAGAGCACGGTCGAGGCGACAATCGAAGGCCCAGGGCGCGATCAGCAGTGGATGGTAACGCGAGGGCTGCCCGCCTCTGCAAGCTGGTTGACCGTCCGGTCGTGCGGTGGGTGGCGCGGATCGCACGCCGGGGTCCCGGGGGTACGCCTGGGAGCTCGATTGCGCCCAATGGAAGGCTCCAGCACGAGACCGCCGGACCCCTGGCCCGAGACCCCAGGGCCCCAGGGCCCAAGACCCCAGGCCCGAGACACCAGACTCGACGCCCGGCCTCGCAATGTCCGACCTGAGGACGCCCTAGCCCAAGACCTTAAGGGCGCGAGCACGCCGACCTCGAGGCCAATACCTCAAGGACCAAGACCTAGTGATCAAGACTTGTGCGTGGCTAACCGCCTGATGCCTCAGGCGGCCTTGACCTCGGCCTCCTCGGCGGCGGCGCGTCGTCCTTTGGCGCTCTTGGACAGAACCTCCGTGATGCGCTGCACGGCACCGCGTTCGTCGAGCTTTTCGACCGCCGCGATTTCGCGCGCCATGCGGTCGAGCGCCGCCTCGTAGAGCTGCCGCTCCGAGTAGGATTGCTCAGGCTGGCTCTCGGAGCGGTAGAGATCGCGCACGACCTCAGCGATGGCGACGAGATCCCCCGAGTTGATCTTGGCCTCGTATTCCTGCGCGCGACGGCTCCACATGGTGCGCTTGATACGCGCGCGCCCCTTGAGGGTCTCCATCGCACGTTTCACGACGCCCTCGTCGGCCAGCTTGCGCATGCCGACGCTGGCCGACTTACCCGTCGGCACGCGAAGCGTCATCTTGTCCTTTTCGAACGTGATGACGAAGAGCTCAAGCGACATGCCGGCGATCTCCTGCTCCTCGATGCCGACAATGCGCCCAACGCCGTGGGCCGGATAGACGATCCACTCGTTGGTCTTAAAGCCGTGCCGCTGGTTGACGGGCTTCTTGGCTGCGGCCGGAGCGGCGGCAGCAGCGGCGGGTTGTTGCCGTGGCAGCATGGTCTTCTGTGCCGCAGGCTTGGCCGCCGCCAGCGCGGCGGCCGGCTGGCCGAATTGTCGGGGCGGTGCCACGGGAGCCATGTCCCCCACCACGCGCGCTCCCGTCTGCGCATGGACCGCGTGCGCAAGGGGCGCCTTGCCATGGGGCTTTGGGGGCACCGGCTTGGCCGCTGGCACCGGCCGCTTCATGGCTGGCTTGCTGGCCACAGCAGCCTTTGGCTTGGGCGCGACAATCGGCCGGACCGCCTTGACTGGGCCATGGCCGGGCTGCTCCTTGCGGGGCACGGCCTTGGTCGGGGGCGGCGAGGGGCGGGCATGCTTCCTCGCGTCAGCCTTCTTTGCCGCGCTCTTGCTCGTGGTTGCTTTCCGTACCATGTCGCTCGCTCACTCTGACCTAGAGTTCTCTAGAATTCTCTACAGCGCTTCACAGCTCTTCGAGGCCTGATCTTCCGGCCTGATCTTCCGGCCCTATCTTCCGGCCTGAACCTTCGACGTGAGCCTCCGGCCCGATTCGCCCGATGCATGCCGGTACCCCGGTCGACACCAGGCCGCACAAAGGCGCAGGCTCCCCGGTTTACCGGTCGTCCTCCTTTCCTCCATCTCGGCCGCATTCCTGGCGGTGGTCTGTCCACCCCGCCAGGCCCTCACGCCGTGTTTGTCTTTGGCTTGGCTGCCCAAACTGCGCTTGCACGCTCAGTGCCGGTGTTGCGAGCACCGTGCGCAGGGGTAAACCGCGTTCACATGCGGGCTTGAGTTCCGATTTTGTTCATGCCGCCACCAACCAATGCCCACCATAACACAAACTTCACGGACTTTGAAGCGTCAGCACTTCGCGTGTAGCAACGTGGCCGTGGGCGATGCTTAAACTCAGGTGAGTCGCGCCCTCAGCATTCGATACAACCACGACGCGTAGATGCCTCTCCAGTACAACCTCTACTACCCGCGCGCCGCGGCGCTTCGCCTGCGCCGCACAGCCAGAACAAAAAGGAGACCGAGGGCCGAGGCCACGGTGTACATCATGAAACCGTTGAGATACCCGATCATAGCCGCTTGACGGGTGATTTCCTTGGCGATTGTGGCAAGGCCCGGCACGCTCGCCAAATCCCAGCCGCCGGCCGCCCAGGGCAGTCCCAACGCGGTGTTGTAGGGGGAAATCATCTCCGACATACGACTGTAGTTGGCCCCGGTTGCTCGCACAATTTCGGCAATCGACAGCGAAATGAAGAAGCTCGACCCCAAATTGCGCAGCAGGTGGAACACCGCCGAGGCTTCGGCCCGATCCTCGGGGGCCAGCGTGTCGAAGGCGACCACCGACAGGGGTACCCAGATAAGGCCCACCGCGAACCCCTGCACCAGGCTGTTTAGGATCAAGATCTCCATGGTTACGTTGAGGTCAAACGACAGCATCCAGGCGCCGGAAGCGACCTGCATGAGGAATCCGGCGCTCATGCCAATGCGGGGATCAAGTCGGCTGGTGAGGGCCGACGCCAGGAAGCCGACGGTCATCCCCAACCCGCGGCAACCGACCACCTCACCCACTAGCACCTCGGGAAAGCCTGCGTACTGCTGCAGAAGCGGCGGAAGCAACACCATCGGCGTGAAGTTGAGCATGCCATAGATCGTCACCAGCACCAGGCCCACCGCGTAGTTGCGGTCGCAAAGGAGGTAGAGGTTCAGAAACGGCGCCTTGATCGTGAGGCAGTGCACGATGAACACATAGAAGGCGATGGCGGCCAGCAGGCACTCGAGCAAGATCTCGGTTGAGTCGAACCAATCGAGGCGAACCCCGCGAGCGAGGACCAGTTGCAAGAGCGCCATGCCCGCCGCCAGGGCCAGAAATCCCATCCAGTCGAGCTCAACCGGGCGCGACCTCGTATCGGCAGGCAGGGCCAGCCGCAACCCCAGATAGGCCAGCACGCCGACCGGCACCAGCATGTGGAAGGCCCAGCGCCACGTGTAGGCTTCGGCGAGGTAGCCGCCGAATACGGGGCCGACCACCGGGGCCACGCCCACCGCCATGCCGAAGATCGACAGCACCATGGGGTGTTGGCGACGCGGGAACGTGTTGAGCAGGATGGTTTGCGAAAGCGGCACGACCGGTGCTCCGGTAGCGCCCTGGATTATTCGCCATACCACCAACGCATCGAGCGATCGGGCAAGCCCGCACAGAAACGTGGCAATCGAGAAGCTCAGAATTCCGAGCGTCATCACACGCTTGGCGCCGAAGCGGGCGACCAGCCAGCCAGTCATCGGCGTCACCACCGCGGTGGCCAAGATGTTGAACGTCATCGCCCAGGCGATCTCATCCTGCGTCGCTGACATGGCGCCTTGCATCTGCGGCAGGATGGTCGAAGTCGTAAGCAACGCCGTGGAATAAAGCGATGAACCCAGCACCACGGCGGCCAGAATCAAATAGCGCTGGGGCGAGGAGAGGCTCTCGTCCGGATCGTCAGCGTTCATGCCGCAGGTCATGTCCCCGCGAATGGTATGTTATGCGATGATAGCCTAGCTTACGACCTCGCCCCCGCGCTATACAATCGGCCAATGTCGAATCCCGACGAGCACATCGGTTTCATGATCTCCGATGTTGCCCGCCTTATGCGCACCGTTTTCGATCGGCGCGTGCGGCGGCTCGGCCTCACGCGCGCGCAGTGGTTGGCGCTCACGCGCCTGCACCGCCGCCCGGGTGCTTCGCAGTCCGAGCTCGCCGACATGATGGAGGTGGAGAAGGCAACCGTTGGCCGCTTGGTCGACAGGCTCGAGGCCAAGGGCTGGGTCGAGCGCCGGGCGCAGGCCGGCGACCGGCGCGTCAATCGCGTCTATCTGACCAGCGAAGCCTTGCGGCTGCACAAGCGCATCTGGCACATCGCCGAGACCACCGTCGAAGACGCGCTCGCCCAGCTCTCGCGGCGCGAGGCCGCGCAGCTCCGCAAGCTGCTCGGCCACGTCAAATCGACGCTCATTGGCATGGCGGAGGCTCCTGTTCCGGAACTTGCGGTCAGAGATCGAGATCTCCAGGCGATCGGCTTCAAGGCAAAGTCGGCCGTGCGCCAAGTCGGCTCGCAAGACGAGCGCGTTGGCCCATGACGATGGCGTCCCTCAGGCAGCGACCGCGGCTGGCTCCCGTCGCAATCGACTGGCGGCGGCACGCGCGCGCGATCCTACTCTTGGGCGTGCCGGCGCTCGTCATTCTCGCCGCGCTCGTGTTCTGGCTGATGGGCGGGCGCTATGCCTCAACCGAAAATGCCTACGTCAAGTCCGACATCGCCCAGATCGCCAGCGAGGTCGCGGGACGCATTGGCGAGCTTACCATCCGCGACCATGCCGTCGTCGCCGAAGGCGAAGTGCTCGTACGGCTCGACCCTGCGCCCTATCGACTGGCGCTCGCCAAGGCCGAAGCCGAACTCGATGCGGCGCGTGCCACGCTCGAGCAGTTGAAGGCAAGCCTGCGCGAGACCAGGGCTGAACACAAGGAAGCCGAAAGCCGGATGCTCTACCTGGAGGCGCAGGCCAAGCGACAGCACGAGCTTGCGGCGCGCGGTGTAAGCCCCGCAACGAAGATCGAATTGGCCGACAGCGATGCTTTGCAGGCGCGCGACCGCGTCGGCATGCTGCGCGAGCGAATCGGGCGGGTTCAGGCCTCGCTCGGCGGCAACCCCGATCTGCCAACCGATACCTACCCGCTCGTGCGCGAGAAGATCGCCTCGCGCGATCGGGCCGCGCTCGACCTCGCCTATACCGAGATCAAGGCGCCGCGGGCCGGCACGGTCGTCAACTTCAAGCTGCAACCGGGCGAGCAGATCAAGGCGCAGACGCCGCTCTTCTCCATCGTCAGCGACCGGCGCCCCTGGGTGGAGGCCAATTTCAAGGAGACGGACCTCAGCAACGTTACAGTTGGCCAGAAGGCGACGGTGGTGCTCGACATCTATCCCGACATCACCTGGGACGCGGAAGTGGAGAGCATTAGCCCGGCCACCGGCGCCGAATTCGCCATTCTTCCGCCGCAGAACGCATCCGGTAACTGGGTTAAGGTGGTGCAGCGGCTGCCCGTGCGGCTGCGGCTCATCGAGCAGCCTGGCGAGCCGCCGCTGCGCGCCGGCATGACGGCCTGGGTCAACATCGACACACAGCGCTCGCGCAGCGTCTTCAACCTATTTGGCGGCGGATCCGCGGTGGCGGCAAAACGGCCGTGAGTTGAACATGGCGCGCCCTGATGCTATTTTTCTTCTGCATCGGTCACGGAGATCGCGTGAACATGAAGGTCACAGCGCCCGAGGAACCCATCAAAGTGTACTGGCAGCCTGGCTGAACCAGCTGTTTGCGCACTAAGGAGTTCCTTGGCAAACACAACATCCCGTTCCTGTCGCGCAACGTGCTCACCGATGTGGGCGCGGTTGAGGAGCTGCAGGCTTTGGGCACACGCCAGCTGCCGGTGATCGCACGCGGCAAAGACTGGGTGAACGGTCAGTCGCTCAAAGAAATCGCGCGGCTCGTCGGCATCGATCTTGGATCGCTCAAACATCTGCCGCCGGAAGAACTGGTGCGGCGCATCGACCTCGTGCTTGACGGTGCGGCGCGCTTCTTTGCGCAATTCCCCGAGGACCATCTGGGCGACCAATTGCCCGGCCGCCCGCGCTCCTATGCGCAGCTCGCCTGGCATCTCTTCAACGTTGTGGACGCCTTCCTGGAACACGAGGCGGGCATCCCGTTGGCAACGTCAGCCTATAACCGCGTCCCCGCGGCGGGCATGGCCCGGCCTGAGATCCTCGCCTATGGCAGCGACGTGCGGCGGCGGTTCAACGAATGGTGGCAGACTGCCAACGGGCACACCGATTGGAACGGCAAGGCCAAGGTCTACTACGGCGATGTCAGCCGTCACGAGTTCCTGGAGCGCACGACGTGGCATGCAGGCCAGCATTCGCGCCAGCTCATGTGGGTGCTTGAGGACAAGTTTCAGATTGCGCCCGAGCGCCCCATTGATCCGGCCACGTGGCAGGGGCTGCCGATGCCGGAGAAGGTCTGGGACAGCTGATCGCCCGCGCCGCCGCCCCCGAGCACGCGGCAAGGTCGTGGCCTCGTGCGCGCACTCGGGCCGCGACGCATTGACAGCGCCGAAGCTCGACCACTGCGAAGGCCAAGCGATCCTCGATTAGAGCAGTATAGGCCAGCAGGTAGTATTCGCTGCTGCCCTCCCGGTTCGTCGAAGAACGCAGTCCCGCCGCCTCTACCGAACTGCCGCCAGTGCTCCAACTCTTGGCGATAGCCAGGGTGGAGGTGAAGGCGGCTTCGGGCGAAGGCCCGAAACCGCTGCGCGACGATGTCGTGCAGCATTGCGAGTATCGGAAGCTCAACCCTGAGCGCGTAGCCGCTAGGGCGGAGTGGACATCACCCGAATCGTTTGCGGCTCGCCTCCAGCACGTCCTCGAGCGTGCGCAGGCCCGTCGTGGGTGCACTGACAAGCACGGCCATGTTGCCGGGCTTGTGCTCGTTCCTCCACATGCGCATATGCGCCTTGGGGATCTGTTCCCACGGGAAGACTTCCGACGTCGCCGGGTCGACGCGCCGCTCCACGACCAACTTGTTGGCCTGCGCCGCCTGCAGGAGATTGGCGAAGTGGGAGCCTTGCACGCGCTTCTGGTGCATCCAGAGATAGCGCGCGTCCATGGTGAGGTTATAACCGGTGGTGCCGGCACAAATCACCACCATGCCGCCGCGCTTTACCACCAGCACCGAGACTGGGAATGTCGCCGCCCCTGGATGTTCGAACACGAAGTCGACGTTATTACCCTTGCCAGTGACCTCCCAGATGGCGGCCCCGAATTTGCGCGCCTCCTTGAACCAAACGTCGTATTCGGCGCTCCCGACCTTCGGCAGCTCGCCCCAGCAATTGAACTTCTTGCGGTTGATCACGCCGCGGGCGCCCAGCTGCATGACGAAGTCGCGCTTGTCGTCGTCGGATACGACGCCGATGGCGTTGGCCCCCGAGGTCGCGATGAGCTGCACCGCCATCGAGCCCAGTCCGCCAGATGCGCCCCATACCAACACGTTTTGACCGGGTCGCAGCACGTGTGGCCGGTGGCCGAACAGCATGCGGTAGGCAGTGGCAAGCACCAACACGTAGCTGGCGCTCTCCTCCCAAGTGAGATGCCGTGGTCGCTCCAGCAGTTGGCGGTCCTGCACGCGACAGAATTGGGCGAAGGATCCGTCTGGCGTCTCGTAGCCCCAGATGCGCTGGCTGGGGGAGAACATCGGATCACCGCCGTTGCACTCCTCATCGTCACCGTCGTCCTGGTTGCAGTGGATGACGACCTCGTCGCCGACCTTCCACCGCTTCACCTTGGAGCCGACGGCATAGACAATGCCGGCCGCATCGGAGCCCGCCACGTGATAGGGGTTCTTGTGAACGTCAAGGGGCGAGATGGGCTTGCCGAGGGCGGCCCACACGCCGTTGTAGTTAACGCCGGCGGCCATCACGAGAACCAGCACGTCGTGGCTGTCGAGCTCCCACGTCGGCACCACCTCGACCTGCATGGCAGACTCAGGAGGCCCGTGTCGATCCTTGCGGATGGCCCAAGCATACATTTGCTTGGGCACGTGGCCGAGCGGGGGGATCTCGCCGATGGCATAGAGATCCTTGACGGCCGCGCCGGCAGCTGGAGCTGCCAGCGCGGCTTTCGGCGGCTCGTCCCTGACCCTCGGAGGCTTAACACCGGTCTCGGCTCTCGTCCGCACAGCCATTCGACCCTCTCCCAAAGACGGAGGTTGCATCTCGGCCTTTACAGGCCGACCCATGTTGCAGCGCCGAAGAGTCCAACAGAATACCAACCGGCTCAAGCGATTTTTTGTGCGCATGCAGCATGAGGCGCTAAGGCCGTCTTAACGGCTGGCGCTTACGCTTAACGCCCAACTGGGCGAAACGGCGGACACCGGCCCTGCGCTTTTTCAGCCAGCAAAGGGACAATTTCTCGCAGATGGATTGGCCGATCGCAGCGCTGGCCCTGATTTGCGCGGTCGCGGCCTTCTTCGGCAAAGCCTTCTTCAGCAAAGACTGTCTCGTTCACCCTCCCTTTGTCAGTTGATCTACCCATGTCTGCTCATCTCGATCCTCACACACTCCTTCTTCCCGTAGGCCGGCTTCCAGTAGGCCGGCTTCCCGCAGGCCGGGCGCCTCATGCCCAAGAAGCTCGACGGGATGCTGCGTGCTTCCACCTGCAACACCCTCGCCGGCACCGGATTGCCAGCCGCCGTTGCCATTGTAGGCGACCGTTCCAACAACCACCGGGTGTGCGCGCGCCCATGCAGGCGAGCCCACGCCGGCCTCGGCAAGCCTCGGCTTGCGCGAGCGCCCAGTCCAGCTAGGGTGGATATCTCGCGGCTGCGAACGAGGAGCGGTGCCATGGCCCGGCGCAAGCGGTCTTCCCCCCGATCAGGATTGGCGGAGCGCGACAAACCCTGGCTCATACGCACCTACTCGGGGCACTCGACCGCAAGCAAATCGAACGAGCTCTACCGCAAGAACCTTGCCAAGGGCCAAACCGGGCTCTCGATCGCCTTCGACCTTCCCACGCAGACAGGCTACGACCCGGACCATGAGCTGGCTCAGGGCGAAGTGGGCAAGGTCGGCGTGCCGGTGTCGCACTTGGGAGACATGCGCACGCTTCTTGACGGTATCCCGCTGGGGCAGATGAACACGTCGATGACCATCAATGCCACCGCCGCGTGGTTGCTGGCGCTCTATGTTGCCATCGCCGACGAGCAGGGCACGCCCCGAGCCAAACTCACCGGCACGATCCAGAACGACATTATCAAGGAGTATTTGTCGCGCGGCACGTATGTGTTTCCACCCGCGCCGTCGCTGCGACTGACCAAGGACACGATCCTCTTCACGTTGCACGCCATGCCAAAGTGGAACCCGACCAACGTATGCTCCTATCACCTGCAGGAGGCCGGCGCCACGCCGGTGCAAGAGCTTGCGTTCGCACTTGCCACGGCGCGTGCGATCCTGGATGCGGTCAAGGGTTCGGGCGAGATGGCCGCTGCCGATTTCGGGGCCGTCGTCGGTCGCATCTCGTTCTTCGTTAACGCAGGGCTCAGGTTCATCACCGAGATCTGCAAGATGCGCGCCTTCACCGAGTTGTGGGATGAGATCGCGACCACACGCTACGGCGTCACCGATCCCAAGCACCGCCTCTTCCGCTACGGGGTGCAGGTCAACTCGCTGGGGCTCACCGAGCCGCAGGCGGAGAACAACGTCTACCGTATCCTGATCGAAACGCTGGCCGTCACCCTGTCACGCAATGCGCGGGCGCGCGCCGTGCAGCTGCCGGCCTGGAACGAGGCGCTCGGCTTGCCGCGGCCCTGGGACCAGCAATGGTCAATCCGCCTGCAACAGATCCTCGCCTATGAAACTGATCTGCTCGAATACGCCGATATCTTCGACGGTTCGAAGGTGATCCGCGCCAAGGTGGACGAGCTCAAGGCGGCGGCCAAGGAGGAGTTGGCGCGGATTGACGGCATGGGCGGGGCCGTGGCCGCTATCGAGTACATGAAGCAGGCGCTCGTCGAAAGCAACACCGAGCGCGTACGCAAGATCGAATCCGGTGAGCAAATCGTCGTTGGCGTCAATCGTTGGACGGAGACGGAGCCCTCGCCTCTGTCAATGGGCGAAGGTTCCATTGAAGCCATTGATCCGGCCATCGAGAAACAGCAGATCGAACGCCTACGGGCCTGGCGCGCCGCGCGCGACGGCAAGCTCGTGACGGCCGCGTTGGCCGATCTGGAGCGCGCGGCGCGCGAGGGTCACAACATCATGGAGCCGTCCATCGCTTGCGCCAAGGCCGGCGTGACCACCGGTGAGTGGGGCACGACCCTGCGTGGCGTTTTTGGCGAATACCGCGCACCCACCGGCATCACGGGGGGCGTCGCCGCCTCCGCTGGAGGCCTCGAGGAGGTGCGCGGTGAGGTGGAGCGCGTGTCAGCCCGGCTCGGACGGCGCATCAAGCTTCTCGTCGGCAAGCCGGGCCTCGACGGCCACTCCAACGGTGCCGAGCAGATCGCCGTGCGCGCACGGGATTGCGGCATGGAGGTCGTCTACGAGGGAATAAGGCTCACCCCGGCGCAGATCGTGCGCGCGGCGGCTGAAGAATCGGTGCACGTGGTGGGTTTGTCGATATTGTCGGGCAGCCACGTGCCGCTGGTCGGCGAAGTGATGAGCCGCATGCGCGAGGAAGGCCTCGACGATGTCCCCGTGGTAGTTGGCGGCATCATCCCGGCGGAGGACGCGGCCACCCTGAAGCGTCTCGGTGTCGCCGCCGTCTATACGCCCAAGAACTTCCAGCTCAATACCATCATGCGGGACATTGTTGGGCTGGCAGCTGGCCTCGCCGAGGCGGCATAGCGGGAGCTCTCTTCCTTTTCGCTCGGCGCATTGCGGCCCAATGGCAATGGACCTTGGGGGGCCCCGCGACCTCCATCCTGACCTTGGCCGACTGGTCCAACTTGCTTACTGGACTTGGCCGATGGGGTCAGCCCATCCGGGCGCAATTGCCTCGGCCTGCGCGAGCGCGAAGGTTAGCGCCCAACCCCGGGCTGCCGCGCCAGCGCGATGCGTGATAGGACTTTGCCTGCGAGGGTCTCGGCGCAAGCGGTCACACCTTCTGGGCGGTCGAGGAGCAACCAGGATTGACCCACAATGCCGCCGCCACTGCCTCGTGGCGACGCCTTGGTCCGTCGAACGTCTAAAGCCCGCCATCAAGCGGCCTTGGGGAGGAGCAATGAGCTATCCGCGCATCTATAACGCCGCGGTCGACCTGGTGGACCGCAACGTCGCTGCAGGTCGCGGCGCCAAGCCCGCATTCATCGATCCCGGTGAGACGCTGACTTACGGTGAGCTGCAGGTGCGCTGCAACCGGATGGCCAACCTCGCCGCAACCTATGGCATCGAACGCGAGACGCGCATCGCCCTGCTTTTGCTCGACACGGTGGATTTTCCGGTAGCGTTTTGGGGTGCCATCAAGGCCGGCGTGGTGCCGGTATGCCTCAACACACTTCTGACCTCGGAGCAGTATGCTTACATTCTCGGCGATAGCCGCGCACGCGCGCTCTTTGTCTCCGCTCCGCTGCTGCCCGTCGTTCAACCGGTGCTTGGCCAACTACCGTTTCTCAAGCACGTATTCGTGTCGGGAGGCGAGCCCCCGCCCTTCGCGCTCTCCTTCCGCGCCGAGCTCGCGTTGCAGGCGCCGCAGTTCGCGGCAGCCGATACCTGCTGCGACGAAACCGCGTTCTGGCTCTACTCGTCGGGGTCCACCGGCATGCCGAAAGGCGTCCGCCACGTCCATTCGAGCCCCATGGAGACGGCGCGGCTTGCGGGTCAAGGTTGTCTGGGAATACATGAGCACGATCACCTCTTCTCCGCCGCTAAGCTGTTCTTTGCCTACGGCCTCGGCAACGCCATGTCGTTTCCCATGTCGGTCGGCGCCAGCGCCGTGCTGTTGCCCGAACGACCAACGCCGGAGGCGGTCTTCCGTACACTGAAGCACCATCAGCCCACAGTGTTCTTCGGCGTGCCGACGCTTTACGCCGGCATGCTGGCCTACCCGCAGGGCGCGCGCGACATGAGCTCGCAGCGATTGCGCCTGTGTGTATCGGCCGGCGAGGCCCTCCCTGCCGAGGTGGGTAAAGCCTTTCGCGACAAGTTTGGCGTCGACGTGCTCGACGGTGTCGGCTCCACGGAAATGCTGCACCAGTACGTGTGCAACAGTCCCACTGCCCTCAAGTACGGCACCTCGGGCAAACCAGTGCAGGGCTATGAGGTGCGCCTGGTCGACGAGCACGGCCGCGACGTGCCCGACGGCGAGGTGGGTGAGATGCTGGTGAAGGGTCCAAGCGCGGCGGAAGGCTACTGGAACCAGCGCGAGAAGAGCCGCAGCACCTTCGAGGGGGGATGGACGCGCTCGGGCGACAAGTACACGCGCGACGCCGAGGGCTATTACATCTACCAGGGCCGCACCGACGACATGTTCAAAGTGTCGGGCATCTGGGTGTCGCCGTTCGAGGTGGAGAGCGCGCTCGTGGGCCACGAAGCAGTGCTGGAGGCGGCGGTCGTGCCCAAAGAGGACGCAGACGGCCTGCTCAAACCCAAGGCCTTCATTGTCCTGAAGCCCGGCATGACCGCACCCAACGGCCTCGATGAGGACCTCAAGGAACACGTCAAGGCTAAGGCAGGCGTGTGGAAATATCCCCGCTGGATCGCCTTCGTCGACGGGCTGCCCAAGACGGCGACGGGCAAGATCCAACGCTTCAAGCTGCGGGAAGATGAAAAGCCCGCCGCAAGGGCGCAAGCTCACGGGTGAGCGATATCAGCGGCCGACAAGGACGGATCTTCCTCTTTGACGCCAGCGCAAGGCGCGCGAGCTCCATCACAACGCACCAACTCGGCGCAGCTCGGCGATTTCGACGTCCGTAAACCCGGCCTCGCCAAGGATCGCGTCATTGTCCGCCCCCATAGCCGGCGCCGCCGCGCACGGCGCCTCTTCGCCAGCGCAGACGATCGACGGGGCAAGCAGGCGGATGCGACCCGATGGGTGCTCGACGGTGCGGATGCGAGCCGCCTCCATCACGAACGGGTTCTCCAGGGCGCCGCGCACGTCCAAGACGGGTGCGGCCGGGACGCGACCGCCGAAAACCTCGATCCACTCGGCCGTGCTGCGGGTGGACAGCACGCCATCGAGGTCCTGGGTGAGCTGCGCGCGGTTGGCAAGGCGCGCCTTGAAGCTTGCATACTCAGGGCGCTTGCTCCACTCGGGCCGGCCGATGCAGCGGCACAGCTCGGGCCAGAATTTCTCCTTGTTGCACATGATGAAGATGAAGCCGTCGCGTGTGCGGTAGAGCTGGCTCGGAGTAAGCGAAGGATGGCTGGAGCGCGCCTCGCGTCCCTGACTGACGCCGGCGTTCAGGTACCAGACAGCCAGGTAGCACAAGTTCTGCAGCGCCGTGTCAAACAGGTTTACATCGATATCGCGGCCCCTTCCCGTCGCCCGTGCTGAGAGCACACCCGAAACCAAGGCAAAGGCGGCGTTCAATCCCGTCATGAGGTCAACGATGGAGAGCCCCATGCGGCTCGGCGGCCCGTCGGGCTCGCCGGTGACGGCCAGATAACCGGCCTCCGCCTGCATGAGGTAATCATAGCCGGGCCAGGCCTTGCGCGACCCTTCGCGGCCATAGGCGGAAAGATGAGTGCAGACGATCTTCGGATTGACCTTCTCAAGCTGCGCATAGGTGATGCCAAGCCGCTCGGGTTGATCGCCGCGCAGATTGTCGAAGGTGGCATCGGCCGTGCGCACCAGCGCGTGTAGCACACAGCCCGCCTGCGGATGCTTCAAGTGGAGCGTCAAGCTTTTCTTGTTGCGGTTGAACGACTGAAAAAAATGGCTGTCCCCATTGGCAAAAAAATGGGGACCGA
>JAMXLN010000360.1 GCA_024281145.1 Hyphomicrobiaceae bacterium | reverse complement strand
AGCTGGGGGATCTCGGCGACGTGGGCCAGAACGCGCAACTCAATCTGACTGTAGTCGGCGGAAATGAGCTTGTGCCCGCGCTCGGCGATGAAGGCCGTGCGGATCTCCCGGCCCTCCTTGGTGCGGATCGGAATATTCTGCAGGTTGGGGTCGGTCGAGGCGAGCCGCCCCGTCGTGGTTGAGGCCAGCGCGTAGGATGTGTGGATGCGGCCGGTCTCGGGATCGATGTGCTGGGGGAGCGAATCCGTATAGGTCGATTTCAGCTTCGCGAGTTGCCGCCACTCGAGCATCACGTTGATGAGCTTGGCATGCTGCTCGGGGAGATCCTCGCGCGCTGCGAGGTCGTCGAGCAGATTGGCGCGAGTCTCCCACTGGCCCGACTTGGTGCGGCGGCCGCCGGGAAGCTTCAGGCTATCAAACAGGAATTCGCCGAGCTGCCGCGGTGAGCCCAGGTTGAACTTGTGTCCGGCCAGCGTATAGATCTCGTCCTCGAGCCGGTGGATGCGCTGTGAGAAAGTCGAAGTGAGCCGCGATAAGATGGCGCGATCGACTTTAACACCTGTCCGCTCCATTTCGCACAGGACGGCGACCAGGGGCCGCTCCAGCGTCTCGTAAACGGCCGTCACCCGCTCGGCTGCCAGGCGCGGCTTTAGCACCGTCCACAGGCGCAGCGTCACGTCCGCGTCCTCGGCGGCGTACTCGGTCGCCTTATCGAGCGGGACTTGGGCGAAAGTCTTGTCCGATTTCTTGGCACCCGGAGCGTGCTGCAGCACCTCTTGAAAGGACATGCAGACATGGCCAAGGTGCCGCTCGGCAAGCGCATCAAGCCCATGCTGACCACGTCCGCCGTCGAGGGCGTAGGAGATGAGCAAGGTGTCGTCGATGGGGCCGAGCTTGATCCCGTAGCGGCGCAGCACCAGACAGTCGTACTTGAGGTTCTGCCCGATTTTGAGGATCGCAGGATCCTCCAAGAGCGGTTTCAGGAGATCGAGCGCCGGTCTGAGTGGCACCTGTTCGAGGACGCCGTCACTGAAATCGAAACCGCTGCCGGCGCGATGTCCGAGCGGCACGTAGCACGCCCTGCCCGGTGCCACCGCGAACGAGAAGCCGACGAATTCGGCCTGCATGGCGTCGAGGCTTGTCGTCTCGATGTCGAAGGCGATGCGCCCCGTGGCCCGTGCTTCGGCGAGCCAAGCCTCGAGCTGCGGCAGCTTGGTCACGGTCTCGTACTTGGACCGGTCAATCTTGGCTCTAGCCTCGCGCACGGCGAGCTCGACGGCGGCCTGCGGCGTCGCACCGGACGCCGCAGGGGCGGCGGGCTTGCTCTGAAACCGCGGCGACGACCCCGTTGGCTCCGTGGCTGGTCGCTGGGCTTCGCCCTTGACCCGCTCGAGGGGCGGTGGCGTTTCTGCCCCCAAACCCTCGGCGATGCGCTTGGTCAGCGTTGCGAACTCGAGCTCGCGCAAGAAACCCAATAGCGTCGGCGGCGAAGGCTCGCGCACGCCCAACTGCTCCAGGCGAACTGTGAGCGGCACGTCGCTCTTGAGCTTGACCAGATCGAGCGAAAGGCGCGCCTGCAGGGCAAATTCGCTCAATCGCTCACGGCGTTTGGGCTGCTTGATCTCGCTCGCACGCGCTAACAGCGTCTCGAGGTCGCCGTATTCGTTGATGAGCTCGGCGGCGGTCTTCACGCCGATGCCGGGAACGCCAGGGATATTGTCGGTGGCATCGCCCGCCAGGGCCTGCACGTCGACCACTTTCTCTGGCGGCACGCCGAATCGCTCGCGCACCTCGTCGGGTCCGATGGTACGGTTCTTCATGGTGTCCAGCATGACAATGCCAGGCCGGATCAGCTGCATGAGATCCTTGTCGGAGGACACGATCGTGACATCGCCGCCGGCGGCCACCACCTCGGTGGCATAGGTGGCGATCAGATCGTCGGCCTCAAAGCCGTCCTGCTCCAGGCATGCGATGTTGAAGGCTTTGACGGCGTCGCGGATGAGCGGAAACTGCGGCACCAGCTCTTCGGGTGCCGGCGGTCGATGCGCCTTGTAGTCCTTGTAGATTTCGTTGCGGAAGGTCTTCTCGCTGGCATCGAAGATGACGGCCAGGTGCGTCGGTCCGCTCCCCTTCTTGGCATCCTGCAGCAGCTTCCACAGCATGGCACAAAAGCCGTGCACGGCCCCGACGGGCAGGCCATCGGACGGCCGCGTCAGCGGCGGCAGCGCGTGAAAGGCGCGAAAGATGTATCCCGAGCCGTCCACCAGGTAGACGTGACTGCCCTTGATGATCGGCACCGGCTCTCCTGCGGGAACCGAGCAGACTGCGGCGCGCCGCGGCGGCCTCGTTGCGGATGTGGTGGCCATGGGGGCGCACTATAGGGCGCCTTGGCAGCGAAAGTCAGCCCGGCATCGCCGAGCTCCTGACAAGTGGACAAAAAACCTGGGACTAAACGTCCACCCTGGCCGTGAGGCCGTGACCGACGGCGCGGTCGCGGGCACAATGGGTGAGCGTGCCGCAGGATCAACCGAGGTGAGCATGCATCGCTTCTCGCTCGGCACACTCATCGCCGGCGCCGTCTTGGGCGAGCACCGCGCCCAACCTCAGTGGCGTTCGCCACCGCCCAAATCGGCGTACGCCGCCGTCATCGTCGGCGGCGGCGGACATGGCCTCGGCACCGCTTACTATCTTGCCAAGGAGCATGGCGTGCGCGACGTGGCGGTCCTGGAGAAGGGCTGGATCGGCGGCGGCAATACGGGACGCAACACCACCATCATCCGCTCCAACTACCTCCAACAGGAAAGCGCGGCCATCTACGAGCACGCGCTGAGGCTTTGGGAGGGCTTGGCGCGTGAGCTCAACTACAACGTCATGTTCTCCCAACGCGGCGTGCTGATGCTGGCGCACAATGATCATGATGTGCACAGCCTCAAGCGTCACGTCTACGCCAACCGGCTCAACGGCATCGACAACGAGTGGCTGACCCCGCAGGAGGCCAAGGCGATCTGCCCGCCGCTCAACATTGCTCCCACCGTGCGCTATCCCGTGGTCGGAGCGGCCCTGCAGCGGCGTGGCGGCGTGGCGCGCCACGATGCTGTCGCCTGGGGCTATGCGCGCGCCGCCGATGCCATGGGCGTCGATATCATTGAGAACTGCGAGGTGCTGGGGTTCATGCGCGATCCGCGCGGCGCGGTTGCGGGCCTGGAGACCTCGCGGGGGCCAATCCGCGCCGCGCGCGTGGGCATCGTGGCGGCCGGGCACACCAGCGTGGTGCTGGCGCGCGCTGGCCTCAAGCTGCCGCTTGAGAGTTTTCCGCTCCAGGCGCTCGTATCCGAGCCGGTCAAGCCGGTGTTCCCGTCGGTGGTCATGTCCAACACCATCCACGCCTATATCAGCCAGTCGGACAAGGGTGAGCTCGTGATCGGTGCCGGTACGGACCAATACATCTCCTACAGTCAGCAAGGCGGCCTGCACATTGCCGCGCACACGCTGGCGGCCATCTGCGAGCTGTTCCCACAATTCTCGCGACTAAGGATGCTGCGCAATTGGGGCGGCATCGTCGACGTAACGCCCGACCGTTCGCCCATCATTGGGCTGACGCCGATCCCGGGGCTCTACGTCAACTGCGGCTGGGGGACCGGCGGCTTTAAGGCGACGCCCGGTTCTGCCCACGTATTCGCCCATACCATCGCCACGGGCGAGCCGCACTCGATTGCCGCCCCCTTTGCGATTGACCGCTTCTCGACCGGCCGCCTGATCGACGAGGCGGCGGCCGCAGCGGTGGCTCACTGAGGAGCGGGTCGTGTTGCTCATCCCCTGTCCCTATTGCGGCCCGCGCCCCGAGATCGAGTTCCGCTGCGGCGGCGAGGCGCACATCGCCCGTCCGCAGGATCCGGCCAAAGTCGACGATGCGGCATGGGGGGATTACCTCTTTCTTCGCACCAATCCCAAGGGCGTGCATGCCGAACGGTGGGTCCACACGCACGGCTGCCGACGTTGGTTCAACGCCCTGCGCGACACCTTGAGCGACCGCATCCTCGCCACCCATGCGGTGGGCGAGCGCCGCCCGGACCCGCCGCGGTGAGAGCGAGGACGGCAATGGCCCAAACCTACCGTCTCGCCCGCGGCGGCCGCATCGATCGCGCAAGCCCGATCGCAATGCGTTTCAATGGGACCACGATCGAGGGATACGCCGGCGACACGATCGCATCGGCGCTGCTCGCCAACGGCATCCATTTCGTGGCTCGCTCGTTTAAATACCATCGTCCCCGAGGCATCTTCAGCCACGGCAGCGAGGAGCCCAACGGCTTATTTGCCGTCGACCGCGGGGGTGCCCGCATCGATCCCAACACGCGTGCGACCACCACCGAAGCCGTCAATGGGTTGTCCTTGCGATCGCAGAACCACTGGCCGTCGCTCGCCCTCGACGTTGGCGCCGCCGTTGACGTCTTCTCGGCGCTGTTCGCGGCCGGCTTCTACTACAAGACCTTCATGTGGCCCCGATCCTTCTGGCGGCAGATCTATGAGCCGGCGATCCGTGCCGCAGCGGGGCTCGGCCGGGCGCCGACTGCGCCAGATCCCGACCGTTATCAGCACGCCCACGCGCACTGTGACGTGCTCGTGGTCGGCGCCGGTCCGGCGGGTCTTGCCGCAGCGTTGGCCGCGTCCGAGAGCGACAAGCGCGTCATCCTCGCCGACGAGCAGGCCGAGATGGGCGGCTCATTGCTGCACGACATGAGCTCGACCATCGACGGCAGTTCGCCCTGGAGCTGGCTTGAACAAACGTTGGCGAGGCTGCATTCGCGCTCCAACGTTCAGCTGCTGCCGCGCACGACGGCCTTTGGCTATTACAATCACAACCATCTGGGCCTGTTGCAGCGGGTCACCGATCACCTGGTCAACCCGCACCCGAGCGGTCCACGTGAACGGTTATGGCAGGTGCGCGCAGGCGAGGTGGTGCTAGCGACGGGGGCGCACGAGCGTCCACTCGTCTTTCCCGGCAACGATCGGCCTGGGATCATGTTGGCCGAGAGCTTGCGCGTGTTCGCCAACCGCTATGGCGTTTTGCCGGGCCAGCGCGCGGTGATCGCAACCTCTGGTGCCTCCGCCTACACCGTGGCGGCAGATCTTCTGGCAGTTGGCGTGCAGGTCACGATCGTCGACGTGCGGCGGCACCAGGACTGCGCCGTCGAGGCCGCGGCTTTGCGCGGGGCCGGCTGCGAGGTTTTGGCCGGGCACACCGTGCTATCCTCGCGCGGCCGCAAGCGCGTGAACGCACTGCTGATCGCCCCGATTGAGGCCGCCGGGCCCATCGGCGCCCGCCGCCTGCTGCCATGTGATTGCGTGGGGCTCAGCGGCGGTTGGACCCCCGCCGTCCACCTGTTCTCCCAATCGCGAGGCAAGCTCACCTTCGATCGCAAGCTCGATGCCTTCCTTCCCGAGGCGTCGGTCCGGGGCGAGAGCTCGGCCGGGGCTGTGCGCGGGAGCTATCAGCTCTCGGCTTGTCTGGCGCAAGGCTGGCGCGCCGGCGCGGCGGCAGCCGGGCTGACGCGCGAACGCCACTTTAAGGCCAGTGCAACCCGCACCGGTTTTGAGCCGGTGCGCCTCCTGCCAGCCGCGAACCGGCAGGGGCATGCCTTCGTCGATCTGCAAAACGACGTGACGGCAAACGATATTGGCCTCGCTGTCCGCGAGGGCTTCAGGTCGATCGAGCATGTGAAACGCTACACCACCGCCGGCATGGCCACCGACCAAGGCAAGACGTCGAACATGAACGTCATCGGCCTTGTGGCCAAGACGCTCGGCGCGGCGGTGCCCGACATCGGCACGACGACGTTCCGTCCGCCCTACACTCCCGTCACCTTCGGTGCGTTGGCTGGGCCAAGTCGGGGTCGCCTGTTCGAGCCTGTGCGCACCCCGCCGGCCCACGCGTGGGCCGTACGCCACGGCGCCATCTTCGAAGACGTGGGCCAATGGAAGCGCGCCCGCGCGTTCCCACGCGCCAACGAGGACCTGCAAGCTGCCGTCACGCGCGAGGTGACGGCAGTGCGCACAAGCGCTGGGATCCTCGATGCGTCCACGCTCGGCAAGATCGAGGTGGTGGGCGCGGATGCGGCTGAGTTCCTCGACCGCATGTACACCAACCGCCTGAGCCGCCTTGCACCCGGCCGCTGCCGTTACGCCCTGCTGTTGAAGGAGGACGGATACGTTTTCGATGATGGTGTCGTGGCCCGCCTCACCCGCGACCGCTTCCACGTGACAACGACCACGGGCGGCGCCGCGCGCGTGCTGCAGCACATGGAGGAATACCTCCAGACCGAGTGGCCGGAACTGGCGGTCTACCTGACGTCCGTCACCGAACAGTACGCCACCATTGCCGTGCAAGGTCCGAAGGCGCGCCAGATCTTGGCGCCGCTCGTGGAGGAGCTCGACCTCGCGACCCAGGCATTCCCACACATGTCGGTGCGCACGGCCACGATCTGTGGGTTGGCCTGCCGGCTCTTTCGCGTATCCTTCACCGGCGAGCTCGGGTACGAGATCAACGTGCCCGCCGACTATGGTCAAGCGCTCTGGGACGCCTTGATCGAATCCGGGAAAGCGCTCGGCATCACGCCCTACGGCACCGAGGCGATGCACGTACTCCGAGCCGAGAAGGGCTTCATCATCGTCGGCCAGGAGACTGACGGTACCGTGGCTCCCGACGACCTGGGACTGGCGGGGCTCATTGGCAGAGGCAAGGCGGACTTTGTTGGCCTGCGCTCGCTGGCGCGGCCCGACCTGGTGGCACCGGGACGCAAGCAGCTGGTGGGGCTCGCGAGCGAGGACGCGCGCACGGTTCTAGAGGAAGGGGCGCAGATCCTCGCTGATCCCTCAGAGCCCTTGCCGATGCGCTCGCACGGTCACGTAACCTCAAGTTATTGGAGCCCCAGTTGTCATCAGCCGATCGCGTTGGCGCTCATTGCCGACGGGCGATCGCGCATCGGCCAACGGCTCCATGCGACGACGCCGGCGGGCGTTGTGGCGGTGCAGGTGCGCGATCCCATCTTCTTCGATCCTACGGGGGCACGCGTCCATGGCTGAGGCGCGCTCCGTTCCGATTCGCCGCATGGCCCTTGCCGAGGACGATTGGGGATCGGACCCAAACGCCCACGCTCGGGCCGTCATCATTCGTCTGCTGCCCCCGCAGGCCCGCTTCTCGCTACGCCTTCCTTCCACGCTCATCGACCGAGCGGCGTCGGTCGCCGGCTTTGCGCTAGACCTGCCAATCAACCGCTGCTGGAGCGCCGACGGGAAAGGGACGCTGCGGCTCGGGCCGGACGAATGGTTGCTGTGCGGACCGGAGGCGGAGGGTAACGCGATCGCCGATGCCATCGAGGCCAGCTTGCGCGATCTTGCGCACGCGCTCATCGATGTGAGCCACGCCCATGTTGCCTTGTTGGTGTCGGGCCCGCAGGCGGCGGAGGCGATCAACGGCGGCTGCCCGCTCGATCTGTCGTCGGGCGCGTTTCCGCCAGGAGCCGCCACGCGCACGCTTGTTGGCAACGCCGAAATCATCTTGTCGCACTGGCAGGATCGGGCGGGCTTTGAGGTCACGTGCGGGCGCTCGTTTGCGGCCTACGTGCGAGAGTTCCTGGAGGTGGCCGGGCAGGGCCGCCAATAGCGCGGGCCACAAGGCACAAGCCCCGCGGCGGCTTGAGGGTCCGCAGGGGTCGGTCGGGAGGGCCGCCCACCCGTCCCCCCCGGCGGATCTGCCTGGCGCCCCGCCCGCGGCCCCCGCCCACGCGCGGTCTTTGATGGCCGCTCGAGGTGCGAGGCATGCGGAGCTCGCATGCCCGACCCGACGTATGTGGGCCGGCCTGGCACGTCCATGGCCTCCGGGGACTTGTCCTGCGAGCCTCGCGTGACGCCAGATCGGTGCGATCCCCTCCAGATTTCGGCCGTGGATCGGGGCAATGGGTCCCCCGGGGTCACGGCGTGACTGAACAACGTTCACATTAATGAGGTCCCACCGCGCGGACCTTTGATCGGCATTGGGCACATCCTTTGGCGGGCTTCCGCGCGGCGGGGAGCAGGTGTATAAGCCGCGCCCACTCAGCATCGACCGCTGCAGCGTACTAGCCCCGCGAACACCCCTGCGCCCCATGGCACAATCCGTCGCTGCGGCCCCTGGCACTGCCGAAGCTCGCCGAACCGATGGGCATTTTTGGGCCCTCGTGTTGGGTTCGCTGGGCGTTGTGTTTGGCGATATCGGCACCAGCCCCCTCTATGCCCTGCGCGTGGCGGTGAAGGCGTCGACCGGCGGCCCCGAGGCGGTGCCTGGCATCCTGTCGCTGATGGTGTGGACGATGCTGCTCATCGTCACCCTCAAGTACGTGCTCGTGCTCCTCAATGCCGACAATAAGGGCGAGGGTGGCACGTTTGCTCTGATGGCGCTCGGCCAATCGGTGGCCAAGCGCAGCGCGGCGCTCATCCTCATGTTGGGTGTGATCGGCGCGGCCTTCTTTTATGGGGAGGCAGTGCTCACGCCGGCCATTTCGGTGTTATCCGCTGTGGAGGGCCTGAAGCTGGTCGCTCCGCACTCTGAGCACGTGGTGCTGCCGCTCACTGTGGCGATCCTCGTGCTGCTGTTCCTCCTACAATCGCGCGGGACAGCAAAAGTCGCACAGTTCTTCGGGCCGGTCATGCTGGCGTGGTTTGTCACGCTCACTGTCGGTGGCCTCGTTCACATCATCGACGATCCGCGCATCTTCGTCGCCCTCAATCCGGTGCTTGGGGTCCGGTTCATCCTCACGCATGGCATGGTCGGCCTCATCGTGATGGGCCTCGTGTTTCTCGCCGTCACGGGCGCCGCCGCGCTCTATGCCGACCTCGGCCACTTCGGCCGCAAGCCCATCCAACTCTCCTGGCTGGTCATGGTCCAACCGGCGCTCATCATCAACTATTTCGGGCAAGGCGCTTTGCTGCTGGCGAACCCCGATGCGATCGACAACCCCTTCTATCGGCTCTATCCAAGCTGGGCATTGATCCCAATGGTCGTGCTGGCCACGGTGGCAACCGTCATCGCCAGCCAGGCCGTCATCACCGGCGCCTACTCCTTCACGCGGCAGGCCATTCAACTGGGCCTGGTGCCGCGTCTGGCCGTGCGCCACACCTCCGAGAGCATCGCTGGCCAGATCTTCCTGCCGCGCGTCAACCAGATGCTGTTCGCGGGTGTGCTGATCGTGACTTTGACGTTCCGCAGCTCCGGCAATTTGGCGGCCGCCTATGGCCTGTCGGTCACCGCCACGATGGTCGTCGACAGCCTGATGGCGTTCTTCGTGGTCTGGCGCTGCTGGGGTTGGCCGGTGTGGAAGACGTCGATCCTGATGGTGCCCCTGTTGCAAATCGAACAGGCTTTCTTGACCGCCAATGTGCTCAAGATTCAGGAGGGCGGATGGCTGCCGTTGGCAATCGCCCTTGCCATCACCATCATCGTTCTCACGTGGGTGCGCGGCTCGGCAAGCCTGGCGCGGGCCACGCGCAAGAACGAGGCTGAGCTTGAATGGCTGGTGCGCAAGCTGGAGGCCAAGCCGCCGCACCGCGTACCGGGGACGGCAGTATTTCTCACGGGCGATCCCACCGCGGCGCCCACCGCGCTCATGCACAACCTCAAGCACAACCGCGTGCTGCACGAGCGCAACATCATCCTCACCATCAAGACCGAAGATACGCCGCGCGTAGCGCGCCACGAGCGGATCGAGATCGATACCGTGGCGGACAGGTTCATCCGTGTGATTGCCCACTACGGGTTCATGGAGACGCCAAGCGTGCCGAAGATCATCGAGCATTGCCGGCGCAAGGACCTAAACATCGAAATGTCGGCCACCTCATTCTTCCTGTCACGCCGCTCGCTTCGCCCAACGCTCAAGTCGGAGATGCCGCGTTGGCAGGAGCGGCTCTTCATCTGGCTTGCAGGTCGCGCCGACGACGCCACCGAATTCTTCAGGATTCCCAATGACCGCGTGGTGGAGGTGGGCACGCAGGTGATGGTTTGAACCCGCGCCAGGCAGCCGCCGGGTTGGGGAGTAGGGGCGAGGGTGTTTGCTGTCGGGCCTTGTCCTATCCGACGCCACGCCGGGCTCGCGCCTTGCACACGCTGGCTGGAACGCGCTTATCCGCCGCCGTGAAACCAAGCTGCCTGCGCGCTCAATACGCGCTCAATGGGCGCAAGGGCGGTCGTCGCACACGTGGCCCGTGGGCCGTTCTCTGCGACGGCGCTGTCGGAGCGCCCACGCCCGTTGGGACCGCGTTCGTAACGACCCGCGATCGGGGCCGCGATCAGGGTGCTGGCACAGCACGGCGCTCGGCAGGCTGCAACCATCCATCAGAAGCAGCGCGTGGCGGCGTGATGGCGGTCGTTCATTCGGCGGCCACCTTTTTGGGCTGAACAGCCGCACTGTAGTCGTGGATCAGCGTCTCTGAGATCTTTCCGGGCTGATACTTGTTAGGCCCAATCTCGGAGACGGGAGTGACCTCAGCTGCGGTGCCGACCAGGAAGCACTCCGAGAAGCTCGCAAGCTCATCGGGCATGATGGTGCGCTCCACCACCTGCAATCCGCGCGTCTTGGCCAGTGCAATCACTGTCCGCCGGGTTATGCCATCGAGGAAACAGTCCGGCGTCGGCGTATTGAGCACGCCGTCCTTGATGAAGAAGATGTTGGCGCCGGTGCATTCTGCGACACGGCCGCGCCAGTCGTACATCAGAGCGTCGGCATAGCCCATGCGCTCGGCCCGATGCTTCTCCAAGGTGCAGATCATGTAAAGACCGGCGGCCTTGGTCTTGGCAGGCGCCGTGGCGGGATCCGGCCGGCGATACTGCGCGATCGTAAGTCGGATGCCCTTGAGACGCTGCTCCATGGGGAAGTAGGAGCCCCAGTCCCAGGCGGCGATCGCCAAGTGGATCTTGGCCGACTGCGCCGAAACTCCCATCATCTCGCTGCCGCGCCAGGCGATTGGTCGCACGTAGCAATCGGTGAGCTTGTTGGCTTTGACCACCTCCCGGCACGCTTGGTCGATCTCGGCGACGCCGTGGGGGATGGTGAAGTCCATCGTCTTGGCGCCCTCGTAGAGCCGCTGACTGTGTTGGGTGAGCTCGAAAATCTCGCCGCCGTAGGCTCGCTCCCCCTCAAATACCGCGCTCGCGTAGTGCAATCCGTGGCTCAGCACGTGCAGATTGGCCTCGCGCCATGGTACGAGCTTGCCGTCGTACCAAATGAAGCCATCGCGGTCGTGGTAGGGGACCAAGTCGGCCATGCGCTGTCTCCTCCGGGATTGAGCCGGGCCACCATTAAGGCGGGCCACAATCGCGCCGGTATCGAGCCCGGCCACAGTCGCGCCGGGCTATCATCGAGCCCGGCTACAATCGAGGCCAGCCACAATCGAGGCCAGCCACAATCGAGGCCAGCCACAATCGAGCCCAGCCACAATCGGGCTTAGCCAGGTGGGCTTGTCGCGCGAGCCGCGCCGCCCCCGCGCGTGCCAATTCGGCACGTTTGCCCATGTCGCGCGCTCGATCAGACGTCGTGGCCGCGCCAGGTCCGGCGTCTGAGCCCGTAAAATCGCTTGCCAGCACTAACAATCGGGGTCAAATAAGTCAACATGGCTGACATAACTTCCGAGCTCTTGAGCACGCATCGGGCGCCGGTTGATCAAAGCTCGGACAGATCGCCAGCGTCGGGCCCTGATCCGCACCTCATCACATTTGTCGAGCTCTTGTTCTTCGCCTATCGCGACTTTACGCGCGAGGCGGACGCGGCGCTGGCCGAGCTGGGCCTCGGGCGCGCGCATCACCGCGTCTTGCACTTCGTCAACCGCAATCCGGGATTGCGGGTGGCCGACCTGCTCGAGATCTTGAAGATCACCAAGCAGAGCCTGGCGCGCGTCCTCAAGGAGCTGGTGGACAAAGGTTGGATCGAGCAGAGGGCGGGCGAGCGCGACCGTCGCCAGCGGCTGCTCCACGCCAGCGAGAAAGGGGCCACCTTGGCGCGGCGCCTCGATGAGCTGCAGGCCAGGCGCGTGGCCCAAGCCTTGGGTCAAGCGGGCGCTAGCAGCGACCGCGCTATCGCCAGATTTTTGTTCAATATGATCACGAGGGAGGAGCGCGCGCTGGTCGAGGCGTTGTTGCCCGAGCCGATCCAGGCCCTCGCCGCAAGCCGCGCCTGAGGGTGCCTGAGCTCGCCGATGGACACGCTGCCCGACAATGCCGCCCACATCTTGGTCGTCGATGACGACCTGCGCATTCGCGATCTCCTGGCGCGCTACCTGTTCGAACAGGGCTTTCGCGTGACGACCGCCACCGATGCCGCCAGTGCGCGCGCGGCCATGCGCGGCCTTGCCTTTGATGTGGTCATTTTGGACGTCATGATGCCCGGTGAGAGTGGTCTGGAGCTCGCCCGAGACCTCAAGTCCGTATCCGCCATCCCGGTGTGCCTGCTCACCGCGCAGGCAGAGGCGGAGCAACGCATCGGGGGGTTGGAAACCGGCGCTGACGACTACGTGGTCAAGCCTTTCGAGCCGCGCGAGCTGTTGCTGCGGCTGCAGAATATCCTCAAGCGCGGACGCGGTCCGTCGGGTCCCAGGGACGAGATCAGGATGGGCGATTACACCTTTCACGTCGCGCGCGGGGAGCTCAAACGCAAGGACGAGACCATCAAACTCACCGAACGGGAGCGCGACCTGCTGCGGCTCTTCGCGCAGCGGCCGGGTATGCCGATCGCTCGCCACGAGCTTGCCAGCGACGACTCCACCGGCAGTGAGCGTGCGATCGATGTGCAGATCAATCGTCTGCGCCGCAAGATCGAGACGGATCCAACAAATCCAGTTTATCTGCAAACCGTCAGAGGCAAAGGCTATATACTGCACACCGACTGACGAAGTTGGTGAGGCTGGCAAGGGGCATGCTCGCTCGCAACCCGGAGAACTGGCGCAAGCTCCTCGGCGAAAAGAGTTGGCCGCGGATCGCCTGGTCACGCGCGCTGCGAGCCGCGAGCGAGCTTGCCCCCAAGGGGCTATATGCCCGCGCGCTCATAATCATCATCGCGCCCATCGTGCTGTTGGAAAGCGTGGTGGCGTTCACCTTCATGGAGCGGCACTGGAACCAGGTGACGCGGCGGCTGTCGGAAGGTGTGGCACGCGACATGGCGGCCATCGTCGATCTCTACGAGTCGAGTACAAGCAAGGACGACGTCGCTCGGCTGATCGACATCGGTCAGCTGAGGTTTGGGTTCTCGGTGGCGGTTCTGCCGGCCGGCAATCTGCCCACTCCGCAACCCAAGCCCTTCTTCGACTTGCTCGACCGCGCCCTGTCGGACGAGATCCGCGCCCAGGTCAAGCGGCCGTTCTGGATCGACACCGTTGGCCAATCACGACACGTGGAGATCCGCGTCAAGCTCGACCAGGCCATCCTGCGGTTCGTGGCTCAGCGCGGGCAGGCTTACGCCTCCAATTCGCACATCTTCCTGATGTGGATGGTGGGTACCTCCGTCGTTCTGCTCACGGTCGCGATCCTGTTCTTGCGCAACCAAATCCGTCCGGTGCTGCGGCTGGCGGATGCGGCGGACGCCTTCGGCAAGGGTCGGCCTTTTCCACCGGAATTCAGGCCGCGCGGTGCGCGCGAGGTGCGGCAGGCGGCGCAGGCGTTCCTCGAGATGCGCGAGCGCATTCGCCATCACGTTGAGCAACGCACGACCATGTTGGCGGGCGTTAGCCACGACTTGAGGACCGTGCTGACGCGCTTCAAACTGGAGCTGGCGCTGTTGCGCGACAGCCCGGAAATCCACGCACTCAAGAATGACGTCAACGAGATGCAGCATATGCTGGAGGACTATCTCGCCTTCGCCAAGGGCGATGGTGGCGAGGAGGCCGCACCAACCAACGTCGGTGAACTGCTAAATGAGGTGCAGGACGAGACCGAATACCTGGGGACGCCGATCGAGGTGCGCATGCGCCAGCCACGACACGACCTCGTGCTGGCGCTCAAGCGGCAGGCATTCAAGCGCGCGGTCACCAACCTCGTGACCAATGCGGCGCGCTTTGGCAATATCGTCATCATTCGCGCGGGCGCAGACGACATCTGGCTGCGGATCGAGGTGGACGACGACGGACCGGGCATCCCGCCAGCGGAGCGCGACAACGTTTTCCGTCCGTTTTACCGGCTGGATCATGCGCGCAATCAGGACGCGGGCAACTCGGGATTGGGGCTCGCCATCGCGCGCGACATCGCCCGCAGTCACGGCGGTGACATCGCGCTCGGGACAAGCGCGATGGGCGGATTGCGGGCGACAATTCGTGTGCCCTTGTAGCCCCCGACATCGCCCTTGGCATCTCCCTGGGCATCTCCCTTGGCATCTCCCTGGGCATCTCCCTGGCGTGCACAAACCTTGGCCGCATTCAGCAAGGCGAGTGGCGGTTTCGCTCCACCAGGACCCGGCGCTCAGAAGAGGCGCCCTCCGTCGGGCACCGGGCGTTCGGGCATGATCAGCACCACCTCGCCGTTGCCATCCGGAAAGCCCAACGTGAGGACCTCCGACATGGTCTTGCCGATCTGACGCGGCGGGAAGTTGACGACCGCCGCCACCTGACGGCCGATGAGCGCCGCCGGCTCGTAGTGCTTGGTGATTTGCGCCGAACTCGTCTTGAGACCGATCCCGGGCCCGAAATCGATTCTAAGTCGGAGTGCCGGCTTGCGAGCCCCGGCGAGCGGCTCGGCACCGACGATGGTGCCAACGCGGATGTCCACCTTGCTAAAGTCATCGAAGGTGATGCGGGGTGGTGAGGAAACTTCGGGCATGCGCTAGGCTCACTGACAGCTTGTGGGTGACGTCGATCGTTTGTCCGAGCCGACGTCGCTCGTCGTGCTTGGCGCATCCTGCGGCCTGCCACCGCGGGCAGCGCAGAGGGGCCGGGCGCGACCCGTGGTGGTCGATCACTCGCTGAAGGCCACCTCGCGTACCTTGCGGACGTTCGGCAGAACGATGAACAAAAGCAGCAACGCTGCTGTCAACAGGAAGGCAAGCGACAGCGGCCGTTGCAGGAACACCAGGGGGTCGCCGCGCGACAGCAGCATGGCGCGGCGCATGTAGACCTCCATCATGGGTCCAAGCAGAAAACCCATGAGCAGGGGCGCCGGCTCGCAGTCGAGCTTCATCAACAAGTAGCCGATGACGCCGAAGAAGGCGATGAACAGCACCTCGTTGGCAGAGTTGTTGAGGCTGTAAACCCCGATGCAGCAGAAGAACAGAATGGCAATTGAGAGCAGCCGATAGGGCACGAGCAGCATGCGCACCCAGATGCCGATCAGCGGCAAATTGAGCACGATCAGCATTAAGTTGCCGATCCACATGCTCGCGATCATGCCCCAAAAGAGCCCCGGCTTCTGCTCCATGACCTGCGGTCCGGGGATGATGCCATGAATCATCATGCCGCCGATCATCATTGCCATCACGGCGTTGGAGGGAATGCCGAGCGTCAGCATGGGAATGAAGGATGTTTGCGCGGCCGCGTTGTTGGCGCTCTCTGGTGCGGCGACGCCCTCAATCGCGCCCGTGCCGAATATCTCGGGCGTGCGCGAGAGCCGCTTTTCCACCGTGTAGGCGGAAAAGGACGCGAGCACGGCGCCGCCGCCCGGGAGGACGCCCAGCAATCCGCCAAGCAGCGTTCCGCGCAGCACCGGCGCGATCGAGCGCTTGAGGTCCTCCTTGGTGGGCATGAGCCCGCTGACCTTCGAGCTGAGGAGATCGCGACGCTCGGCGTTTGTGAGGTTGGACATGATCTCGGCGATGCCGAACACGCCCATGACGAGGGGCACGAAGCCGATGCCATCGAACAGGTCGCCGATGCCGAAAGTAAAGCGTGTGTTGCCGGTGTTGACGTCGGTACCGACCAGCCCCAGCAGCATGCCGAGGAAGATCATGCCAAGCGCCTTGAGGATCGAGCCGCGCGCCAGGACGACGGCGAACACGAGACCCAGTACCATCAAGGAGAAGTAGTCGGCTGGCGCGAACTGCTGGGCAAGTTTCGTCAGCGGCGGTGCCGCGACCGCGATCGCGATGGTGGCCACGCAGCCTGCAAAAAATGAGCCGATGGCGGCGATGGCCAGGGCCGGCCCGGCGCGCCCCTGGCGCGCCATTTGGTAGCCGTCGAGGCAGGTGACGACCGAGCTCGCCTCGCCTGGCAGGTTGACGAGGATTGAGGTCGTCGAGCCCCCGTATTGCGCGCCGTAGTAGATGCCAGCCAGCATGATGAGCGCGCCATCGGCCGGCAGGAAATAGGTGGCTGGCAGCAGCAGCGCCATGGTCGCCACCGGGCCTACTCCGGGGAGCACGCCGATCGCGGTGCCGATGATGGCACCCATCAGGCACCAGAACAGATTCTGCAGCGAGACCGCGACCGAAAAGCCGAGCGCCAAGTTGTGGAAGAGGGATGCTACCTCCATGAAAGCTCCTTGGGGAGCACCTGGATCGGCATGCCGAGACCCCAGATGAACATGGCGATGCCGAGTACGAGCATGATCGCCGCGAAGAGGGCGTACTCGACCCAGCGCGTTTCCGGGGTGCCGAGTGCCGCCAGTGTCATGGAAACCAGCATGCTCACCGCCAGTCCATACGGATCGACGAGCAGCGCGAAGGCGACGGTGGCGAGCGTGATCATGATGACCGGTCGCCACGCCCAGCTGGTCATGGGCGGTCCCTCAACCAAGGTCGCCTTGAGCCAGAGGAGACCACCCGTGGCGATCAGACACCACGAAAGGATGTACGGCAAAACGCCGGTGCCGGGGCGCTGCGCCGTCCCCATGGGATAGTCCGAGCCGAGCCAGAGCCCGCCCGCGCCGACGAGGGCGAACAGCAGGCCCGTGGCGAGGTCCTGACCGCTCTTGATGCGCATGCGCTGGGAAGCCTCCCTCGGCTTGGGCCGCTGCCCCGGGGCCCACTTGGTTGACCTCAGCTTATACAGAACGATTGCGGGGAGTCATGGGGTCTCAGAACCAAGCATCGGGACCGCGCAGTGGGGGCCCAGCCCTGGCCGCCAAGAGGGGGCACAAGGCCGTGGGCAGACGGGTACGCCCGCCGGGCGCGCAAGGTAAGGGGCTCCGCTGGCGTCCGGGCTGGCAGCCAAGAGCCGGAAGCCCCGACGCCGGAGCGCGCCGTAGGCTATGCGAGCCAAGCGCCAGCGCCTCAAGCCATGCCCTTCTTTCTCAATCGCCGAACACGGGCTGGCGTTTCTCCAAAAAAGCGGCCGCGGCTTCCTTGGCGTCGGGGTGCTCGGAGAGTTGGGCTGTCAGGTCTTGCTCGTGGCGATAGCCGTCGCGCAGGCTCATGTCCTCGATGGCGTTGAGCGCTCCCTTGGCCAATCGGACGGCCGCCGGGCTCTTCGCCGCAATCTCGCGCGCGAGGTTCATGACGCGCTCCATGAGCGCGGGGCGCGGCACGCAGGCCTCGACGATGCCGAGACGGAAGAGTTCCGGGCCAGGCACGCGGTAGCCGGTCAGCATCATGCGGCGCAGCGTGGAGTGTCCGAACAGGCGCTGGGCGTGGCGGCCGCCACCGAGCAGTCCGACGTCGATCTCCGGCAGCCCGAGCGAGGCCTCTTCGGCTGCGAAGAGGATGTCGCAGGAGGCAGCGACCGCCAGGCCCGCACCGAGGGCCGGGCCATTGAGCGCACCGATGACGGGCTTGGCGCATTCGCGGATCGCATGGAAGCTCTCGCGGACGCGGCGATTGTGTTGCCAACGCTCGCCTACTGCTTTGAGCCCCGCACGTCCCTTCATGTCCGCGCCGGCCGAGAAGACCTTGCCCGCGCCGGTGAGGACAGCCACGCGCACGTCCTTGCGGTCGCTCAGGGTGTCGAAGACATAGGCCATCTCGGCGCTGAACTGGGCGTTCTGTGCGTTGACCGGCGGGTTGTCCATCGTCACGACCGCTATGGCATCGGCAACGGCGACCTTGATGAGTGCGACGTCCATCTTACGTCTCCCGAAAACCTTGCAAAGCAAACAACAATAGCCGAGACGGGTCAGGGTTCGCCCGTTTTGGCCCGATCACCTTTCCAAACCCATGCGCGCAGGCAAGAGCCTGGGGTCATGGGCCCGGCATGGGCCCGGCATGGGATCGGGGCTCAGCTGGGCCCTTCGGCTGTGCGCGCTCCCCTTCTGCGCGTCGGCAGCAGAGGAGGAGGGCACCGGCGTGGCGCCCTGCCAGACGTGCCGCTGGCGCAATTGGGTACCAAGTGTCGCATCTGGCAAACGTAGAGCCGTGCGCGGGGGCGTCGCGCGGATGCGGCAAATCCCCTACCTTGAGCCGAGGTGACGATCAAAAGGAGAGCTCAATGCGGACTGCTAGGACATGGATCGCGGCGCTGATCGGCCTCATAGTGCTTGGCGCGCCGGCGCTCGGCGACGTGCTCGACGACATCAAGCAGCGCGGCACACTCATTGTCGGGGTCAAGGCCGACTACAAGCCGTTCGGCTTCCGCGATCCCTCGGGAGCCATCATCGGACTTGAACCCGATCTCGCGGCCGACGTCGCAAAGAAGCTCGGCGTCAAACTGGAGCTGGTGCCGGTGGTCTCCGCCAATCGCATGGAATTCCTCAACCAGGGCAAGATCGATCTGATGATCGCGACCATGTCCGACAAGCCCGAGCGCCGCAGGGTCGTGCAAGTGATCGAGCCCCTCTACTACTCCGATGCGGTCAATGTGCTCCTCAGGAAGGACGCAGCTGTGAAGAGCTGGGAAGACCTCAAGGGCAAGAAGCTTTGCGGCACCACGGGTGCCTTTTACAACAAGGACATCGCCCAAAAATACGGCCCCGAGATCGCCTCGTTCGATGGTTCAGAAAAGCCGCTGCTGGCGCTCAAGAATGGCGACTGCATCGGCTATCTCTACGACCAGACGTTCGTGGTTGGCAAGCTGACGGAGGAGGATTGGAAGGACGGCTACCACATGGTATTGCCCGGCATCATGGAGACGCCGTGGGCTATCGCGGTGAAGCTCGGTGAAACCAACTTGCAGAAGGCCATGGAGGACATCCACAAGGATTGGATGAAGTCGGGCCGCATCGTGGAGCTCGAGAAGAAGTGGGGCGTGCCTCCCACCGACTACGCCCGGCGCATGCACGAGAAATTCAAGAGCGGGAGTTGACACCTATTTGGTCGTCCCGGCGGTTGTCGAGGAGATGCCATCCTCGGCTCCGTCCGGGTGCGACTGGGATCCCGGGCAAAACGCCTGGGACGACAGAGGCGCCTCGCCGCCATGCAGCCGATCTATGACTGGTTCCGCGAATTCTACGAGCGGACCGGCATCAACCTTACCTTCATCTACGACGATTTCGACCGCGCGCGGATGGTGCGCGGCTTCTTCTTAACGCTCGAGTTGGCCGTGGCAACCATAGTGCTTTCCATGCTGATCGGCATCGCCGGCGCCTGGCTGCAGGGCTCAAAATTCGTCTGGCTACGAAGGATCATTGCCGCCTTCATCTCCTTCTTCCGCAACACCCCACCGCTGGTGCAGATCTATTTCTTCTATTTCGGCCTGGGCTACCTGCTGCCTCGTCTGCCGGACGGCTCCGGTGCCATGTTGCCGATGGTGTCCAACGTCGAGTGGGCGATCATTTCGCTGTCGCTCTTCGCCGGCGCCTTCAATATCGAGATCTTTCGCTCCGGTATCGAGGCGATCCCGAAGTCCACCTTGGAAGCAGCCACCAGCTTCGGCCTATCGCGCTGGCTGACCTACCGGCTGATCGTGCTGCCAATGGCGATCCGCATTTGTCTGCCGGCGCTCGGCAACAACCTCGTCAACCTGGTCAAGACCACCAACCTCGCCTATGCCATCGCCGTGCCGGAATTGCTCTACGTGTCAAAGCAGATCTGGTCGGACACCACCAACGTGCGCGAGATGATGTTCTTTGTTCTGTTCGCCTATCTCGCCCTCGTGTTCGTTCTGGTCGGCCTCCTCAATGCCATCGAGCGTCGCCTTGCCATTCCGGGCTTTGGTCAAGAGGGAGGGCATTGACGTGCTGCGCTACCGCGATGCCTTCCGCCCAGGCTTGGTGCGCAACCTCCTCTCGGGCCTGCCGGGCGATGTGCCAGGCGAGCGCCATCGAACGCGGCAGCCTCGCGGCTCTACCTCGGCGGCAGGCGGCCACGATCTGGGCATGGCGGGCGCTAACGTGCTCGGCCGTGTCGGCCTATGGGTGGCGGCGGTGGCAGTGCTGGGCGCGACGGTGGCCGTGGCGCAGCCGCCGTCCATGATCAAGGCCAGCTCATTTGAAGTGCTCATGCGCTGGGCGCCGCTGCTGCTGTGGGGGTTCAGCTTCAATATTCTCATCTCGATCATGGCGATGGGGATCGGCACGGTGGCTGGCGTGCCCGTCGGCATTGCCCAGCTCTCGCGCGCGCGTCCCGTGCGCATCGTATCGAGCGCCGTCACCCAGCTCTTTCGCAACTCGCCTTGGCTCGTCCTCCTATTTCTGTGCGTGTTTCTGCTTCCCTTCGAGATCCGCGCCTTCGGCTTGCGCGTTCCATTTCCGGACTGGGCCAAGGCGACCTTGGGTTTTGCCTTGCCCGTGATGGCCAACACCTCCGAGATCACGCGCGGGGCCATCCAGTCCGTGCCGACGGGCCAGTGGGACAGCGCTCGCGCGCTTGGACTTTCTCGGCGCCAATGCCTCTATCTCGTCATCCTGCCGCAGTGCGTTAAGCGCATGCTACCGCCATGGATGAACCTCTACTCTCTGATCGCGATGTCGACGGTCAATGCCTCGATCGTCGGGGTGAGCGAGATGATCACGCTCACCTCGCAGGTGCACGCTGCAGAAGGCTCCCGGCCTGAGCTGTTGGCGCCGCTCTACGCCTTCGCGCTCGCGTGCTTCTTCATCTACTGCTATCCGATCGGCAAATGGACCCAGGTGCTCGAGCGCCGCTACCAGGTGGGCTGGTAGGGCCCACAGGCAAGCGCCGGTTTGGTCCGATCTCGTCCCGTGGCAGTATGGCGCCATGAATGGGATTGCGCCGCGCCGGTTGCTGCCGGCCACGATGACATTCGTGGGCTTTCTCGCCTGCTGGCAACTGGCGGTATCGGCGCTTGGCGTGCGCGAGTACCTGTTGCCGAGCCCGCTCTCCGTGCTTGCCGCCATGGGTCCCGGCGAGATCCCGTGGGCGAAGCACATCTGGACCACAGCCGTCGAGATCCTCGGCGCATTTTTGATCGCGGCGCTGGCGGGCGTCCTGCTCGGCGCCGCCATCGCTTGGTCGCAAGCTGCGGCTGGAGCGCTGACACCGTTCCTGGTGTTCGTCAACACGCTGCCCAAGGTAGCGATCGCACCGCTTTTCCTGATCTGGCTCGGCTATGGCATCCTGCCCAACATGCTGATCGGCGCGCTCATTGGCTTCTTCCCGGTGGTCATCAACACGGCGGTCGGCTTGACACAGATCGAGGAGGATCTGCTTGACCTTGGACGGGTGTTCAACGCACCCAAATGGAAGGTGTTCGCCAAAATCCGCATGCCGAATGCCTACCCCTACATTCTGAGCGCCCTCAAGGTCACCGCGAGTTCGGCCGTGGTCGGCGCGGTGGTGGGCGAGTTCGTCGCCTCCCAGGCGGGCCTTGGATACGTGATCATTACGACCCAAAGCAGCATGAACACGGCCGTTGCCTTCGCGGCGCTGGCCTGGATTTCGATCCTAGGGTTGATGCTGTTTGCCGCGGTTGGCGCCCTTTCGCGCCTGCTGGCACCCTGGGCGGAAGTTTCGGACGCGTGACCAGCTCGAGGAGATCTCCAATGAACCGGTTGGTTTTCACGGCGGCGGCGGGCATCGCAGCCCTCTGTGGTTTGGCGGGTGCAGCTTGCGCCCAGACCTCGGAGAAGTTCACCTTTGCGCTCAACTGGTTTGCGGTGGGCGACCATGCCGCCTATTGGGTCGCACTGGACAAGGGCTATTTCGCTCAGCAGGGGCTGGAGGTGACGCTCGAGAACTCCAAGGGCTCGGGCGATTCGATCGCCAAGGTCGACAGCGGGCGCGCCGATGCGGGATTGGCGGACACCGCGGTGGTGATTGCCGCGCTCGCGCGGACCGCCAAAATCAAAATCGTCGGCATGGTGTTCGACAAGACGCCGCTCAACGTCTTTTCTGCCAAGGACAAGCCGGTCCTCAAGCCCAAGGATCTGGAGGGCAAAACCCTTGCCGCGCCGCCGGGCGACAGCCAGCGCCAGATCTGGCCGGCATTCGCCAAGGCCAACAACGTCGATGACAGCAAGGTCACATGGGTGAACGTAGAGCCTGCCGCAAAGATCGCCGCCCTCGCCGAGAAGCGCGTCGACGCGGTCGCCGACTACACGACCGGCCTGCCCTACTATGAGAAGCCAATGGGCGTCGGCAACGTGGTGATGATGCCCTGGGCCGATTTTGGGCTCGACCTCTATTCCATGTCGATCATGGCGAGCGAGAAAACGATGGCGGAGAGGTCGACGGCACTGCGCGCGTTCCTGCAGGCGGCCTACATGGGATGGCGCGATGTGATGGCGGATCCCAAGGGGGCATTGGCGATCTTCAAGAAGCGCGTGCCGGAGATCGACGTCGGCATCATCGAGGCCAATATGAGGCTGGGTCTCGACCTCATGAAGACACCACGCTACGCCGCCCATGGCATCGGCTGGATCGAACAGCAAAAGATGTGCGCATCCGTTGACCTCGTGAATACGTACATGGGTTTGCCGCGCAAGGTGGACTGCTCCACCGTCTTCACCAACGACTTCCTGACCAAGGTCGCGATGCCCTGAGCCAATGACCGCAGCACACCAACACCGAGGCGAGGCCAGCATCGGGCTTATCCGCGTCGGCATGGTCTATCGGACCGCCGGTGGCCCCGTCGAAGCCCTTCGCGACATCTCCCTCGATGTTCGGCGCGGCGAGTTCGTCTCGCTCGTGGGTCCGAGCGGCTGTGGCAAGTCCACGCTGTTGCGCATCGTCGCCGGGCTACGGCCGGCGACGTCGGGGGCGATCAGCGTCGATGGCAGGCCGGTGATTGAGCCGCTTAGCAATATTGGCATGGTGTTTCAGGCGCCAGTGCTGCTCAAGTGGCGCACGGTGCTCGACAATGTGCTGCTGCCAGCGGAGTTGGCCGGCCTCGGCACGGCCGGCTACCGCGAGCGCGCGATGGAATTGCTGCGGCTCGTCGGCCTCGGCGACTTTGTTGGCAAACGGCCGCACGAGCTTTCGGGCGGCATGCAGCAGCGGGCGAGCATCTGCCGCGCTCTGCTGCTCGACCCGCCATTGCTGCTGATGGACGAACCGTTTGGCGCGCTCGATGCCATGACCCGCGACGACATGAACATCGAGCTCTTGCGCATCTGGGGTGAGGATAAGGGCGCGGGCGGAGCGCGCAAAACCATCCTGTTCGTGACGCATTCGATCCCCGAAGCCGTCATCCTGTCGGATCGCGTGGTGGTGATGTCGCCGCGACCTGGCTCGATCGCGGCGGTTGCGGCCATCGATCTGCCACGTCCACGCACCGTCGAAACGCGCGCATCGGAGGACTTCGGTCGTCTGTCGCTTGCGATTCACCGCGCACTCAAGCTGGGCGAGGGTAGCTGCGCAAGCGCCCATCGGAGCTGTGTAGCGAATTTGGGGGCGCGACCCATGACGGCTAATCGTTGGGATTGATCATGCGTTATTCGATTTTCTCCGTCTTGGCACAGGCCTTCCAGGGCAATACGGGCTGGAAACCGGTCTGGCGCGACGCCGAGCTAAAGCCCGCCTACGACGTCGTTATCGTCGGCGGTGGCGGGCACGGGCTGGCGACGGCGTTCTACCTCGCCAAGGAACACGGCATCAGCAACGTTGCTGTGTTGGAGAAGGGCTGGCTCGGCAGCGGCAATGTTGGGCGCAACACCACCATCATCCGCTCCAATTATCTTCTGCCCGGAAATATTCCGTTTTATGAACGGGCGATGCAACTGTGGGAGGGCTTGGAGCAGGACCTCAATTATAACGCCATGGTGAGCCAGCGGGGCGTACTCAACCTCTACCATTCCGATGCCCAGCGCGACGCCTTTGCCAGGCGCGGCAATGCCATGCGGCTTCATGGTGTGGATGCGGAGCTTTTGGAACGCGAAATGGTGCGGGCTATGGCGCCCGCGCTCGACTTCGACAATGCGCGTTTTCCGATCGCCGGCGGATTGCTGCAGCGGCGCGGTGGCACCGTGCGCCACGATGCCGTGGCCTGGGGCTATGCGCGCGGAGCGGATCGGCGCGGCGTCGATCTGGTGCAGAACTGCGAGGTGACCGGCATTCGCGTTCAAGGTGGTCGGGTGCTCGGCCTGGACACTGCCAAGGGGTTTGTTCGCGCCGGCAAAGTGGGTCTTGCCTGCGCCGGCAATTCTTCCCGCGTCGCGGCGCTGGCTGGGCTCAAGCTGCCGATTGAAAGCCACGTCCTGCAGGCATTCGTCTCGGAAGCCGTGAAGCCCCTGATCGACAGCGTCAT
>JAMXLN010000359.1 GCA_024281145.1 Hyphomicrobiaceae bacterium | reverse complement strand
TCCGTCAGCGTCTGTTGTGTGGGCTGCAGGGTGACCTCGAGCGCCAGCGACTTCTTGGCTTCGCCCAGGATGTCGGCTTGGAACAAGTCAAACACCTTGACACCGGCAATCAGCTTCTTATCGGCGGCGAGCGCCGCCTTCACCACGTCGCCAGCGGCCACATCCCGGTCGAGCACGAAGGCAAAATCGCGTCGCACCGGCAAGAGATCGCTCGCTTCCAGCGACGCGCGGGCCGCCCCCTTGCGCCGTTGCGGCGGCAACGCGCCCAGGAACACCTCGAAGGCGGCTACAGCGCCGGCAACGTCCAGCATGCGCAGGATTTCGGGGTGGACCTCGCCGAAATGGGCGAGCACGACCTTCGGACCCAGCCGCAAGGCCGCGGAGCGCCCGGGGTGGAACCAGGCCGGCGCGTCGCGCGTGATCTGCGCCTTCGTCGCATCGAAGCCGAGTTCCCCCAGCAGCGCCATGACGTCAGCCTTGGCGTCGAACAACCCGACTTCGGCGGCCGCGCCGGACCAGTGGCGCCCCGAGCCGGTGAGCGGCGCAGCGCCAGCCCGCACGCCGCTGGCGGCCACGAACTGATCCTCGGGCGCGTTGCCACGATAGGCTTGGCCCACCTCGAACAGGCCGAGATCAGCAAAGCCGCGGTTGCGGTTGCGTTGCACGCCGAAGAGGAGGCCCGGCAATAGGCTCGGCCGCATCGAGGACATCTCCGTGGAGATGGGGTTGGCGAGCTCGAGCGCGTCCTGCCCACCGCCAAAGGCCCGTGCCGCATTGCGGGCGATGAACGACCACGTGACGGCCTCGATGAGTCCGCGGGCCGCAAGCGCACGGCGGGCACGGCGCACACGGCGCTGTCCTTCCGTCAGCACGGGCCGGGCAACGCCTCCGGGGCGCGGCATCGGCGCTGGAGGCACCTTGTCCAATCCCACGATGCGGACGACCTCCTCGACGAGATCGGCAGCCCCCAAGACATCGGGCCGCCAGCTGGGTGGCGTTACCTTCACATCGACGCCGCTGCCGTCCACGCCAAAGCCAAGCCGCTCGAGCGTGCCGCGGATCTGCTGTTGCTCGAGCTTAATGCCGCCCAGTTTCTCAACGAGGGAGGATGAGAAGGAGATCACCGTCTTGCGGTCGGGCGGCGCGCCCGCAACCTTGCCCCTGGACGGTACGCCGCCGGCGGCCTCCAGCATCATGCCGGTCGCAAGGTCTAAACCCGGCAGAATGAACGCGGGGTCGACGCCCCGTTCGAAGCGGTAGCGGGCGTCGCTCGCAATGCCGGTCTTGCGGCCCGTCGCCGCCGTCCGCAGCGGATCGAAATAGGCGCACTCGATCAGCGCGTTCGTTGTGTCGTGCGTGGTGCCCGTGTCCTCGCCCCCCAGAATGCCGCCGAGGCCCAACACCGCGCGATCGTCAGCGATCACGCACATGGTTTCGTCGACCTCGTGCGTGCGACCGTCAAGGCCGCGGAAGGATTCACCCCTCTTGCCCAGCCGCGCGCGAATGGCGCCGATGAGCTTGTCGGCATCATAGACGTGCAGCGGCCGGCCGCGATCGAGACTGATGTAGTTCGTCACGTCCACCAGGGCGTTGATGGGACGCAGACCCACCGCCTTCAGACGCTGCTGCATCCACAACGGGGCGGCGCCGTTGCGCACGCCTCGCAGGTAGCGACCGGCAAAGCACGGGCAGGCGTCGCGCGCTTCGCTTGGGAACTTGAGTTCAATTTCGACGGGACAATCGAAGGCGCCTTCCACCCCCGAAAACTTGCGCTCGGGCCGCAGCGCTCCAAGACCCGCCGCGGCGAGATCACGGGCGATGCCGCGCACGCCGGTACAATCGGGTCGGTTGGGCGTAAGCTTCACGTCGATCACCGGATCGGCGAGACCCATCACATCGACATAGCGCTGACCGATCTTGCTCGCGAGCTCCGCGCCAAGCTCGATGATGCCCTCATGGTCGTCGGAAAGCTCCAGCTCCCGCTCCGACACCAGCATGCCGTTGGAGACGACGCCGCGCACCGGGCGGGCCTCGAGCGTGATCTTGGTGCCCGGAATGTAGCTGCCCGTTGGCGCGAACACCCCGATCATTCCGGTCTTGGCGTTGGGCGCGCCGCAGACCACCTCGACCACACCGGCCCCCGTGTCGACCCGGCACACCCGCAGCTTGTCGGCGTTGGGGTGGCGCTTGGCCTCCACGACGCGGGCGATGGTGAATGGCGCAAGCTTGGCCGCTGGGTCCTCGATGCTTTCGACGTCGAGGCCGATGAGCGACAGCTTCTCCGCAAGCACCCCGATCGGCGCGGGTGTGTCGAGGTGATCCTTGAGCCAGGAGAGGGTGAATTTCACGAGCCTAGACCCTTACTCTCTTCCCATCATGAGCGCGCGGGGAGCCTGCCCTCACCGGCGCCAGTGCGCTCAAGGCCTGGATCCCGCGGCCAGGCGGATCGTCCTTGGCGCATTGGGCCATGATCTCGACTACGGCGACAGTCCGCCCGCGAGGGTCGGCACGTCGAGCGCGGTAAATCCATAGTGCCTCAGCCACCTGAGGTCGGCAGCGAACATGTCGCGCAAATCGGGGATGGCATATTTCAGCATGGCGATGCGGTCTAGGCCCATGCCGAAGGCAAACCCCTGATACTTGTCGGGGTCGAGGCCGCAGTTGCGGATGACGTTGGGGTGCACCATACCGCTGCCGAGGATCTCGAGCCACTGACCCGGTTTGCCGATCGCCGCAGCGTCGATGTCGACCTCCATGGAGGGCTCCGTGAAGGGGAAATGCGAGGCTCGAAAGCGCATGCGCACCGCCTCCACCTCGAAAAAGGCCTTGCAAAACTCCTCAAGGCACCACTTGAGGTGGCCGAGATGGGTCGTCTCGTCGATCACCAGCCCCTCGATCTGGTGGAACATCGGCGTGTGCGTGGCATCGCTGTCCAGCCGATAGACGCGGCCGGGCACGATGATGCGGATGGGTGGGCGCTGAGCCAGCATGGTGCGGATCTGCACCGGGCTCGTGTGCGTGCGCAGCACCATGGCGGCGGCATTGCTGAGGGCCTCCTCCGACCCGGGCATCGAACCCAGCATGTAGAAGGTGTCGTGCTCCTGGCGTGCGGGGTGCTCGGGGGGAATGTTGAGCTTGGTGAAGTTGTAATCGTCGGTCTCGATATCGGGACCCTCGGCCACCGCGAAGCCCATGTCGGCGAAGATTTCCACCACCTCGTCGAAAACCTGGCTCACCGGATGAATGCGCCCGTCGTGCAAAGGGCCCGCGCGCACGGGCAGCGTCACGTCGGCCTTCTCGGTGGCCAGTCGGGCCGTCAGCGCAGCGCGCTCGAGCTCGACCTTGCGAACCTCGAGCCTCTCGCCGATCCGGGACTTGACCCCATTGACGGCCTGCCCAAAGGCCTTGCGCGCTTCCCCGGGCAGGGTGCCAAGCGTTGCCATCAGCTCGGACACGTGCCCCTTGCGGCCAAGCGTGGCGATGCGCACGCGCTCAAGGGCGGCTAGATCGGGCGCGGCCGCGATCTCGCTGGTGAGTGCGCGCTCGAGGGCGGCAAGGTCAACGGTCTCGGTCATTCGCGATCCTGCCCTGAGCCTTGTGCCCGGGATCGGGTCGTTCACGCGCTTTGCCGCGATCGGCACCTAAGACGCGTGCGAAGCCTCGCAATCCATGGACCCCCCGGGGGCACCCCAGACGGCACTAGGCCGCCGTCTTCACTTGGGCAACTTGGGCTGCGGCCTGGTCGACGAGGGCCTTGAAAGCTGCCGCGTCGCTGACGGCGAGGTCGGCCAACACCTTGCGGTCGACGGCGATGCCGGCTCGCGCAAGGCCGCTGATAAATCGGCCGTAGGTGATCCCATGTTGGCGCGCCGCCGCGTTGATGCGCTGGATCCAAAGCGCACGGAAGGTGCGCTTGCGGCGCTTGCGGTCGCGATAGGCGTATTGCATCGCCTTCTCGACCGCCTGCTTGGCGATGCGGATGGTATTCTTGCGGCGGCCGTAGTAGCCCTTGGCCTTCTTCAAGACCTTCTTATGCTTGGCGTGGGCCGGGACGCCGCGCTTGACGCGTGCCATTGATCACTCCATCACGAAAACCGCGAGACGCCACCCACAACGCACCGATCGGCGGGCCTAGGGGTCAGCGAGCCCAAGTCAGCGAGCCCAAGGTCAGAGAGCCCAAGGTCAGAGAGCCCAAGGTCAGAGAGCATTGGGTCAGAGAGCATTGGGTCAGAGAGCATTGGGTCAGCGCGCATAGGGCATGTATTTCTTGACGATCCGCGCATCGCTATCGCACAGCACCATGGTGCCACGCGCGCTGCGCACGAATTTGGTCGTGCGCTTGATCATGCCGTGACGCTTGCCCTGGGCCTGAACCTTGACCTTGCCCGTGCCGGTCATCTTGAAGCGCTTCTTGGCGCCGCTTTTGGTCTTCAACTTGGGCACTTTGCCCTCCTCTTGAGGCGGCGGCTGAGGCGGGGCTCGCGACTGGACGCCGATCGCGAGGCCGCGGCTCGATCCCCAACAACAAAACCCGCCTCGGCAATGCCCACCGGGCGACTTCGGGCCCATCTCATAATCCGAAGCGTTGGCGCGTGCAACGTCTCTTGCACGATCGCACAAACGGTGACCACCTGCCCGCGAGCCGAGACACCCTCAGCGCGGCGCGAGCACCATCACCATCTGGCGGCCTTCCATGCGCGGCTCTGATTCCACCTTGCAGACCGGTTCTGTGTCGGCCTTCACGCGCTGCAGGACCTGCCATCCAAGCTCCTGATGGGCGAGCTCGCGACCACGGAACCGCAACGTGACCTTCACCTTGTCGCCGTCTTCGAAGAACCGCTTGATGGCGCGCATCTTCACGTCGTAATCGTGATCGTCGATGCTGGGCCGCATCTTGATCTCTTTGATTTCGACGATCTTCTGGCGCTTGCGGGCCTCGGCGGCCTTCTTCTGCTCTTGGTATTTGTATTTGCCGTAATCAAGGATCTTGGCCACGGGTGGCGTGGCATCCGGCGATATCTCGACGAGGTCGAGGCCGGCATCGACAGCGCGGGCCAGGGCATCAGCCATGGCGACGACACCTAGATTTTGGCCGGTCTGGTCGATCAGGCGGACTTCGCGGGCGCGGATATCTTCATTCATCCGCGGACCGGCTGGCTCGCGCTCGGGCGCGGCTCTCATGGGACGACGTATGTTGCACTCTCCATCGGCTGTTGCAGACGGGCGGAACGGGGCCGCCGTCGAATCGAACAGACCGCCCAAATTCCGCCCACCCCCAGAATCGGAAAGATAGGGACGCAAGTCAAGGTTGTCGCAGACCGGCATCCACGGGAGTGCAGGCCCCCGCAAAGTGCCCTTCCAGGGTGCTGGCCAACAGCCGGTCATAGACGGCGAGCGTCCGCCGTTGCATGGCCGCCACCGTAAAGTGAGCCAGGACGTGGGCGCGACCACGGCCACCCATCGCTCTTCGCTCCGCTGGTGGGAGCGCCAGCGCCAAGGCCAGCCGCTCGGCCAGGCTGACAACGTCGCTGGGCGGCACCAGCCACCCCGTGGCCACGCCGTCCGCCACGGCGGGTTGGGCGAGCACGGTCTCGGGTGGCGCGCCGATGGCCGTGGCGATCACCGGGCAGCCCATGGCCGCGGCCTCGATGGCGGCCCTGCCAAAGGCCTCCGGTGCGGTTGAGGCAACAACGCTGACGTGGGCGGCCAGAAAGGCCGCCGCTGCGTCCTCGACATGTCCCACAAACCGCACCGAGGTCCCCAACTGTGCGTCTGTGACTTGGGTGTGCAACTCTTGGGCGTAGGCATCACGGCCCTGCGCATCGCCGGCCAGCACCAGGACCGCGCCTCCCAGTTTGTTGGCCGCCTTGAGGCGCGCTGCGGCTTCGATCAGCAGGCGGTGGCCCTTCCAAGCCGTGAGCCGCGCCATGTGCAAGACGACGCGGGTGCTCTCCGTCACACCCCAGTGCGCCCGCAGAGCAGCAACCCGCCCAGCGTCGATGCGCGCCGGATCGAAGGCGTGGACATCCACGCCGCGATGGATCACGCGGATGCGCTCTCGAGGGGTAGCGTAGCGGGCAGCGATCAGGTCCGCCGTGTAGCTGGAATTGGCGATGACGAGATCGCCGCGCGCCATGACGCCATTGTAGAACCTCTTGGCTGCGTTGTCCTCGCGGTAGGCACCGTGATAGGTGGTCACGAACGGCACGTGCGCGCGCCGTGCTGCCAGCAGTGCACTCCAGGCCGGGGCGCGGCTCCTTGCGTGCACGAGGTCGACGCTCTCCGCGCGGATCAGACGGCCCATGCGATGGGCGTTGACCAGCATCCCGATGGGGTTCTTGGTGGCCGCCGGAAACGGAATGACCTCGCCCCCCGCCGCCGTGACCCGTGTGGTTAGCCTGCCGCCGGGCTCCGTCAGCACCAGCGCGCGCCCGCCGGCGCGGACCACGGCTTCGGCGATCTCCACCGTCGAGAGCTCTGCCCCGCCGGTGTCCAAGCGCGGGACGATCTGCAGTATGGTGGGCCGCTCGCGTGTCACCCGTTCCCTCTTGCGCCGTCGCCAGGGCCACATCGACAGGGGCTTCATAGGATGGACGATCAACGACCGCAATTCATGCTTGTGGGCTCCGGAGCCCAACAGCGGCACATCGCCTACCTGCGCGACGCGGGCGATGGCACGGGCAAGCCGGGGGTCGTGTGGTTGAGCGGCCTCAAGTCGGAGATGACGAGCACCAAGGCCAGCGCCTTGGCCCACTGGGCCCGCGCACAGGGCCTCCCATGCCTGCGCTTTGATTATTCGGGTCATGGCCAATCGGAGGGACGCTTCGAGGACGGCACCCTCGGGGATTGGCTCGCGGAGGCGCGCTCGGCCTTTGACCTCACACGTGGTCAACAGGTTGTGGTTGGCTCCAGCATGGGCGGGGGCATTGCGCTCCTGTTGTTGCGCGAGCTCATGGCAGAAGCCCCGCAGGAAGCAAAGCGCGTCAAAGCGCTCGTGCTGATCGCTCCGGCCTGGGACCTGGCGGAGCTCATGTGGGACAATCTCAGCCAGAGCGCGCGCCGGGAGATCATGGAGACGGGCATCTATCTGCGGCCCTCCCGCTATGGCGACGGTCCCTATCCCATCACGCGCGCATTCATCGAGGAGGCGCGGCAGCATCGCATCGTCGCTGCCCCCTTCGATCCCGGCCGCCCCGTGCACATCCTACACGGGCTGCAGGACCCCGACGTGCCGTGGGAGCACACGCTCGATCTCGTTGCGCATCTTTCCGGCGACTGGACCCGCGTATCGGCCATCCCTGACGGCGAGCACCGCCTCTCGCGACCGCAGGATCTTGCCCTGCTGCTCGACACCATCGGCCAGTTGGTCTTGCCCTAGGCCAGCCCAATGGGCGGGATCGGGCGCCGGGGTCATCCTTGCCTCACCGTCAGCGGAAGGCTGCGACACGGGCGGCCTGCTCGACGATCACACGCGCATTGTCGAGGTCCGGTGTGCCGGCCGGCTCGCCCTTGATTTTGACGAATGGGCTCGACCACACCGGCAGGCGCGGGCAACCGCCGCAGCTCTCCTTGTAGCTCATGATGTCACGCCACTTTGTGCCGTTGACGTAGCCATGGCCGTAGGGGAACGGGGTCATGTTTTTGTCGAGATTGAGGTCGTGACGTGCACCGATCAGGTGGCCCACCTCGTGCGCGAGCGTATAGGTCGCAGCCGCACACTCATGATGCACCACGGCGAAGGCCTCCTCAGCATCGGCGAAGACGCGGGTCGCGAGCCCGCAGCCCTTCGGGTCGTCGACGATGAGGACACCGACGTCGGCTTTGTACTTGTTGCGCAGTTCGTGCACCTCGTCCATGTAACCATCGCCCTTGTCGGCGAACCGCCACACGTGATCAAAGTGCGCGGCCCCCTCCTCCACGTAGTCCGTTTGATAGGCGTGCACCAAACGCAACTTGACATGACCGATGCCGCTTTTGCGGAAGGACTCGTTTGCCTCCTCGATCGCTAGGTCGACGAGCTCCCTCTTCACGTCCGCGTAGTTGCTCGCCGCCTTCTTGGTGTAGGCCACGATCACGTCGATGACGACGTTCTTGGGAGCCGCGCCGATCTTGCCTGGCTCCTTCTTGGTTGCGCCATCCGTTGGGCTCGCCACCGCCACCTGCTTGACGTCCGCCGCCTTTGGCTTGGCCTGCCGCGTCCCCCTGAGCTGGCCACCCTTCTGTTGCCGCTTCGGGCGCATGATGCTGGCATCGCCCTCAGTGCGCAGCGGATCATCACGCAGGTTGGGATCGTTCTGTCGCATGCGCTCGGGCATCGGCGCGTGCTCCTGCGGCATGCGGTCCTCGTCCATCTCAACGACGGCGTGCATCTCCCCTCCCATGTGGCGGATCGAATAGAGTCGGCCCTCATGCTGGAGGGTGCCCGCCATCTTGCCGCCCGGCCACCACATGATCGTGGCCGGTGCGTCGGTGCCCTCCACCGCGCCGCGCCACACGCACATGGTCTCGCGGATGTCGACGCTGGTGCGCAAGATCGTCAATTCCGTCCTGTCGCTGAGTTTGATCGTGATCCTCGCCGCCTCCTGGGAGGTTGCCGGCCCACCGATGTTGGGGCCTGCGTCCTTGGTGAGCGCGTATTCGACGATCGGCGCCATCGGCGAGGCCATCATGCCCACACCCATCGTCGCCCGCGACTCCTTGGCCCGCACCATCATCGCCTTCTGCTTGTCGTTCATCTTCATGTCGCGGGGAGCCGAATGGAACATGTGGTTCCAACCATCGCCTAACTGGGTTGCAAGCGCGCCGTGGTTGGCCGCGGCCTTCTTGACGGCTTCGACGTTTTCCTTAGGCACCTCCCACATCTCTGACTTGGTCAGCGTCAGCACCTGACCCCGAGCCTTGCCGGCGTGCTTGATGATGCTCTTGTAGGTGGGAGAGTTCTGCGGCGGCAGCTTCGTCATGATGAGCGGGACACGCTCGGGCTGGGCCGAAGTCTGGGCCGAAGTCTGGCCCGAAGTCTGGGCCCAAGTCTGGGCCCAAGGCTGGACAAGGACCAAGCCGATCGTGAGGCACACGACAGAGCCCAGCACAGATGCCCAGGCGGTGCGAGACGTGGTCATGGTCGTTTTCTCCCACTGAAGGTCACCGGCGGAGGGACTTGACCTCCAAGGACGAGATTTGGCCCGTTCTGCGCCCAATCTGCGCGTCGCGAACGGGTGGGCTGCCGCGCTCGATCGCGACCGCGCGAGCTGGGGTCGGGCCCCCTGGGCATCACGCCATTCGTCATCTGACGGAACTCAGACATTCATATAACCTCAGGCGCGGGGCCGCCAGGAAGGACCTTACGGTGGGGTAGGCGTGGGTGAGCGCCGGCATCCCGGCATGGGTAGGATCGCGCGTTATGGCCATCTTCCGCTTGGCTCGTGCGGTTAGCCCGGCGCGGCCCTCGGTACGCCCCTCGGCCGCCAAGGGTCTTCCTTTCAGCGCCAGTGGCGATGAGCGCGTGCGGCCGCCCAGGTCCATCTGGCGAGCCTATCACGCGGGTGACATGAACGTTGCTCAGCACGGCCTCGAGGTCCCTATGCCCTGAGGGATACGTCCGCCCAACGCCTTCGGATCACGTTGCGCCGGCACGGGCGCGCGGCGATCGCGTCTGCCCACTGTGGCGCCATCGGAACGCTCCGCCACAGAAATTCGCCGCACCGGCTGCCAGGCTTGCGCGGGTCTCTTTCGCAGCGCAACAGTCCGGGCATGCGCTCCATTTGGCCGACAGCGCAGGTCGGGGTTTCAGACAGGCGTCCCAGCAGGCGTAGGTCATGGATGGCGCACCCGCGGGTGAGGAGGGCGGGGCTCGGGGCATTGCTCGGGGCGTTGGTACTGCTGGCACTCCTGAGCCTTGCTGGGCTCAAGGCTCGGCGCGGCGGGGAGATGCTCCTCGCGCCAGCCATGGCGCAGCCGAGCGCATCGGCCCCCGTCGAGCACGCCGGAGGCATCCTCGCGGGGGCGTCCCTCTGGCAGAAGCGGTGGTGGATCGACCGGACCGCGCGGCTTCTGCGTGGGGGGGAAGGGCTGGCGCCCGAGGACGATCTTGACGCCCTGCTGCCTCTCTCCAAGGAGGAGATCGCGCGTCGCTTCATGTCGGACGAGCGCTTTGGCGATGCCATTCTCGACTTCAACCTCTTTTTTCTCGGCTTCAAGTCCGATCAGTTGAAAAACGGCAGCATTTACGATCGCACGGTGTTCGACTTTCCCAACGCGGTGGCGGCTGCCCAGGCGCTGCTCAAGGACGGCGATTACTTCCAGCTGTTCGACCTTGAGGGGCCGTTCTACATGGCGCCGCTGCGGAGCGAGCCGCTCGACGAGCCGCCGCAACCCGGCGATGAGGGCCTCACCCCCGCCCAACTGCGCAGCAAAGCCATGCGCGAGATCGAGGCGGTGTTTGCCGACGCCTTGGCCTCCGCCCGCGCCAGGCCCGCGCCCGAGCTGGCGGACACATGCAAGGCGGTCGAGTCCCTTGCCGACAGCGGGCAGACGCTCACGCCTCAACTGCACAGGGCCTTCGACGATGCGGAGATCTTCGCGCTGATCCGCGGCGAGGTTCTGGCGCAGCCGCTTGAGATGCTGGCCAAGGTCGCGGAGACGGCGTGCGATGAACGAACCGCACCCGCGGTCGCCCGCAAAAGCCTCCTTGAGGGTCTTGCGAGCGCGCTGGCGCAGATCAAACGGGCCTTCGCCGCCATGGCCGAGTTCGAGCCCGACCGCTACCAGCCCAAATCGGTGCGCGAGTTCAAGCGCTTTGCCCTCTCCGCCTTTCCCACCAAGCAGAAGTGGCTAAGCTTCGGATTTGAGCAGGGCATGGCGCTTGGCAATTCCTCGACCAATTTCAACCGCAAGCGCGCGGCCTACGTGCTCAAGCGGTTCTTTTGCGACGACCTCATTCCGATCGGCTTCGAAAGCCCGCAAGAGCACGTCGCCGGGGTGCACGGCTCGCAGACGAGCTGCTACGCCTGCCACCACAAGCTCGACCCGATGGCCGGCTTCTTCCGCACCTATGGCGCTTACTTCTTTGACTATGCGCGCTCGCCCGACATGATCTTCGACGACCTCGCCAGCAAGGACCGCGCCCTCTACGAAGCGGTGTGGAAGGCGACGCGCAAACTGCCCGCCTGGAACATCGGCTACATCCGTTCGGCCCGCTTCCAGAGCTACAACAGCTACGGCACCTCGATGGGCGATCTGGCGCGCATTCTGCGCACGGCGCCCGAGGTGAAGCGATGCTTGGTCAAGCGCCTCCACGAGTACATCGTCGCCGAGGACCAGACCATTGATCGCGGCTACCTTGACTACCTGACGCGCGAGTTCGAGGCCGAGGCGGCCGTGAACGCGTCGCGCGCCTTCAAGAGCACCATCGTGCGGCTGTTGCAAAGCGCGGCCTACGAACAGCGCGATGCGGATCCCAAACGCTGCTACGACGCGGCTCCGGGCTCCCGTCCCGGCGAGGGGCCGCCGTGCCGCGTCGCTTTCATCCTGAGCAAGAATTGCGCGCAGTGCCACAACGCGGGTGCCGATGATGAGGCGGCGCGGCTGGATGTCGGCAGCTGGATCCTGGCACCGGACGGACAGCATCGGATCTTCCGTCACCTCGATGATAGGTTGGCCCAGCTCTCGGCGCGCGACAGTCTGGCTCGGGTGATCGAGCGCCTGTCGAGCAGCGATGTGTCGGTGCGCATGCCCAAGGGCAGGGTCATGGGCAGCGACGAGCGCCAGGAGCTCTTCCTATGGGCCCAGGAGGAGCTCGCCCGCATCTTGGAGCGAACCCGGCCATGATGCGCGCACTCCTCTTGGCGGCGTTTTCGCTCCTGCTCCAGCCGACGGGCGCAATGGCGCAAAGCTCGCAATTCAAGGGCTGGGCCGCAGTTTCTCGGGAGCTTTCCATTCGACTTGCCCCGCCCGGTCAGCCATTCGATCTCGACGAGTTCCTGCCCAGCAGAAGCATGGACGAACTGCTTGGCACCTGGACCACGTTCGGTACCGAGCACCGCTTCCGCAACGGCACGCCCAATGCGCTCAACATGACGATTTGGCACGCCGCGCTCTCAGGCTTCGCCAAGGCCGTAGGGCAATCCTGCACGAGCCCGAGGCTCATGTTTCATGAACGCTTCCTCACCACTCTGCACAAGCTGTGCACCTGGCCAGCGCCCGCGGCGAAGGACGAGGGCGTGCTCTTGGCGTTCTGGACGAGCGTCATGGGCTACAACGCCAGCGAGCACGAGTACGCCGCCTGGCGCGATTTCTTCCTGCGCGAGTATGCGACAGAGCCCGCCACCGAGACGGTCGCGGCGATGACGTTCGCCATCACCATGAATCCGAGTTTCTTGCTCAATAGGTGATCGCAGAAATGCAAACTGTGTCGAGACGCGACGTGATCCGGATTGGTGCCCTCGGCGCCGGCACCTTGGTGCTGGCGGGCACTGGCCCGACGGCCGCTGCCGATCCGGACGGCGATCCGCATTTCTTCCTGCTCGTGGTGCTCGATGGTGGGGCCGATCCCTCCTACATGTTCGACGCTCGCCCGCTGTCGATGACGCAGGCCGGTAAGATCCAGAACTACCTGGGTGAGGAGCCCGGTGTTTGGAGGGGCAGCAACGGCGTGACGACGCTCGCCACCCGGCTGGTGGCGCCGCTGCGCCCCTTTGGCGATCGCTTCAGCGTGCTCAATGGGGTCTACATGACCCCGAGCTTCGACGGGCACCTGCAGAACATGAACTTTCTCTTTTCGGGCAGTCCGTTCGGTGGCGATTCCTTCATCCCGCACCTCAACTCGCCGGAGACCGGCCGCCCTCCCGGTTCGCTCGATGCGGTGCTCCCGACCGAGCCCCCCTTCCTCAATGTCAACAATCATTCGAGCGTTGTGCCGCTCGAGCCCAACGCGCTCGAGCAGCTTGCCCAACGCTTGCGCGCCGCCGAACCTCCGCGAGCCGATGATGGGCTGGGCAGGTTCGTGCGCAGCCGGATCGCCGCCGCCGCCGAGGGCGAAGGGCGCATGGCAGCGGGGGCGCGGCGCATGTTGGCGAGCCTCGACCAGGCCCCCGACGTGCACCGCAAGCTGGCGGCGCTGCGCGTGCCAGACGGTGACATTGCGCCGGAACCACGGGCCATTGCGCTGATCGCGGAGTGCTTCCGCCTCGCCTTGTCCCGCTCGGCGATCTATGTGCTGCACGAGCAGTTCGACGTGCACGACGCCGACCAGGCCAAACTGCAGCCGAAGCTCTTCACCGACGCCGTGGCCAGGATCGCTGCGTTGTTCCGCGCCCTCGTCGAGACGCCGTTCGATGCCAAGCGTTCCATGCTCGACGTGACGACGGTGATGGTTGCAAGCGAGTTCGGGCGCACCATGCGCGCGCCAGAGATGCCGATCCAAGCCACCGGCACCAACCATAATCAATTCGCCAATTCGATCCTGCTCGGGGGCAAGCGGATCCGGACCGGGCTGGTGATCGGCGCCTCTGACCTGGTCGATGAAGAAGATGCGCCCTCGAAGGCGCACCTCGCAATGGACCCGGCGCTCGAGAAGGTCATGGGGCGACCCATCGATTGCACGACGCTCAGCGTGCGGCCTGTGCGGCCGGAGGCCTTCGACATCGAGGACTATCTCACCATCGGCTCTGTGGTGAATACGCTCTATGCTGCGTTCTGCGTGCCCAAGGCACGCTATCGCAGCAACGGACGCAACTTGCCCGCCGCGCCCGTGCTAGACGGGCTACTCGCGTGACGCGGCACGGGCGGCAAGCGCGCTCGGCGCCGCGCATCGACCTGGGCCGGAGGCTGGCGCGTCCTACGTCTCTGCGAGGGCACGTGCACGCCCTCGGGGCCGTGGTCTTGCTCGCCTATGCGAGCCTCACCGTGCTGTCCTTCGTAGAGGCAGCAGCGCTGTGGCGCCACCAGCCGGCACCGCGAGCGCAGGCGGTGTTTCAGGCGCTCGCGACGCACATTGAGCCCCTGTCACCCTCCGCGGCCGGCTGGTTCGTGGACAAACCCGCCTTTGCGTCGGCCTGGTCCGTTGTGCTTGCCGTCTGGATCGGGTTGGCCGTCGTGAGCGCCGCCGTGCTCGTGCTCACTCTGGTGCTGCGCAACGGCCCCCAATCTGCCGCTTCAGGCCTGCCACAGATCGTGCTGCGCTGGGCCTATGCTCATGCAGCCGTGTGTGCGTTGGCATGGCCCGTGTTCACGCAGGACCTATGGCTGTCAGCGGTCTGGGGGCGGATGATCGCGGCCGGAGCCAACCCATTCCACAGTCACTTCACATCCGCGACCCTGGCCGGCCTGCCGCTCGACCATTTCCCTATGCCGATGTCATACGGCCCGCTGTGGGGGCTCCTTTCCGGCGGTGTCATGCTGATCGCTGGCGAGAGCACCTTCCTCGCCACGGCGCTCTTTAAGGCGGTGATCGCCGGCCTTTGGATCGCCTCCCTCAAGCTCGTCTTCCGTCTCACCGAGGAGCTTCCGCAGACTGAGCGGTGCGTTGCTCTCCTGCTGTTCGGCTGGTTGCCCGCCGGTGTGTCGCAATCCCTGGCCGAGGGCCACAACGACATCGCAATGGTAGCGCTGGTGCTCGTGTGGCTGTTGCTGTTGCAGCGCGGGCGCGGACAGGCGCCCTTTGCGTTGATCGCATCCGTGCTGTGCAAGTACGTGACCGCGCCGCTGTTGCTGATCGATGCCATACACGCTTTGCGGCGACAGAAGATCGGGTGGCGTCGATACCTGGTGCGCCTCGTCATTCCCGCAGGGTTTGGCCTCGCCGTCATGGCAATTTTCTATCGATCACCGGCGTTTTTCGACGGGGTCAGGCTGATCGGCACCTGGTACTTCCTGCAGCCGCGCGATGCCGTCAACGCCATCGAAACGGCGCTCGGGCTCCCGCTGCAGCCGCTGGGGCTGACGGTCACGGTCCTGTTCCCGGCCTATGCCGTCTACGCGGCCTGCTGCGCATGGAGGGAGCCCAGCACGGAGCGCCTCCTCCACGCGGGACTGGCGATCATGTCGGCGGTGCTGTTTACGGCGGTAAGCCACCTGTGGGCCTGGTACGTGATTTGGACCTTGGCACTGGCAGTCTTGCTGCCCACAGGATGGCTGTCGCGCTTCAATGTCGGGGTGGCTGTCGTCGCACCCTTCACCCTGGGTTCCTGGTGGCTCGAGGCATTCGAAGAGTACCGCGAAGGTGTGGCGTTCGCGATGTACGCCTTGGCCATTTTGTGGGCGATCGTGGCGCGGCCGGTGCCGCGTGGCGCATCGCCGGAGGCGGCACAGCGTGCATGAGGATCTGCCATGCTCGCGGATGCGCTCGGGCGCTCTCGCTCAACCTGCCGCTGCCGCGCCCACCAGCGGCGTTGCCGGCCGGCGCTTCGACGGGACGGCGCGGCAGCCCCCCGGGCCGACGCCGACGGGGTCCTCGAGCCATTGCCAGCGCACGTCTTGCCGCGCTGGCGAGCGGCGGCTGGAGATCGGTTTTGAGGCGCCGCGCGCAGTGGCCGCAGGCCGGATCTGCCGCGCGGGACGTGCGGGACCTCCTTTGGTGTTGCAGCGCAACCGCCGTGGCGCAGCGGCCCTAGTGGCTGCTCGCGCGGGAGGCCATTGATGGGCCTGCCAGGAGCGAGCCGCCCAATAGGCTCCCCCGCCGTCGAGCGCGCCGCCGGCGATGCGCCGCTGGCCCTGACGCTCGGGCTGTTGGCGTTCTTTGTGGCCAACGCCTTGTTGCTCAACGGCATCCTATGGAGTGCCTCGCCCGAGCCCTATCGCAGCACCGTGCTGACGCACACTTGGGACCTCGTTCGCGGCGAGGGTGGCGACGATTCTTGGGGAGCGATGCAGGCGGCGCTCGAACACGTCGCCCAGACGCCCGAAGCGCCGCTCTACGGCCAAGTGTTCTTCGCCGACAATGTGCGCTTTCAGTATCCTCCGTCGGCTCTGTTCGCCCTCTCCGCCATGCTGGCGGTTGCACCGGAGAGGGTGCAGATCGACGACGTCTACGACGGGCCCTGGCCGGCTCTCAACTCCCTGCTCGGCTGGGTTTTTATCGCGCTCAACGCGATCGCGGTCGCGGCCTTGCTGGAGAACGCGCTCCGATCGACGCGGCCCGACATCGCTTGGCGCCCTCTGCGGGCGCTCCGCGCGCTCCTCGTTGTCGGTCTCACCCTCACGTTCTATCCCGTCGCCAAGGCCTTCACCTTGGGGCAAATCCAGGTGTGGATGAACGCCCTGTTCGCGCTGGGGATGCTCGCCTGGGCCGCGCGCTGCAAGCTTTTGAGCGGCGTCCTGATCGGCCTCATTGCCCTCATCAAGCCGCACTACGGGCTGTTGCTGGTGTGGGCTGCCTTACGCCGCCAGATGCGGTTTGCTGCCGCTTTTGCCATCACCATTGCCGCTGGCATGGCGGCGTCCGTTGCCGTGTATGGGCTTGCCAACCACCTCGATTATCTGCGCGTGCTCTCCTTCCTGTCGCAACATGGTGAGGCGTACTACCCCAACCAATCCGTCAACGGCATTCTCAATCGGTTCATGAGCATCTCCTCGCCAGCGACCTTCGTGACCCTCGATCTGCCCGCTGGCCAATTCCCGCCCTTCACCCCTTGGATTTGGGCCAGCACGCTGGCGAGCTCTCTCGCGCTCGTCGGGTTTGCGCTGCTGCGGTTCCACCGACATGACGCCAACGGCCACCTCATCGATCTTGCTCTCATGGCCCTCGCGTGCACCATGGCCTCTCCCATCGCCTGGGAACACCACTACGGCATGACCCTGCCGATCTATGCCGTGATGCTCGCCTGCACGTTCGGCGACCACAAACGGCTGACGTGTCTTGCGATCTCCTACGTGCTGGTGAGCACATTCGTGCCCGCCACCAACCTGCTCGCTGGCAGCCCGCTCAACCTTCTTCAGTCGACGCTGTTTGCCGGCGCCATCATCCTCTTCGTGCTGCTTGCGAGGACCGGCGCGCGAGCCTCCGGGGGGGCGTTGCAATCCGCCGTTAGCGCGCCGCTCGAGATACCCGTTGGGCACGCGTCAGGTGCGGAAAGTTTGCCCGCGAAGCATTGCCAACGGGGTTATTGGGATCGCAGGTCGAATGGGCTGGAGGGAGCAAGGGATGCAACGGCGAACCGATGAGGTCCGACCCCCTGTCACGCCGCGGTCGGACGGGCGTGCGCCTGCCGATGCGGACGTGCCGCTTTGGATCGGATCCGACGCGCCCTCATGGATGCGGGAGCTCGCCCGCAGCCTGCGATTGCACCAGTGCGTCAAGAACCTGCTCGTGTTCGTGCCCGTCGTTCTCGGCGGCCGGCTGAGCGACCGGGCGGAGGCCCTCAACATCCTCCTCACATTCGTTGCGCTGACCTGCGTTGCATCGGGAACCTATCTGATCAACGATATCTGGGACAGGCCTGAGGACCGCAAGCATTGGTCGAAGCGATACCGCCCCATTGCGGCCGGACGGCTTGCGGTGGGAAGCGCCCTATGCGCGGCCCTGCTCTTGATCGGCCTTGGCGTTCTGTTGGGCATTCTGGTGTCCTGGAAGACCGGCGGGATGGTGCTGCTCTACCTCGCCGTTACCTTGGCCTACACGCTGAAACTCAAGGCTGTGCCGTTCGTGGACGGTCTGGTGCTGGCGAGCCTCTTCACGATCCGGCTCGGGATCGGCGCCGTGGCAGTGAATGTGCCGCCCTCTCCCTGGCTCTTCGTGTTCTCGATGTTTCTGTTCGCCTCGCTCAGCTACGCCAAGCGCCATACCGAGATCGTCAAGGCGATCGCCCGCCGCGCTGAGCAGCCGAACGGCCGGGGCTACCGGTCGGGCGATGCGCCGATGATGCTCACCGTCGGCCTCTCGAGCGGCATCGGCGCCGTGACGATCATGGTCCTCTACATTGTCGAGGAGGCCTTCCGCAGCAGTTTTTACGGCAGCACGGGCTGGCTGTGGGGTTTTCCGCCGCTGGTGTTCCTGTTTGTCATGCGCGTGTGGCTGCTCAGCGCGCGCGGCGAGATGAGCGACGATCCGGTCGCGTTCGCGGTCAAAGACCCCACCAGCCTGGCGCTATCGGGTTTGTTGCTGCTCTGCTTCGGCTTTGCGTGGCTCGGGTGACCAGATGCTGCCGACGGCGCCTGCGCCCCGCACGCTGGACCTTCCGCAGGCCCGGTTTCTCGTTGCCGGCGGCCTCGCCGCCTTGGTGAACTGGCTCGTGCGCTTTCCCATCGAGCTCGTTGTGCCTTACTTCGCGGCGCTCCTCCTTGCCACGAGCATCGGCATGACCTGCGGGTTCCTGCTCTATCGAAGCTGGGTGTTTCCCGGCTCCTCGCGCTCCATCGCCGACCAGGTCCGCGACTTCATCCTCGTAAACTTGACCGGCCAGGCGACGATGCTGGGCATCGCCACCATCGTCCGCCAGCTGCTGTTCGTCGTCGAGATCGGACCCCTCATCGCTGGGGCGCTAGCCCATGCGCTGGGCATCGGCGCAGGGGCCATTGTCAACTATCTAGGCCACCGGCATCTCACCTTCAGCACTGCGCCCCCGCGGCGCAGGTGATGTCGGGCGCTCAAGTGGCGGCGAATTGCACGGCGCCGATGGCCATCGCAACGGCGGCTTGCGTCGGATCGATGACAGGGATGCCCAATGCCGCCTCGAGGGGCTGACGGTGCCGTGCCATGCCGGCGCAACCCATGACGATAACATCGGCAGCATCGTTGTCGCGCAGCTCCTCGCCGATCTCGATCATGCGGTCGAGCGTCTTCTCGCCCGAAGCCACCTCGGCCACACTCATGTTGAGCGGCCGCTCGCCGGCGAACCGGTCCATGAGGCCCAGTTGGCGCATGTAGCGCACGTGCCGGCGAATCGAGCGCTGGCCGATGGCGATCACGCCGACCTGCTCACCCCGTGCGAGCGCAGTGAGCACGCCGGCCTCGTTGATGCCAAACACCGGGCGTGCCGTGGCTTCGCGGCAGACGGCAAGTCCTGGATCGGAATAGCAGGCGATCACGAAGGCATCGATATCGTTGCTACCGGCCACCAACCGCCGCAGCGGGAGCGTCACGCTCTCGACGTGTTCCTGCGTCTCGATGCCGTAGGGGCCCTCAGCCAGGGTGCGGCATTCGATCTCGGGCCCGTCTGCAAACTGGACGGGAGCGAGCGCGGCGGCGAGACCTTTGGTCACGGCCTCGTTGGAGTTGGGGTTCACGACCAGAATGCGGTGGCGGGGGCGCGAAGCCATACTGGCATCCTCCAGGATTTGCCGCCATTGTTGGCCTCTCCACGCTCCACGTCTAGAGCAAAGGCAGCAGCGCCAGCCAAGGAGTACGTTCAGATGCCGGAACTCGCGTTCGATTGCGTGATCCGCGGGGGCCGCGTTGCCACTGCGGTCGATGACTTCGTCGCCGACGTCGCCATCAAAGACGGCGTCATCGCCGCCATTGGCCGCAATCTTGGCCAGGGTGGCGTCGAATTGGACGCGAAGGATCGGCTGGTGCTGCCGGGGGGCGTCGACGCGCACGCGCACGTTGAGCAGTTGTCAGCGGCCGGTATCGTCAACTCCGACACGTTCGAGAGCGCCACGGTATCGGCCGCGCATGGTGGCACCACTACCGTCATCTGCTTCGCCGCCCAGCATCGGGGCATGAACCTCCAGACGGTGGTCGGCGACTACCTGGCTCTCGCAAAAAAGGGTGCGGTGATCGACTACACCTTCCACATGATCATCGCCGACCCGACCGAGGTCACGCTGAAAGAACACGTGCCGGCGCTGGTCTTGCAGGGTCACTCCACCTTAAAGGTGTTCATGACCTACGACCTGCTCAACGTCGGTGACGAGAAGCTCCTCGACATCCTCCTCGCCGCGCGTCACACGAAGGCCCTCGTATGCGTGCATGCTGAGAACCACGGCATGGTATCGTGGATGGGCAAGCGCCTGGTCGAGAAGGGTTACACGGCACCCAAATATCACACCATCAGCCACCCGCGCGGCTGCGAAGCAGAAGCCTTCAACCGGTTGATTGCGTTTGCTGAGCTCATTGATCAACCGATCATGATCTTCCACGTCTCGACGGCTGAGGGTGTCGCCGCCATCCGGCAGGCGCGCGGCCGCGGCTTGAAGGTCTTCGCAGAGACCTGTCCGCAGTACCTGTTCATGACCGCCAAGGATCTGGATAAGCCCGGCGTCGAAGGGGCCAAATGGATGTGTTCGCCGCCACCGAGGACCGAGGCCGACCAGGAAGCCATCTGGCAGGGACTGGCCCTGGGCGACCTGCAGGTGATCTCCTCCGACCATGCCCCGTATGCATTCGATGCCACCGGTAAGTTGATGGCCGGTGACCATCCGACTTTCAAGCAAATCGCCAACGGCCTGCCCGGCATCGAGGCACGACTGCCGTTGTTGTTTGACGCCATGGTCTCGAAGGGCCGGCTCGGCTTGCACAAGTTCGTCGAGGTGACGGCGACGGCGCCCGCGAAGATCTACAACCTGCACCCGCGCAAGGGTTCGATTGCCGTTGGCGCCGACGCCGATATCGCGATCTGGGACGCGAAGCGGCAGGTGATGCTCGCGGACAACCTGATGCACGACGGCGCGCGCTATACGCCTTATGCGGGCCGCACCGTCACCGGCTGGCCCAGCACGGTCCTGCGGCGCGGCGAGGTGATCGTGCGCGAGGGTGAGCTCACGGCCAAGCCCGGGTCGGGAACCTGGTTGCCGAGAGCGGGCGGAGCCCCGGCCGCCCCGCTTGGCCGGCTCACTGCGGACGTGGACCCGGGGTGCAACTTCGGCGCAAAGTTGATTTGAGCCGGCGCGTCGCCCAAATCAGAGTGGCGGAAGCGACAGCGGAAGGTGGCGCAATGGCTGGGGATACGCCGGCCCTCGATCGACGCCGCAACGCCTATCGGGCCGATCTTGCGGCCGAGGCACTGCGCGGTAAGGTCGCAGTACCACGCTATGCGGCGGGCGAGGCGCGGCAGGTCGTCAATGCCGCCGTGCCGCTCCGCGAGGCGCCTGATGCGCAAGCGCGCTGGGCGACGCAAGCGCTGTTCGGTGAGCGCGTCACGGTCTACGAGGCAAGCGGCGGGTGGGCGTGGGTGCAGCTCGCGCGCGACGGCTACGTCGGCTACCTGGCAGCATCGGGATTGTCCGAGCGCGTCGAGGCGCCAACGCACTGGGTGCGTGCGCTCTCAACCTGGCTTTACGCACGGCCCGACTTCAAATCGCCGCCGAACCTGTCGCTCAGCATCAATGCCATGGTGCGCATCGAGGCCATCGACGCCGCCTTCGCCAGGCTCGTCGACGGGCAGTTTGTGCCCACGCCCCATATCGCCGAGCGGCACTGGCACGCACCCGACTTTGTCGCCGTCGCCGAGGGCTTTCTTGGCGTGCCCTATCTTTGGGGTGGAAAGACGCTGGCCGGGGTCGATTGCTCTGGCCTCGTGCAGCTCGCCCTCCACGCATCGGGTTTGCCCTGCCCGCGCGACAGCGATATGCAGCTGGCGGAGGTTGGCGACAGAGCGGTGATTGGCGATGACCTCAGCGGCCTGGTGCGCGGGGACCTCGTCTTCTGGCCGGGCCATGTCGGCATCATGCTTGACCCGGCTCGCCTGCTGCATGCCAACGCCCACCACATGGCCGTGGCCGCCGAGCCGCTTCGGGTCGCGGCCCAGCGCATCGC
>JAMXLN010000358.1 GCA_024281145.1 Hyphomicrobiaceae bacterium | reverse complement strand
GGCGAAATGCGATGCCGGTGAGATTGCCTTCCAAATCGTATGTCCAATTGTGGTAGACGCAGACGATCTTGCGATCCTCGCCCCGGTCCTTAAGGCACAGCAGCGCACCGCGGTGCGCACACCGATTTTCGAAGGCGCGCAACTCGCCCCGGCCATCGCGGGCCACCACCACAGGCATCTCACCAAGCGACGAGGTGCGCCACGAATTTGGCTTCGCCAGCTCGGCCTCCAAACACAAGAAGCTCCAGCTCGGCCCCCGAAAGATACGCTCCTGTTCCTGCGCGTAGATTTCGCCGTCGCTATAGACCCAATAGGGCACGCGCGTATTGCCTTCTAGCGGCCATTGTCGGCCGTTTCTGTTTGGGTTCATGGCTGATCCTCCATCGATCACGCGCGGCCATGCGAAGGGCGTTCTTGCGTCCAGCCATTCCTCTCGAACGCTTGGCCCGATTGCGACGATTGCAGCCAATGCGCTCGTTGCGGCCAACTGAGCCCAACAGGAAGTTAACACGCCTTTCGATCCCCACGATAGGCCTCGGAGCCGGTTGCCTGCAGATCGGCACGCTCCAAGCGTCGCAGCCGCGAGGAGCCTCGCCGCATGTGCCGGGGTCCCGCCCGACAAAGGCTGGCGCTGGAGGCCTCAGACGCTCGGCTTTGTCGCAAACGGCGTCAGTTGCAGCTCGTGTGTCCAGCAGGACTTGTCCTGCGTGTGCAGATAGTAGAACGCCTCTGCGATCTTCTCGGGATTCATGACGATCTCAGGGTGTTGCTGGGCGCGCGGCAAGGCGCGCGTGCCGGGCGAGTCGATGAGGCCGTCGATGATGATGTTCGCCACGTGCACCCCGTGCTCCGAATACTCCTCCGTTAACACCTGCGCCAGCGTGCGCATCATCACGCGCGGGTAGTACAGCGATTGGCCGGTCATGCGCTTGCGTCCGCGCAACGAAGAGGCGTTGTTGGTGATGAGAAAGGAACCCTCGCCGCGCTTGCGCATGGCGGGGAGCACCTCCTTGGCGACCAGGAAGGGACCGCGACTGGCGATGTGCTGGGCGGTCTCGAAAATTTCGAGGGGAACGTGCTCAAACAATTCCTTCTCGGGCGGTAGATCACGGCCCTCGAGGTAGCCGGCGTTGTAGAGAAGAACGTGTGGGTCGCCGACCCGCTCGCGAATGGTGGCAAACGCCTGAGAAATGGAGTCCTGCTGGGCGAGATCCAGCTCCACCGTCATGCATTCTCCGCCCTGTGCCTTGATGGCCTCAGCGAGCGCCGCAGCGTTGCGCGCGGTTCGGGTCGTCAGCACGACGAAGAAGCCCTGCTTGGCAAACTGCTGGGCGAGAGCGCCGCCGATGCCCCAGCGGATACCCACGGGCAGTCCGCTGTCATCGAGCACCTTGCCGTGCGCCAGTTTGGTGTTGCGGCCGTCGGACTGCCATTTGGAGGTTGCGCCGACCACGACGGCAACCTGTTTACGTGTTGGGCTCATGCGCTTACCCTCCCTGCTGGTACGTGTGCTCAGCTTAGCTGGTTGTGGGCTGACGTGCACGGCCGCTGAAGGCGACCTTGCGTGAAGGAACGCATACCGTGACGGAGAGCCTCTTTGCGGACCTGCGAGTGATCGACTGCGCGAGCTGGATCGCGGGACCGGCCGCAGCCACCATCCTCTCGGATTTTGGTGCCGACGTTCTCAAAATCGAGCCGCTCGGCGCGGGCGACCCCTGGCGGGCGGTCTCGCCGGTCCCTGGCAAGCCGATCGACCACTATTGGCAGTTGACCTCTCGCAACAAGCGCAGCCTCGCCATCGACCTCAAGCACGCCGAGGGACTTGCGGTGCTCCATCGCTTGGTCGCCTCGGCCGACGTCTTCGTCACCAACTTCCCGCTCCCGGTGCGGGACCGTCTCAAAATCGCTGCCTCGGACCTGCTCGCGATCAACCCGCGGCTGATCTACGCCTCCCTCACGGCCTATGGTGAGCAGGGCGATGAAGCCGCCAGAACCGGGTTCGACTCCACCGTCTATTGGGCGCGCACGGGCTTAATGGACATGGTGCGAGCCACGGCGGAAACCGAGCCTGCGCGTTCTGTACCGGGCATGGGCGACCACCCAAGCGCCACGGCACTCTATGCGGCGATCGTCACGGCATTGTACCGGCGGGAGAGGACCGGCAAAGGCGGCATCGTCCAGTCCTCCCTGCTCCAGAACGGCGCCTGGGCCAACGCTTGCTTCATCCAGAGTAGACTGTTTGGCGAGCACGTGCCGCATCGCGCGCCGCGGGCCCAGACGCCCAATCCGCTCGCCAACCATTATCGCTGCCGCGACGGACGCTGGTTCATCATGGCCCTGTTCAACGAGCAGCGCCAGTTGGGCGGCTTTCTGGCGGCGATCGGCTGCACGCATTTGGCTCAGGATTCCCGCTTCGCAACGAATGTTTCTCGCAAGGAAAATGCCGGCGCGCTCGTTGCCATCTTGGATGAGATATTCGCGCAACGAGACTTGGCGGAATGGCGAGGCATTCTCGAGGCGGCGGGCGTAACATTTGGCGTGGTTGGCACGGTGGACGAGACCTCCAGCGACGCCCAGTTGCAACGGAGTGGAGCGCTCGTGCCGTTCGCCGATGGACAACACCTCACCGTGTCGAGCCCGTTCCATCTCGACGGCGAAGCCAAGGTGGCGCCGCGCCGCGCTCCGTCGGTTGGGCAGCATACGGACGAGGCGCTGCAGGAAGCGGGCTACTCGCAGACCGAGATCCGGCGCCTACGCGCCCTGGGCGTGCTTGGCTAGGACCATCAGCGGCGCGCCTCTTGGCAGCGGGCCCGCAGTTGGCCGCAATCGAAGCTGCCATCGCTTTCGCGCACGATCCATTTTGACATTGGGGCCCTGGCAAATCGGTCGTATAGCTTCACGCCGCCATTGAGAATGGCCGCCGCATAGCTGAACGAACTCTTGGTCATGATGAGAATATCCGCCTCCACGAAGGCGCGAAACGTCGGGATCGCCGGCGTGTTCAGGCACAGCTCGAAGCCGAGATCTCGCAAGGAGGTAAAATCCGCCTCATCACCTTGAGAGAACAGGCGCACGCGGCTCGTCAGCCCGATCTCCTTCAGGACAGACTGTGCCGCGCAGATGGCTTTGGCCGTCGGATCGTTCGCGACGTAACGGTAGGCGGTCTCGGGATTCTCGACGGAGACATCGCCACCCCGCCGCAAATGCGCACAGACCTCCACCACATCCGAGCGGGCTTTGGATGGGCCACCAAGATCGTACTTCCTGCGCAATTGCGGGATCACATCGAGATAAGCATCCGGCATACGGTCGACGACCCTGCTCATGTGCCCGATGGAAAGCAGACATGCAGTCGACCACCACCGCCGATCTGCCATGAACTCGTCAATTTCCACACGCGGCAACGGGCACTCGGCAACGCTTCTCTCGCCGTGCCCCAGGTTGAGCATTCGTTCCCAGGTGGTCGCCCATTGATCGGGCGGGCCCTCGTTATGTTGCATCAGCAGGAAGGGCGTATGCACGTAGGTGAGCCCATATTTGCGCGCAATACAAATGGCCGACATCCTCGCCAGCGCCTGCGACCCCGCCCCGTCGTGTCGCCCGGCGACGGTAACATGGACCGCGGAGCCGATCCGGCCATGGGCCAGTTGGCGGCCAAATTCTTCGACCAGAAACTGACGGTCGCTCCGGGTCGGAATGCGCAGCGCCCGCTTGATGTTGAACCACGCCAACCGTGGGAGCCGCGCCTCACTCGGTGGCAGCGACCTCGCGCTTTGCGCAACATGCCGAAATGCGACACGGACGCGGTGATCCAACCTCATGACGCGCTATCCACCGTAGCACTGGACCATAGGCTTGCTGCGCCCGCTTGCGCCCCCGCTCCGCGGCCAAACGTTCCCGCGACCATCTATACTCCGCGACAATCTCGACCTGCAAAGCGGACACGCCTGGCCGGGCTCGGGCGCCGCATCCATAGGGCCAAGCTTGCGCATGTCCGGGCGCAAAATCGCCGCCGAGGCGCGGTGCGGCGGTTCCCTTCGAGGCTTTCTCTCCGTCGGCGATCCTGCAAACGCCTTATCGTGTCCCAAGCCCTCCTGGCGGGAGGGTCCGATCAAGGGGCCGTTGCGCCCGCGACGGGCACCCGAGCGGTTGCCAAGGCGTGCGAAGGCGGGAGGGGAGGCCGGCTCTCTGGGCGGCCAAGCCCGGCGGCATGCCGCATCAATTCGCTCTACGCTCCCCCTTGCGAGGCGGGCTAACGAGCCGGACGCTCGCAACGTCGGGCTCGAACGTTGTTGTGGATCGGGGTTACGTGGCGTGGGTCGCCATGCGCGGGAGCTCTAGTCCAAAACATCGACGCCGCCGAGCCACGACGGGACCACCTCTCTGGCGCGTTCCAGGTCCTCGGGAATGCCGATGTCGATGAAGTTGCCAGCCAGAAGGTGGGCACCCAGCAGCTTCTCGCGGACCAACTGCGGGAATACGTCCTGCTCGAGCGAGACCGGCGGCTTCCCGATGGCTTGGAGGATGCGGGCCGAGAGTTGGTAGACGCCGGCATTGATCAAGCCCGATCCGGCGCCCGACTTCTCACCAAACCGGGTAATCAGCCCCTGATCGACCTCGACGCGGCCATAGCGTCCCGTGTCCTCAACACGGCGGACCGCGATCGTGCCCCATGGCTGCGGCGACGGCACCTCGCGCCCCTGTCCCTCACAAAATGCCAAGAGATTAGCTTGAAAGAACGAATCTCCGTTGAGCAGCAGGAACGGGTCCCCGAGACGGTCACGGACGTAGAGCAGCGCGCCGGCGGTGCCGGCCGGAGCCGGCTCGGCGACCACGTCGATCGAAACGCCCAATGTGCGGCCATTGCCGAGGGCCCGACGGAACGCCTGCTCGTGAGGCCCCGCCAGCACGATGAAGTCGCGGATGCCATGGCGCCGGCAATGGGCGATGATGTGGGCGATGAAAGGCCGCCCGGCCACGCTGAGCAGGGGCTTGGGCGTGTGTTTTGCAAGTGCGCCCAGCCGGGTGGCCATACCACCGGCCAAGATGACGGCGAGGCGGGGGATTGGGTCGGCCCGTAGAATGGCAGCGCTATTTACCATGGGGGACCCGAATGGAGGCCCACCGAGCAACGCCCGATGGCGCAAGCAGAACGCGCGCGTGGGATGCCGACACGCTAACGATCCGGCGCGTAAAGCACAATTGTGCTGCCCGAACTGTCGATCTTGGCGCGCACCTCGATCAGACCCTTTAGCCGCTGTCTGATGGCTCCATGGCACTCGGGTCGTGCGAACAGCAGCACGAACCCCCCTCCGCCGGCCCCGAGCAGCTTGCCCCCAACGGCGCCACCGCTCAAACCAGCCTCGTAAATTTCGTCGACCTTGGAATTGCTCACCGAAGAGGCAAGCTCTTTTTTGAGCTTCCAGGATTCGTGCAGCAGGCGTCCGAGATCGTCCAGCGAACGGTTTGGCTGCTGCAATATTTCCGCACCTTCATCGACGAGCTCGCGCATCCGGTGCAACTGGCTCTCCCGCTGGCCCAAATTCTGGATCTTCTCTGCGGCGACCGCTGAGGCAAAGCGCGATTGGCCGCTATAGAACAGCATCAAGCAGTCGTTGAGAGCCTTGACGCGCTCGTTGCTGATGATGAGAGGGTTCAGCTCGAACTTTCCCGTCGGATGAAATGTGATGCACCCGAGCCCGCCCAACGCGGCCCAGACTTGATCCTGACTACCAACACTTTCCTTGATCACGTGCTGCTCGATGCGAATGGCTTCGCTCGCCAGTTCGTAGGGGGTCGTCATCCTGCCACGCAGCGCGTTGAGAGCGTTGAGCAGCCCGACGGTGAATGAGGATGAAGAGCCGAGGCCGGAGCGTGCCGGCAGATCGCCCATGTGTTGGATTTCAATTCCATCCGGGCATTCGCTGGTGAACTCCATGAGCGCGGCACGGACCGCGGGGTGCACCAGCTCCCGATGATCGCGCACGAGCTCGATCTGCGAATAGACGACGCGATGTTTATGAGAGAAGAAGGGCGGAAGCTTGCGCACGAAGATATAACAGTACTTATCGATCGTCGTTCCGAGCACGGCGCCGCCATGCTTCTCATACCAAGAGGGGTAATCGGTGCCGCCACCAAAGAGCGAGATGCGATAGGGTGTCCGCGAGATGATCATGACAGGCTCAACCGCCCCTCGCCCGGATGTGCCGGGCCCCCCTCATTCGGCAGAGACGACTTGGTTCGGCTCTTCGAGCAGCCTGCGTTTGAGGCGCGTCTTTGCCATGCCCTCGAGGTGTCTGCGCGTCGGCCAGCCAAAGCGCTGCGCAATGGAGGCCAGGTAGCGGGGACCCTCGAAATATTGGTGGAATGCGTGGTCCCTGAAGCGCAGGACGTCCGCGGCCGATAGCTTTTCCGTGGGCAGCGGCTTGCAGTCGTAGCTGTGCTGCGAATAGCCGCTCCACGCGTGCGGCAGCTCCCATCCGCGCTGCAGCGCTAGCTGATAGAGCGGCGATCCCGGATAGGCCATAGCCGAATAGAAGTTGGCGAACTCGCAGTTGAGCTCTTGCGCGAGCGCAAGCGTCTGGCGCATGGACTGCAGATCGTCATCGGGCAGGCCGAAGATGAAGTTGCCGATCACGAAGATACCCGCCTTCTGGATCTCGCGCACAATCTTGACGATGTCCGCCTGGTCGAGCGACTTCTCGGCGCCATCGCGCACGTGGGCGCTGCCAGACTCTATCCCGAGTGCGAGCCAGCGGATTCCTGCCTTGCGCAGCAAACGCAATCTGTCCGGGCGCACCGTATCGACACGCGCATAGGCCCAAATGTTCAGCTCGTCAGCATAGGGCTTGGCGGCCAGCAAATTGCAGATACCATCGACGTGTCGATAGTTGAGGACGAACATTTCATCGATGATCTTAAACGTCTTAACTCCATACGCGGCGACCAGATGATCGATCTCGGCCACCACCTTTTCCGGCGCACGCATGCGATAGCGGTTGGTCCCGAAGGGGGCGTTGATGCAGCAAAACGTACATTTGTACGGGCAACCGAGCGAGGTATAGATCGAGGCGTAGGGTTGGCGTTTCGACAGATCCTCGAAGCATTGCCAGTTGTGCGCCCGGTATTTCTGCATCGGCAGCAGGTGCCAGATGTTCCCATGCAGGTCCTTGTCCAGCTCCTTGATGAGAGGGGGACTGGGATTTGATCTGATGGCCTCTCCATCCCTCCAGACCAGACCTTCCACACCTGCTAGATCACAGGTTTCAGACTGCAGCGCGTTGAGGAGCTGATCGACCGTGACGGGGCCCTCACCGTTGCAGGCAAACTCTGTGGCCTCCTCCCGCAGGGTCCGTTCAGGCAGCGCCGCAACGTGTCCACCGATCATGATTGTATGGCTGTCCGGCGCTGCGCTTTGGATGGCACGCGCCAATTCGCCGGCCGCAACCATCTGCTGCGTGGAGGCAGAAGGTTGATGTCCGAAAACGACGAGCGCTGTCAGGCGCGGCGCTCGGGCTTTCACCAGCTCGGCCACCTCATCCGGCCCGATGCCTTCCGCCTCTGCGTCGATCACCGCAACCCTGTACCCGCGGTCCACAGCGTAGCCACCGATCAGCCGCACCCAAAGCGGAGGCTCGACCGCGGTGAGCTCCGCCGCAAGCTCCTGGTAGATCTGCTTGCGCCCCCCCGGATTGACGAGCAGCAGGTCGAGGTCGCGTGTGATCATAGCTGGCTACTCCCCTTTCGCGGCCTCACACGTTGCCGTAGGGCATCCTCGCGAACATCTGATAGCCCTTGACCAACTCCTTGATACCATCGTCGAGCGAGAATTTAGGCGTGAATCCCGTGGCCTCGATCTTCGCGTTCGACACGATGTAGTCGCGCTTGTCTGGATCCTCGGCGATGTTCGATTGCGTGCACACAAAGCCTGGAACGTGCCTAGCGATGGCCTCACAGAGTTCCAGCTTCGACAGGTTGGCGTCGGATAGACCAACATTGTAGGCCTGCCCGCCCATGTCGGCCGACCGCGCCATGGCATGCATGAAGGCGCGCGCCACGTCGCGCACATGAATGTAATTGCGCTTGAAATGCGCCTCAAACAGCACGACAGCACGATCGAACACGGCACGGTAGGTGAAGTCATTGACCAACAAATCGAGGCGCATGCGGGGTGACATGCCGAACACGGTCGCCAGGCGCAGCGAGATGGAATTGGCGTGGGTGAGGGCGATTGCCTCCGCTTCCACCTTGGTGCGGCCATAAAGCGACACCGGTCGCAGCGGAGTTTCCTCCGTGCAGTACTTGCCCTTTTCACCGATGCCGTAGCCGCTGTTGGAAATTGGCGTCACCACGAGCTGGTCCGCTGATAACATTCCAACCAGGGTCTTGATCGCATCGCGGTTCGTCGTCACGGCGCCCGTCGGATCGCGCTCGCATATGGGCGCGCCAACGAGCGCAGCGAGCGGGATCACCACATCCGCCTTTTGTATCAGCGGCCGCAGCGTCGCCGCCTCGCGCGCATCTCCGCGCACGATGCTGAGGCCAGGTTCGTGACAGACATGTCCGAATGGCATCTGCCGGAACATGAAACTGTCGAGAACCGTGACGGCGTGACCCGCGGCCAGCAACTCGGGCACCAGGATCGAGCCGAGGTAACCGGCGCCGCCCGTAACCAGGATGTTCTTTGCACCGGGCATGAACGGTATCTCTTGCCTCATGGATGGCTAACAAGCCTTGCTGAGCACGCGGTGCAGATGCTCGATCTCGCCGGCCAGATCGAAGGGGTGGTTGCCGACGAAAAAACCGTTGTCGTGCGCAGCGTCGGCGTTCGGCGTGGCGCCGCGATGGATTTGATAGTCAAAATATTGAATGACATCGTGGCGCAGGAAGTTGCCTCCGGTAATGATGCGAAACCGGATATCGGCGCTGTGGAGTGCCGCGAATACCCTCTCGCGATCGATCTTCAGGTTAGGATTGAGCACGATCGGAAAGGAGAAGCTCGAACTCTTGCCGTTCTCGCGCGGGACGATGAAGCGGTCATCACCGCAGAATAGCCGTTGGAACAGGGCGAGATTCTCGCGCCGCTTTTCGGTGAAGCGGGGAAGCTTCTTCAGCTGCTCACGGCCGATCGCGCCGCTCATCTCGAGGGGCCGCACATTGTAGCCCGGCAAGATGAAACGATAGGCCTCGAAATGGTCGCTGTGGCGCCGCTCGAACAGCGGCGACTGCGCCGGCAGGTCGCGCGTCCAGCCGTGCGCGCGAATGCTCTTGCAGAGATGGGCGATCTCCTCGTCATCGGTGAGGATCATCCCGCCTTCCATTGTCGATATGTGATGCGAGAAGAAGAACGAGAAAGTGTTGATCTCGCCGAAGGTCCCGGTCTTCCGGTTGCCGAGCTCCGCGTCCATGGATTCGCAATTGTCCTCGAACAAATAGAGCCCGTGTCGATCGCACAGCTGCCGCATCACGTCGAGCGCGGCGGGATTGCCCAGAATGCTAACCGCCATGATCATGCGCGTCGTTGGGCTAATCGCCTCGGCAAGCTGCTCTGGACTGACGTTGAGCGTAGCTAGGTCCACGTCCACGAATTTGAGCTTCAATCCGTACTGTTGCAGCGGATGATAGGTGGTGGCCCATGAAATGGCCGGCACCAGCACTTCGTCCCCGCGCTTCAGGGCCCGCTCTCTCTTGTGGAAGAGCGCGGCCACGCCCACAAGGTTGGCGGAGGAGCCTGAATTCACCATGACGCCGTAGCGAACGCCGTGGTAGGCGGCAAACTCGTCCTCGAGCAGCCGTACATTCTCGCCCATCGTATAGCGATTGCTGGCGATGACCCGCTGGATCGCCTCGATCTCTTCACTTCCCCAAGTTGAAGCTGCGAGCTCGTAGCTCATTGGCATCCCCGTTGCCGCTAAAGGGGCCTCCCGGTCGCCCGAATTCCTCAAAAGGGGCCGCGGAACTGCACCTGGTAGCTGAGCTCGGCTCGACGCGGATCGGGCACCCACTTCCCGTCGCCCGGCCGCACCAACCTATAGCCGACGGCCGCGATCCGGCTTGGATTTGGATAGAACTCCTGCTCGAGTGCCGGCGTGGTCGGGCAGGTCGTGGGCGCAAACCCCATGCGCTCAAACCGGATAGAGCGGTTGCGCACGGGCCGTTCGGCAACGCGGGCGACGATTTCGGCGCTCGCCCCGCAGTTGGTCCAGGCATTGTCCACCACAAGCAGGCGGCCCGTCTGTTCGGCCGACTGGATGATAGTGTCCACGTCGAGCGGCGCCAGGGACACGGGATCGATGACATCCGCCGCAATGCCAGCTTCGGCCAGCAGCTCCGCGGCGCGCAGGCATTCGATGGCCATGTTGGAGATGCCGACAATGGTCAGGTCCTCGCCGCGGCGCATGACGCGCGCGCGACCGAATTCGACCACGAAGGGTTCCACGGGCACGGGAGCTTCAGTCGGATAGAGCAGCCGATGCTCGACGAAGATGACCGGATTGTCGTCGCGGATCGCCGCGATCAGGCAGCCCTTAGCGTCATAGGCGTTGGACGGTGCCACCACCTTGAGGCCCGGGACGTGCATGAACATCGAATGGAGGCCCTGGCTGTGTTGGGCGCCTTGCCCCCACGACTTGCCGATCATGCAGCGCACGACCATCGGCACGCTCACCGCACCGCCGTACATGTAATGCGCCTTCGCCGCCATGTTGACGAGCTGGTTCATGCAGAGCATGAGAAAGTCCATGCGGATGTGCACGTGCACGGGCCGCATTCCGGCCATTGCCGCGCCTATGCCGAAGCCGGTCATGGCGTCTTCCGACAGCGGCGTTGTGAACACGCGCTCCGCGCCGAACCGTTCGAGCAAACCCGTTGTGGAGCCTTGGATGCGCTTGTGGTCGTCCACGTCGAGGCCGTAGACGAAGACCCGCCGGTCGCGCTCCATCTCCTGAGCCACCGCCTCGGCCAAGGCATCGACGTAGCGCAGCATGCGCCCCGCCCGCGCGCCGTTGGATGCCGGCACTTTTCCGTTAAGCGAAGACATGTGTCTTCAACTCAATCGAAGCCGGCATGGAGCTTTGCTCGGCAAATGCTACGGCATCGCGCACCTGCCGATCGACCTCGCTCTCGATCGTCTGGCGCGCTGCAGCCCCGATCATGGCGCCGACGCGAGTGACCGCATCAGCCGCAGCCCAAGGCTCCAGCTCCGCTCGGGAACGGTAACCGGCATCAAAATCTGCATTGGGTCCGACGTGCTCGCGCCAGCGATAGGTCGTGCACTCCATGAAGCTTGGACCGTGTGCTCCCCTGCGCATGGGCGCCACTGCGCTCGCCGCCGCGGCGCGGATCGCCACAACGTCCGAGCCGTCGATCCTCGACGCCGGCAGGCCGAATGCTGCTACCTTGGCGATGAGGTCGCGCACGGCCCAGCGTTTCTCGATTGGCTCATGGATCGCATAGCCGTTGTTCTCGCACACGAACAGGATCGGCAGCTTGTGCAAGGCAGCAAAATTTAGGCTCTCCCACAGCACGCCTTCCTCAGTGGCGCCGTCGCCAAAAAACGCCGCCACCACGCGTCCCCTACCCTCGCGCTGCAATGCGAACGCATAACCCATGGCGATCGGCACCGTACTGCCCACCACGGCCGAGCTGCCGAGCACACCATGGGCGATGTCGACGAGGTGCATGGAGCCGCCCTTGCCGCGCGCGCAGCCGCTATCCTTGCCGAAGAGCTCCGCCATCATGGCGTTGGCATCTCCGTCCTTGGCCAGATAGGCGGCATGACCGCGATAGGTCCCGGAAACGACGTCGTCCGCTCGCAGGGCATCGCACACCCCGACGGCAACCGCCTCCTGGCCAATGGAAAGATGAACGGGGCTCTTGATCTTATCCGTCGGATAGATATCCGCGACGACTTCTTCGAAGCGCCGTGTCAGGTAGAGCTTCCTGTAGAGCCGTTCGAGCGTCTCAGCGTCGGCGCGCAGCGCCCCATCCGGCATGCGAACACCCCCTCGATTGCCGTTCAACAATCACCGCCAGCCCCGAGTGTCAACGTTTGCCAATTCTTCTTCCACCGCTTCTGAGCGGCTCGGGACCCCGCGCCAATGCGCAAAGCACATGCGCCCGGGTCGGGAATCAGCGCTGCAAATGTCGGCAAGAAATTGGCGCGCCAGTCAAAAAGCAATCGCGAATGCGAACCCCGCCGTTGTTGGAGCGGCTGTTGAGATCCGACCATGTTTTGCACGTGCGGCCACCGGCCGGGGACGGACCGACTTGGCCGGGCTGGCCGCATGGCGTGGCGAACAACTGATGGCGCGGCCCGATGGCTGGGGCGTGATCGCGGGGTCTTTGACCCGCGAGGGCCGCAAGAAGCAGGCCGATCGAGCCTCAAAGGACCGCAAGGACCGCCTCAGCCGACCCGCTGCCCGGCCCCGCCACATCGCGGTGCCGATCGACGCGCACTTCCGGGGTGGGCCCCGATGTGCTTTCCTTGTAAGCCTTGCTCAACCCGCACCACCCCGGCTGCGGCCGGAACGATGCGCCCAGTCAGAAGTCAACGGAAGCGCTCCCTGTGAGAATCATCGACCTCAGCCGCGAGATCCACCATCGCACGCCGACCCACCCTTCCCATCCACCCGTCGTCATGGGTGTGTGGAACGACCACAACGAGATCAAGCGGGCCGGCGAGACCCAGTTTACGTCGAAGGCTTTCGCCCTCTCGCTGAGCGACCATGCCGGCACGCACGTCGATGCGCCCTGCCATTTCAATCCCGATCCCGGAGCCGCATCGATTGATCAGGTCCCGCTTGAGAACTTCTACACCGAGGCCATCTGTCTCGATCTCGCGCACGTGCCGTTGAAGCATCAGATCTCGGTCGCCGAAATGGAGGAGGCCCTGAAGGTTTCGGGGCAGCAAATCAAGCCCCGTGACACGGTCCTCATCGACATGGGCGTCAATAAGCGGCTGTGGGGCTCCAACGCCTACTTGCACGATTTTCCGGGCCTGCATGTCGATGCCGTGCACTGGCTGGCCGACAAGGCCATCCTTATGTTCGGCGTCGAGGCGATCAGCCCGGCTCCCGAGGGCGAACCCAATTTCAAGGCCCACATGGCCTGCGCGGCGCGCAACATTACGCACATGGAGTGCCTGTGGAACCTCGACAAGCTCGTGGGCAGAGGACGCTTCCGGTTCATCGGCTTCCCGCTCAAAATCCGAGGCGGCACGGCGAGCCCGATCCGGGCGGTGGCGATCCTCGAGGAGTAAAGGGCGCGGATACCTCACGCAAGAAACCGGCCGCGACCAAGGGACCATGTCCGTGACGCCCAATGCAACGGCAACCGACGATCTCGCCCACTTCATAGCTGGAACGAGCCTTGCCGATCTTCCCGCCGACGTCATCGACCGGGGGCGGCTGGTGCTTGCCGATTGCATCGGTTGCATGGCTGCCGGCGCTGTCGTCCCCGAGGTGCGCCGACTTGCGGCACTGCAGACAGCAAAGGGTGCGGGCGTTGCAAGCGTGATCGGCACGGGTCAGATGCTGGCCGCCGATGCCGCCGCCTTCATCAACGGCACCGCGGGTACGTGGCACGATCTCGATGAGGGCAACCTGTCGACGCGCACGCATGCGGGCATTCAGCTCGTGCCGGCCGCCCTTGCCGAGGCCGAGGCGCGCGCGCTATCGGGGGCACAGCTGCTCGAGGCCTTGATCCTTGCCTACGAAGCCTCGGCGCGCATCTGGCGGGCAACAAAGGCTCGCCACGCCGTGCATCCGCACGGCACCTACGGACCCCTGGCCGCCGCCATGGCGCTGTCGAAGCTGCGTGGCGATAACCCCGCTGCCATTGCTGCGGCTGCCAACCTCGCTGCCACGCTGGGCGTAGCCGCCAGCCGCAAGTCGCTCGACGACGGCGCGACCGTGCGCAACGTCTACTCGGGCCACAGTGGCAGGGCCGGCTACGAAGCGCTCAGCCTACGCGATGCCGGCTTCACGGGCGAGGCCAATGCCGTTGCCTCGATCATGGGCAACATCTACGGGAGCGAGTTCGACGCTGGCCTGGTGACGGCCGAGCTCGGGCGGACCTGGTGGATCTCGCGCAACTATTTCAAGCGCTTCGCCACCGGCCGTTATGCCCATGGCGCGCTCGACCTTATCGAAGATGTGTCGGGCCGGCTGGGGCCGGGGCTCGAGGCGACCGCGATCGAGCGCATTGACGTCGACACGTTTTTCTGGGCGGCGACGCTCGCCGCCCAGACGGTGCGGACCCCCTTTGGCTTGCGCTTTTCCCTGCCGATGGCGATCGCGCGCCGGATCGTGCATGGCCGCGTGTCGCTAACCGACGACGGCGATCGGGCCTTTCGCGACCCCGCGGTTGCGGCCCTGGCGAAACGTGTTTTCGTCGTCGAGGACAAGGCTGCGTCCTCGACCTACCCTGATCGGCAACCGACCCGTGTCCGCATCACCTTCAAGGATGGACGCAGTGAAACAGCTGGCTCCGAGCGAATGCTTGGCGAGTGGGATTATCCGCTGCCGATCGCCGCGCTCGAGGCGAAGTTTGTGGAGCTCGTCGAGGGAGCTTGGGGTGGCGGGGCGGTCCGTGCGTGGACCGAGCTGTCCCGCATCGAGGAGGTAGGGGACGTCCGCAAGTTGGTTGCCGGCTGGCGTGAGGACATGCGCGCACACGGCAGAGCACAGGAGAAGCGATCATGATGGCCCAAGTGCCTCGCATCGACATCTCACCCTTCCTGTCCGAACACGCGGGCGCAAGAGATACCGTTGCCGGGGCCGTGGCGAAGGCGTGCGAGGAGATCGGCTTCTTCAAGATCTCCCAACATGGGGTGGCGCTCGACCTTGTCGCCCAAGCTTTCGCGACCGCCGGCGACTTCTTCGATCTCCCACAAGAGGTCAAGGATCGCTCCCGTCCGCCAAGGAGCTCTTCCGCCCGCGGCTACCACGCCCTGCGCACCAAGAACCTCGCCAAGACGCTTGGCTACGACAACCCGCCGGATCTGCGCGAGCAGTTCTACATCGGTCCGCTCAACAGCCGGTCGCAGGAGTTCGCGCACATTCCCGGTGCGGCCGAGCTTTACGCGGAGAACATCTGGCCGCAGACGCCCGCGACCTACAAGGGGGTCTTTTCTGATTACTACCGACAGCTCGAGCGATTAGGTGTGACGCTGATGCAAATCTTCGCCGTAGCACTCGGCGTCGAGATGCACTTTTTCGACGACAAGATCGACCGCCACTTCTCCACGCTGCCCACCAACCACTATCCTGAGCCGGATGGCGATCCTCTGCCCAACCAGGTCCGGGCCGGTGAGCACACGGACTTCGGCAGCCTGACGATCCTCGCGGTCAACGGGCGGGCGGGCGGCCTGCAGGTGAAGCTCAAAGAAGGGTCTTGGCTTGACGTGACGGCCGAGCCCGACGAGTTCATCATCAACATCGGCGACATGATGCAGCGCTGGACCAACGACCGCTGGGTGTCGAATCTGCACCGCGTGGTCAATCCGCCGACGGGCCAACGGGCCGGGACGAAGCGC
>JAMXLN010000357.1 GCA_024281145.1 Hyphomicrobiaceae bacterium | reverse complement strand
GCTGGTTGAGGACGGCCAGGTGCGTGAAGCCTACGACGCGCTGGTCGCCGAGCACGGCTTCCGCATTCTTGAGTACAAGGTTGAGGCCGACAGTGCCCAGCCGCGCTTGTGCATCGAGTTCTCCGAGCGGCTGGCCGCCGGTCAGGTTGACTGGGCGCAGTACTTCACCGTGGACGGCAAGGATCCCCTGTCGCTCAGCGCCGAGGCGCGCCAGATATGCCTCGACGGCCTCGCCCACGGCCGCCGCTACGAGGTGCAGGTGCGCGATGGTCTGCCCTCCGCGGTTGGTGAAAGGTTGGCCAAGACCGCGGAGCTCGCGGTCTACGTGAAGGATCGCACGCCCTCCGTACGCGCCTCTTCGCGGGGCTATGTACTGCCCAATCGGGGCCAGCAGGGGATCCCGCTCGTCACCGTGAACACCGACAAGGTCACCGTCGAAGTTTACCGCATCGGTGACCGCAGCCTCGCCCAGACCCTGCAGAGCGGAGATTTTGCCAGGCAGATATCGTCCTACGATGTCAATGCTCTCAAAGAGCGGACGGGTGCCAAACTCTATGCCGGCGAGCTCACGGTTGCGAACCGGCTCAATGAGGATGTGACCACCGCCTTCCCCATCGCCGAGGCCGTGCCAAAACTGCAGCCCGGCGTTTATGTGCTTACTGCCTCCGCCTCGCTGAGAAGGGAGGACGAGGGTTACCGCAACGTCGCCACACAATGGTTCATCATCTCTGATCTCGGCCTCACCGCGATCAATGGCGATGACGGCATGCACGCATTCGTGCGCTCGCTTGCTGCCGCTACGCCGGTGGTAAATGCCAACGTGCGTCTCATCGCGCGCAACAACGAAATACTGGCGAGTGCAAAAACTGACAGCCGCGGCTATGCCCGCTTCGATGCCGGCCTAAAGTCGGGCGAGGGCGGGCTGGCGCCGGCCGTGCTCGTGGCCGAGACGAGCGAGGGTGACTATGCCTTTCTCGACCTTGCAACCGGTGCCTTTGATCTCACCGATCGCGGCGTAAAGGGTCGCAGTCCGCCTGGTCCGATTGACGCCTTTGCCTACACAGACCGCGGGGTCTATCGCCCGGGTGAGCAGGTGCATCTCACCACGCTGGCGCGCGACCATGCGGGCAAGGCGACGAGCGTTCCCGTCACGCTCATCGTCTCGCGACCGGATGGTGTCGAGCACGCCCGCGTGGCGCTCCCAGATCAGGGCCAGGGAGGCCGCACCATGACGCTGGCGTTGGCCGGCTCGGCCATGACCGGCACCTGGCGTGTCCGCGTCCACATCGACCCGAAGTCGGCCGCCATCGCTCAGGCAGCATTCCTGGTTGAGGACTTCGTGCCGGAGCGTCTCGACCTCAAGCTCGAGCCTGCGGTCGCGGCTCTATCGCCGCGCGAGCCGGGCACCATCAGGGTTGCCGGGCGCTATCTCTACGGTCCTCCCGCCGCCGGCCTGGCCATCGAAGGTGAAATTGCCGTGAAGCTCGCCAAGGGCGACGTGCCGGGCTTTGCCGGTTACAAGTTTGGTCTCGCCGATGAGCAGGTCGCACCTGTGCGCAAGCCGCTCGAGGGTCTGCCCGCCACCGATGCCAATGGCAAGGCCGACGTCCATGTGGTGTTGCCTGTGCTGCCGAGCACGGCGCGGCCGCTCGAAGCCGACGTGATCCTGAAGCTCAGAGAGTCGGGCGGGCGCACGATCGAGCGCACGATAACGCTGCCCGTCGATTTGAAATCGGCCCGCATTGGCATTAAGCCGCTGTTCAAGGGCGGCCAGGCCGAGGAAGGCGAAGTTGCGCGCTTTGAGGCGATTGTGGTCGGCGCCGACGGCACACCCATTGAGGCGAAGGGTCTCAAGTGGGAGTTGAGACGGCTCGAAAATCGCTGGCAGTGGTACAGCCGCGACGGGTCATGGAACTTCGAACCGGTGACCAACACGCGCCGCATCGCCAGTGGCATGGCCGACACCCTCCCTGGTACACCGGCCAAGATCGAAACCAAGGTGGACTGGGGGCGCTACCGCCTAGAGGTGAGCACGGCCGACGGATCGGGCATCATCTCCAGCGTGGTGTTCAGCGCCGGCTACTACGCGGAAGAGACCGCCGACAGCCCCGAGGTTCTCGACGTCGCCCTCGACAAACCAGCTTACAAACCCGGCGAGACGGCGCGCGTCAAAATTGCCTCGCGGATGGCCGGACGCGCACTGATCGCCGTCATGGGCTCCGGCCTCGCCAACACCCAGGAAGTGGACGTGCCGGCCGGCGGAGCCGAGATACCCCTCCGCGTTAGCGACGATTGGAGCCCCGGTGCGTACGTTGCGGTCATGCTATTTCGGCCGATGGACGAGAAGGCAAAGCGCATGCCCTCGCGTGCGCTGGGCCTCAGATGGCTTGCCGTCGATCAGACGCCACGCATGCTGAATGTGCGCCTCGATGCGCCTGAGCGGGTGAAGTCGGGATCCACGCTCACCGTCCCTGTTAAGGTCGCCGGCCTGATGTTTGGCGAGCAGGCACGCATCACCGTTGCGGCGACCGATGTTGGTATCCTCAACCTGACGCGCTTTGAGACGCCTAAGCCGCAGGATTGGTTCTTCGGCCAGCGCCGGCTCGGCGCTGAAATCCGCGATGTCTATGGCCGTTTAATCGATGGCATGCGTGCCGAGCGAGGCGCCCTGCGATCCGGTGGGGATGGCGGCGCCGGCGGCATGTCGGTCGTGGGCAGCCCGCCGGTGGAGGCAACGCTGGCCCTCTTCTCCGGCATCGTCAAGGTCGGCGCCGACGGCACAGCGCAAATCCAATTCCAGCTGCCTGACTTCAACGGTACGGTGCGGCTCTCGGCCGTGGCGTGGAGCGGCGACAAGGTCGGCGCCGCTGCCAAGGATGTGATCGTGCGTGATGCAGTGGCACTCACCGCCTCCGCACCGCGCTTTCTCACCTTGGGTGACAAGGCGCGCCTCGAGCTCGCACTTCACAACGTGGAGGGTGCGGCCGGCACTTACACCGTGATCGGCCAATACGAGAGTGAGGGGGGTGCCCAATCGGGCTTTGAGCGGACGCTTTCGCTCAATGCCGGCGAGCGCAAGCGCGAAGCCTTCGAACTCACCCCGACTGAGGTCGGCGCGACGACGCTTGCAGTACGGGTGACGGGTCCGAACGGCATCGATGTGCACCGCCGACTGACGTTCGACGTGAAGGTGCCGGCGGGCGACATCCGTCGCCTCACCGTGACGCAGCTCAAAGCCAAGGGTGGCAGCATCGCTCTCTCGAGCGACCTCTTTCAGGACCTCATTCCGCAGCGTTCGCGCGCGACCATCACGGTCGGTCCCACCGCATCGCTCGACGTTCCGGGTATCCTCGCTGCGCTCGACCGCTACCCCTATGGCTGCGCCGAGCAAACTACGAGCCGTGCTCTGCCGCTGCTCTACGTGAATGACATGGCCAAGCGCATGGGGCTTGCCAGCGACGCGCTGTTACGCGAGCGCATCGACGGAGCCATCGCACGCGTGCTTGACATGCAGGACGGCTCTGGCGCCTTCGGCATCTGGGGTCCCGCCGACGGTGACATGTGGTTGACGAGTTATGTCACAGACTTCCTCACCCGTGCCAAGGAAGCCGGTTATGTCGTCAAGCCGCAGGCCTTTAGCCAGGCACTTGACCGACTGCAGAACTTCATCAGTTACGCGCAAGACTTCGAGTCGGGCGGCGAAGGGCGCGCCTACGCTCTCTACGTACTTGCTCGCAACGGTCGTGCGCCGATCGGGGAGTTGCGCTACTACGTTGACACCCGCCTCGACCGGTTCTCGACGCCGTTGGCGCAAGCCCAGCTCGGCGCCGCACTGGCGATGCTGGGCGACAAGCCGCGCGCAGAGAAGGCGCTGCAAGCGGCGCTCAAGACCATTGCCGACAAGGACGACGGCCTCACTCGACGTGATTACGGGACCGGCGTGCGCGACGGGGCGGCGCTAATCACCCTTGCCTCCGAGACGGGCCTCGTCAAGGCCGAGGTGCCACGGCTCGTGGATGTCGTGGCCAAGGCATATCGCGCCAAGGCCTACACGTCGACCCAGGAGCAGGCCTGGATGCTGCTGGCGGCGCGCGCCCTTGCAGAAGAAGCGGGCAACGCGGTGCTCACCGTGAACGGAGCGCCACATAAGGGTCAGCTCGTGCGTGCCGTTACGGCTGGCAATGTCAAGGACGGTGCGCTCGTCATCACCAACGATGGCGATGCGCCGATCGACGCCGTTGTTTCGGTGGTGGGCGCGGCGATGACACCGGAGCCACCTGTGTCCCAGGGTTTCACCATTGAGCGAGCCTACTACACACTCGACGGCAAGAAGGTGGATCTCGCAAGCGCCAGCGGTGGACAGGCCACGTTGCAGCAGAACGAACGCTTGGTGGCGGTGCTCAAGGTCGCCTCCGCCGATACCGGCGGGCGCATACTGGTGGTCGATCGCCTGCCTGCCGGCCTTGAGATCGAAAACCCGCGCCTCGTCGATTCCGGGGACATCAAGACGCTTGACTGGCTCAAGACGACCGTGAAGCCGGAGCACACGGATTTCCGCGACGATCGGTTCGTGGCCGGCTTCGATTTCTTCGGCTCTGGGGATGGACGCCGCGGTCGGCGCAATGCCGACGGTGATGACAATCGTGATCCCGTGAGCTCGGCCACCGTGGCCTATCTTGTGCGCGCGGTGACGCCAGGCTCCTTCGTGCATCCGGCGGCGACGGTGGAGGATATGTATCGCCCGGATCGCTTCGCTCGCACCGCGTCCGGTCGGCTGGAGATCAAATCTAAGGAGTAGCCAGCACGGGCGGTGGGGCGTTCGCCCCGCCGGTGGGATACCCTTGTGGGAGAGGGCGCAAATGTTGCGCAGGCGTCAGGGAGTGGGCGGACCAGCCGCCGTCCTGCGGCGAGCCTTTGTCATCGCCGCGCTCTTTCTCTTGACCGCCCTTTTGACCGCCGCCGCTGCGGTTAAGGTCGGTTGGGAGCGCATGGCGCCGCTCTCGTTTGCTCGCGCTGAAGCACTTTCCGTCACCGTGCTCGATCGCCACGATCAGCTGCTGCGGGCCTATACGGCGCCCGATGGGCGCTGGCGGCTGCCGGTGGACGCGAAAGAGGTTGATGCCCGCTACCTTGCTATGCTGCTGGCCTTTGAGGACGCGCGTTTTCGCTCCCACCACGGCGTGGATCCATTCGCACTCGGCCGCGCCAGTTGGCAGCTTATTCGCCATCGTCGCATCGTCTCCGGTGGCTCGACGCTGACGATGCAGGTGGCGCGGCTGCTCGCCGGCGAGCACGAACGGACCGGTCTCGGCAAACTGCGACAGGCCCTGCGCGCGCTACAAATCGAACGCAAGCTCTCCAAGCAGGCGATCCTCGCGCTTTACCTTCGCCTGGCGCCGTTCGGTGGCAACGTCGAAGGCGTGCGCGCCGCTTCGCTCGCTTACTTTGGCAAGGAGCCACGGCGGTTGTCGCTGGCCGAGGCGGCACTACTGGTGGCGCTCCCGCAGTCGCCAGAGTTGCGGCGACCGGATCGCTTCCCTGAAGCTGCGCGGCGCGCCCGCAACCGCGTTTTGGCTCATGCCGCCGCGCGCGGCGTGATCCCGCGCGAGGAGGCCCTACGCGCAATGGCGGAGCCAGCGCCGAACCTGCGCCGCGAGTTTCCCATGCTCGCGCCACACTTGGCGGATGTACAGGTGGAACAGGATAAGACGCGGCTCGTGCACCGTCTCACCATTGATGCCAGCTTGCAACGAAAGCTAGAGCAACTCGCGCGCGAGCACAGCGACGCGCTGGGCGGTCGGGTTTCTCTGGCGCTGATCGCCATCGAGCACAGGACTGGCGAAGTGATTGCCCACGTTGGCTCGCCGGGCTATCTCGACGAGGACCGGCGCGGCGCGGTCGATATGACAAACGCGGTGCGCTCGCCGGGTTCGACGTTAAAGCCGCTCATCTACGGGCTTGCCTTCGAGAGTGGCGTCGCTCACCCCGAGACGCTGATTGAAGATCGCCCCGCGCGCTTCGGCGTTTATGTGCCCAAGAATTTCGATCAGGATTGGCATGGAACGGTGACCATCCGTACCGCCCTGGCGCAGTCGCTCAACATTCCGGCGGTGAAAGTGTTGGACGTCCTTGGTCCCCAGAAGCTCCTCGGCCGCCTTGCACAGATCGGTATCGCGCCTGTCCTGCCCAAAGGGGCCGAACCGTCGCTTGCCGTTGCCCTCGGAGGCCTTGGCCTCAGGCTTGCAGATCTCGCCGCGCTCTACGCCGGTCTGGCGCGCGGCGGCGAGGCGATCGTGCTGCAGTACCGCCGGGAGGATGCAGCCGCCCGACAGCCGGTCCCGAGCGTCCGCCTGCTGTCGCCGATAGCTGCATGGTATGTCTCGGATGTCCTGCGCAACGCGCCGGCGCCGGCCAATGCCAAGCCCGGTCAGATCGCCTACAAGACGGGTACGTCCTACGGTTTTCGCGATGCCTGGGCGGTGGGCTACGACGGTCGCCACACCATCGCGGTTTGGGTCGGACGTCCGGACGGTACGGCGACGCCGAACCTCGCCGGCCGCACCGCAGCTGCGCCGCTCCTGTTCGATGCCTTCGCTCGCGTTACCCCACGGCGCACGCCTCTTGCCCCACCGCCAAGCGGCGTCCTCGTGGTCTCCTCGGGGGCTGACTTGCCCCCGCCCCTTAAGCGCTTTCGCGAGTCCAAGGAAGAGGAGATCACGTCCAACGACACCTACTTGGAGCGTGCCGTGCAGATCGCCTTTCCTCCCGACCGCTCCGAGATTGAGGCTGAGGACGGCGATGGCACCGGTGTGGTGGTGAAGGCAGAGGGAGGCGCATTACCACTAACGTGGCTCGTGGACGGAGTACCGATCCCCTCCGACCCGATGCGCCGCGAAGCGGAGCTACCGGCGGCGATTGCGGGATTCCACAAGCTGTCGGTGATCGACGCCCACGGCCGTGCCGACCGGGTGACCGTCCGGCTCAAATAACGAGCATGATTTGAGCCGGTGGCGTTGGTGACGGGTCATCCCAGCAGTTGTCCACCATCGACGGCGAGGGTCTGTCCCGTCACCCACGAGCCGGCATCGCTGCACAGAAACAGGGCAGCGTTTGCCACCTCCTCGGGTCTGCCGAGGCGGCCCCACGGGATTGAGCGCAGGACCGCCTGGTAGAGCTGCGGATTTGCAGTCTTGCGTTCTGCCCATATGCCCCCCGGAAACTCGATCGAACCTGGTGCAATGGCATTGACGCGGATCTTCTTGGGCGCGAGCATCAACGCCTGCGACATGGTGTAGTTGATGAGGGCTGCCTTCACCGCTGCATAGGAGGGTGTGCGTGCGCTGGCGCGGTAACCTGAAATGGAGGAGATATTTAGAATGGCGCCTCCGCCGCTCTGCTCGATGAAAGGTGTTGCAGCTTGTGAAGCGCGCACCGTCGCCATTAGGTCTACGCTCAGACCCTTGGCCCAGCCGGTTTCGTCATCTGAAGAGCCAAATCCGGAGGCGTTGTTGACGAGGACATCGATGCCTCCCAACGAATCTGCAGCGGCGGCGATGTAGGTTGCGATCGCATCCTTGTCGGCCAAGTCGCACACAGCGCTATGTAGCTTTACGCCGTGGGCGGCGATCTCGGCCGAGGTTGCATCGAGCGCCGCGCGTCCGCGCGCGCAGATGGATACGCCGGCACCTGCTGCGGCAAAGCCGAGCGCAATCGAGCGCCCGATACCCCGGCTGCCACCGGCGACGACCACCCGCTTTCCTTGCAAATTTATGTGCATTTGGTGCTCTCCATGCGCTTCCCGGACCCCCTCCGCTGGATGCGGTCTGCCGAGGTTGTCATGGCCGGGCGCCGATTGTCACGCGTTGATCAGTCTTGGGAGGTGGAGGATCTACTCCGAGCGCGAGTGCCAAGGCTTCGAACCCGTCGGATGTCATGAGCCCAAGTCTTGCGGGATCACCATCCGTGGCGTTTGCGGCGACGCTCAACGCGCCCGCATCGGGCGGTAAAAGTGGTTCTGTCCAAAGCTGGACGAGCTGGCATGACGTTGATCGGACGCTGAGGAAAGTGCTGGGGGCCCTTTCCGTTGCTGCGCGTGCGTGCCAAGCTCTTGCTGCGGCCGGCAATCTCTGGTGCGCTGGCCTTCCTGTCATCATGCTTTCGCGGAGGACACACCCATGCCAGCCACCAGCGCAGCCGCCAAGCCCAGTCCGTCGCTTAACGCGCATGAGTTTACGGTTGACGACATTGAATATCTCAATCACGGCGGCAGCCCGCTGCTCTTGCGCTTGTTCAAGCCGAAGGGTGCGGGGCCATACCCGCTGATGATTGACCTCCATGGTGGTGCCTGGTGCAACCAAGACCGCACGGGCGATACGATGTTCAATGAAGCGCTGGCGAAAAGCGGTGTCGTGGTTGCTGCGCTCGACTTTCGCATGCCGCCCGCCGCCGGGTATCCAGCCTCACTTGCCGACATCAACTATGCAACGCGTTGGCTTAAGGCGCGCGCTCGCGAGCTGAAAGTGAGAGCCGACCGGGTCGGGATGATCGGCATCTCGAGTGGCGGCCATCAAGCCATGCTTGCGGCCATGCGCCCCCGTGACGCGCGCTATGCAGCGATCCCGCTCGCGGGCTCGGTCGGCGTCGACGCTAGCGTGGCGGCTGCCGTACTGGTCTGGCCGGTGATCGATCCGCTCCGCCGCTTTCACCACGCCAAACGCTTGCAGGCCGCGGGCGGCACATACCCCGAACAGATCGATCGCGTCATCCCATCGCACATTAAGTTTTGGGGTAGCGAAGAAGCCATGGAGGAAGGCAATCCGGTCGGCATCCTGGATCGCGGCGAAGCCGTTGCAATGCCGCCGGTTCTCTATGTGCAGGGGGCGAACGACGTTGTGCACCCCAAGGCGCATCTCGAGCACTTCGTGGCAAGCTACCGCAGGCGTGGTGGCGAGGTCGAGCTCGCGCTCTACGAGGGCGAAGCCGAAGGTTTTATTCGCAATCCCGCTTCCAAGGCGGCTCCGCTCGCCATGCAGCGCATCATCGCGTTTGTACACGGGCGACTGGGCTGAGCTCGGGAGACCGGGCCGGAGATCCGGGTCTGGTCGAGTCGGGGCATTCAGCGGCCACGCGAGCAGCCGTTTGCGTGGCTGCGGGTTTTGAGTTTGCACATCATCACGGGCTTGAATGGCCCGGCCCGAAGACCATCCTTGCGCCGTCGCCACGCGCTTTGTGATTGGCCCACCAGAGCACGAGCGCCTTGCGGTTGGCCCGAGCATTGCGCATTCCGGTGAGCAAAATGTGCTGGAGCCCCGCTCTCCAGGCGCTCAAGGAGCGAGAGGAGAGCAAAGCGACCGGCGGCAAACTGCCAACTCCGCAAGCGCTCTTAAATGCTTGTGGAAATCAGAGCTCGTCGTTGCGCAAGCGATTAGTCGAGCGCCGTCCGCGCCAGTGCGGCTTTCTTCAACGCGTCGACGTCGCGGAAAACCTCAGTGCGAATGGTCGCAAAGCTGGTCACCAACATCAACTTGGGGCGCGCGGGGGGGGGGGACCTCTGTTGCCTCGTCTGCACCCCCGTGCACGCGTCGCCCAAGGGGCTGGGGACCTCGAGGCCTAAGGCGCACGGCGCTGGACCCGTTATGCCAATGCAATATCACGTCACTGTGACTAGCCACCGCGCGCGATTCTGTTAGTAGTTGGCATACAATATGCCAATGAGGCGGCCTATGCAGTGTCCCGTCTGTGCGCGCGAGGCGCAAAACCTGACGCCCCATACCCTCGACGGGGTGGTCGTTGGTTGTGAGACGTGTGGGGCCTACCGCGTTGCCGGCGGTGCCTACCATGGGCTCATGCAACTCGACCTCCATGCACGTGTGGCTGCCTTGGAGACCGCAAAAGTCGCAGCGCGCTACGGCTGGCCGCTGATTGATGGGTCATGCGTGCGCGCGCGGTAGAAGCCCGTCTTAACGTGTTTTTCCCGTTGCGGGAGCAACTTGGGTTGACGTAACGCGTCGTTCCGCCATCAATATCTGGCGTCTGTCTCGCGTTACAGGTCTAGCTATGGCACCCCGATCCAATTGGAAGGGCTACCTCAAGCTCTCTCTGGTCTCCGCGTCGATCGCCATCTATCCCGCCACCTCGTCGTCCGAGAAGGTTCGGTTCAACACACTGAACCGAGCGACGGGCAATCGCCTCAAGCGGCAGATGGTCGACAGTGTGACGGGTGACGCCGTTGAGAGCGACGGGCAGATCAAGGGTTATGCGGTCGGCAAGGATCAGTACGTGATGGTCGAAGATGAGGAACTTGCCGAGATTGCCATCGAGAGCACGCATACCGTTGAGATTGAGAAGTTTGTACCAAAAGCGTCGATCGACGATCGCTATCGCGACACTCCGTACTATCTCGCCCCCGAAGACAAGGTCGGCATGGAAGCCTTCGCAGTGATCCGCGATGCCATGAAAAAGAAGAAGATGGTCGGCATTGGGCGCGTCGTGATGGCGCGCCGTGAGCGCGTGATGATGCTTGAACCGTTCGGCAAGGGCATCATGGGGACG
>JAMXLN010000356.1 GCA_024281145.1 Hyphomicrobiaceae bacterium | reverse complement strand
AATTGGGACCGCGTGCGCAAGCACGGCGTTGCCTACATGATGATCGACCAGCCGGCGATGCTCGGGACGACGCGCTGGTCGGCGCATTCGACCCCAGAGCTGCGCCGATTTCACGAGGGGGTCGAGGCGCGCATGCTGGGTGGAAACCGCGTCCGGGAATGGCATCGGGCGCCGAAGATCGGCGACTCCTCGTTCTTCGGCCTTGGCGTGCCGACCTTCTGGGCGGAGGGCGGGTTCACGCCCGAAGAGTTGCAGGCCAGTGCCAACGCCACCTGTGGCTGGTGGCACCATTCGCTGGAGTCGACCTTCGACAAGATCGATTGGGAGTGGATGGCCGATCACATCCGCATCTACGCGGCCTACCTTTGGGAGCTTTGCACGGCACCGGTGCTCCCGTTCGAATTCGTTGGCGTCGCCCTTCAGTTCAAGGGGCGCATCGGTGAGCTCGCCGCAGTGGGCAGCGCGGTCGGGGTCGACACCCTCATGGCCCATGCCGACGCGTTCGAGACGGCGGCGCGGCAATTGGACAGCGAGGCCAAGCGCTGGAATGGGATCTATCGCACGAGCGCGGCGCGGGACGCAGCGCCGGCCGAGCTCCTCAACACCTGCATCAAGCGCCTGAGCCGCGTGCTGCTACCGATCGCCAGCACCGTCAAGGGCACCTACGGCCACGACACCTTCTCCTATACGCCGCAATCGACGGTGATCCCTTGCCTCTTTGACGTGGCACGGCTTGCGGGCACGCCGGGAGGGCCAGAGCGCTGGCAGCTCGAAACCCAGCTCGTGCGCGATCGCAATCGGGTCAGTGATGCCCTCGTCGACGCCCGGCTGTTGATCGAGACCACCTTATCGATGCTCCGCTGAATGGGCTCGCTTGAGGGTTGGTCGACCATGCGCTGCGGTGCCTTGTTGGCGGCGTTAGCGGGCGCGCCTAATTTGCCGACAGGCGAGATATCCAGGCGGACACGTTGTCGCCGCTCGCCATATCGGGCTGCACCAGACCATCGATCATGAAGGTCGGCGACACGTGAATGCCGTTCTGTCGCGCATATTTGGTGTGCCATTTGATTTCGCGATCGAGGTTCGAAATGGCAAAGGCGTCGGCCAGCTGCAATCCGCTGTAGTTTTCAAGGCGGGCGATAATGTCTTTCGGCGTGGCGTCCATGTTCGGGCCGCTGCAATGTTTGGTGAATTCAAACTCCTCACGGCGTGCGGCAACGGCCGCGAGCACCGCTTTTGCCGCTTCTTTGCCGGTCGGCAATGTGGAAGCGGCCAGAATGCAGCGGACGATCACGCCGGAATACATGTGCCAGGGCTGCGAGTGCAGGCGGATCGCGATGCTTACCCTGTCCGATCCCGCCCCCGCCAGCGTCTCATCGAGTTTGCCAAAAGCCCGTGCTGAAAACGGGCAGGTCGGCTCGAGGAACATCTCGAAGAGACGCGGACCATGCCCCCACGTCAGTGGTTCAGCGCGCCAGGTCTTGATCGTCTCGCTCATGCAATCCTCCTTTGGGCGTCGAGCTGCCCACTGGCCATTGCCGGTGATGGGCAGCCGGCCGCACCTCAGCAATTGTTATCAGCGCCTCGGCTTCACCAGCAAGCGAAGCGCGCGAACGGCTGTCGCGACGTGGGCGCCGAAGGAAGACAGCTATGCCTTGGAGTGGTGTTGCCTGCGCGCGATGGCGCCCCTACCGTGACGTTGGCGCATGCCAAGCGCGCCATGATAGCTGTTTGTGAGGATGACGATGGATCTGCGAGCGACACCAGCTGACGCCGTCCTGACCGGCGCGCCTGCGGCGCAGCCTGGATCGCTCACGGGCATCTGCGTCATCGAGATGGCGGACGAGCAGGCGGAATATTGCGGCCTGACGCTTGCGGGACTTGGGGCCGATGTCATCAAGGTCGAGCCGCCAGGCGGCAGTCCGACGCGCTCCATCGGACCGTTCTACCAGGACCAGCCAGACCCAGAAGGCTCGTTGTTCTTCTGGCAGTACAACCGGGCCAAACGCTCCGTCGTTCTCGATTTGGACGGGGAGGCGGACCGCAACAAGCTGCGGTCGCTTCTGACTGGGGCCGACGTCCTGCTTGAGTCGATGCCGAAGGGTAGGCTCGACGCAATCAGCCTCGGCAAGGACGCGCTCGCCAGGGAGTACCCAAGGCTCATCCATGCTCGCATCACGCCCTTCGGCGATGAGGGACCGTGGAGCGACTTCAAGGGCAGCGATCTCGTTCATCTGGCGCTCGGCGGCGTGATGATGAACTGCGGCTACGACCCAGCGCCTGGTGGCAGGTATGACCTGCCGCCAATCGCACCTCAGATGTGGCACGCGTATCACGTCGCCGGCGAGCAGATGAGCATGGCGATCCTGGCCGCGCTCATGTTCCGCCACCGCACGGGCAAGGGCCAGCACGTGTCCTGCGCCGTGCACGAGGCCGTGTCCAAGTGCACCGAGGTCGACTTGATGACCTGGATCATGCGGCGGGCCCCGATCTTCCGGCAAACCTGCCGGCACGCGCGCGAGAGCGTGTCTCCGCATCCGACGATCGCGCATACCAAGGACGGCCGCTGGGTGATGGCCAATCTCGGCAATCGGCCGGACGACGGCGAGAAGCTGATCGCTCTCATGGAAAAGTACGGCATCGAGCCGGGACTCGATAAAGAGACCGCAAAAACGGCGCGTGTCGGCCGCTTCGTGCCGGGCACCGCACCCGACAAGGCCAGTCGCGACCAGGCGATGGAGGCCGTGACACGCTTCGTGCGCGCGTTCACCTATGAGAACATCCCCTGGCGCGAGGCCCAACAGTCGGGAATGTTGTGGGCGCCCCTGCGCAAGCCACACGAGAACGCACTCGACCCCCACTGGATCAAGCGGGGCAGCGTCAGGGATGTGGAGCATCCCGAGCTTGGCACGTCGTTCCGCTATCCGACGTCGAAGTGGATTGGCACGGCGACCGGCTGGACGGCGGGCCGACGCGCGCCACGCCTCAACGAGGACGCCGCCACGATCGATCGTCCGACACCGCGCGGCGCGCCAGTGATCGAGCCGGCAGCCATGCCGGGGCACGCCGGGGCCGTGTCCGCTCGTGGCAGGCCGTTCGCGCTCGATGGCATTCGCGTGCTCGATTTCACGTGGTTCCTGGCATCGGCGGGCGGCACGCGCTTCCTGGCCTCGTTCGGCGCCGAATGCCTCAAGGTTGAGCTCAAGAGCCATCCCGACACGCGGCTCGCCGCCATGGCACCGATCGGCGGGCGCGAGGCGCGCATGAAGGCCACCGCCCCGCTCAAGGGCGTGACCGATCCCGACATGGGCGGCCAGTTCAACAACAAGAATCCCGGCAAGCGTGGCCTCTCGCTCAACGTTCGCCATCCCAAGGGTCTCGCGATCGCGAAGCGACTGGTCGCCATCTCCGACATCGTCGCAGAGGGCTTCTCTCCCGGAGTGCTCGACAATTGGGGCCTCGGGTACCAGACCCTGCGCGAGATCAAGCCCAACATCATCTACGTGCAGCAATCGGGCATGGGCGCGCAGGGCACCTATGGTCGCTTTCGCACGGTCGGACCAATCGCCAACTCCTTCGCGGGGCTGTCGGAGATGTCGGGCTTGCCCGAGCCCGCGATGCCCGCGGGCTGGGGCTACAGCTACCTCGACTGGATGGGGGCCTACAGCTTTTCGCTTGCCATGCTGAGCGCTTTGTTTCATCGCGCGCGCACCGGCGAGGGCCAGTGGATCGATGCGTCGCAAACGGAGGTCGGCCTCTTCATCTGCGGCACGGCCATCCTCGATTGGTCGGCCAACGGCCGCGTCTGGTCCCGCACCGGCAATCGCTCGCCCCTGAAGCCGGCGGCGCCGCACGGGGCCTATCCGTGCGCCGGTGAGGACCGTTGGCTCGCGATCGCCTGCTTCAGAGAAGACGAGTGGCGCGCCATAACAAGAGTGGCCGAGAAACCGGAGTGGGCAACCGATCCGCGCTTTCAGACACTTGCCGGCCGTGTGTCCAATCAAGATGCGCTCGATCATCTGGTCGGAGACTGGACGCGGGGTCACGACGCCCGCGAGCTGATGATCGCGCTGCAGCGGGCGGGAGTGCCGGCCGGGGTCTGCCAGACGACCGAGGAGCGCTGCGACGTTGATCCGCAACTTCGGGCGCTCGGATGGTTGACCGAGGTGACGGGCACCAAGATCGGTCGCTGGCCGGTCGCGGAGGTGCCGGTCAAACTCTCGGAGAGCCCGGCCTATGCCGGCGGCCGCGTCGACCGCGGCGCGCCCTGCTATGGCGAGGACAACGAGTATGTGTACGGCGAGCTGCTCGGCATGACGAGGGCCGAAATCAAGGAGCTGGCCGACGAGGGCGTGTTTTAGGGCCTCGCTGGGGGATCCCGCCCAAGCCTGCGACGAGGGACTAAACGATGAGCGATTGGAGCCAGGTGACGCGACCCGTGCCGGTCCCCAACGAGTGGACAAGGCCGTTCTGGGAGGCGGCGAGGCGCGGCTCGCTGGAGCTGCAGCGCTGCCAGAGCTGCCACAGCTTCCAGCATCCGCCGTACGCGACCTGCGTGAAGTGCGTCAGCGTCGACTTGAAGTTCGAGGCCGTCCGCGGCGTGGGCTCGATCTATGCCTACACCATCATGTATCACACCGGCGACAGGCGCTTCGCACCCGCTGTGCCCTATGCCTCCATCATCGTCGAGCTCGACGATGCGCCGGGCGCGCTGATGGCTGGCAATCTGTTGGGCGCCCCCTACACGGAGGCCAAGGTCGGCCGCCGCGTGGAAGTCGTGTTTGAGAAGCTCAACGACGACATTACGCTGCCGCAGTTCAAGCTGGCAGCGTCGTCGACAGCAACGACTGGTTGAGGATCGTCCTGTGCCCAAGTGGGAGAACCGCTGCAAGATCGCCCTCTCGGGCGTCGGCTACTCGAAGGTGACGCGCTCGGCCGATGTGCCGCTGGCAGCCCACGCGCTGGAGGCTGTGCGAGGTGCCGTCGCCGCCTCGGGTTTGGAGATGGGGGATATCGACGGCCTCTCAACCTATCCTGAGCTGCCAGCCACAGGCCACGCCGAGGTGGACGGCATCTCCATCGTCTCGGTCAATTGCATGATGGCGATGCTGAAGCTGCCAAATCTCACCTGGCACATGCAGGTCGGCAGCAACAATATCGGCGGCGCCGTGCAACAGGCGGCCAACGCACTGCTCGCTGGCGTGTGCAAGTATGCTGTGGTCTGGCGGGCGATGCACAACCCGAAGGGCACCTACCAGAACCTGCCGGGGGCGCAGGCGGCCGGCGCGAGCCAGTTCACCGGGCCCTTTGGCTTTGGTGGCCCAGGTCAGCACATGGCGGTGGCCTACACGCGCTACCTCGAGCGCCACAACCAGGCGCGCGAGAAGATGGTCACCCTGGCGCTCACCCAACGCCAGCACACCCAGCACAACCCTCACGCCTTCTTCTATGGCACGCCACTGACGCGAGAGGATTATTTCAACGCGCGCATGGTGGCCTATCCGTTCTGTCTCTACGACTGCGACATTCCGGTGCAGGGTGCGGTTGCCGTCGTGCTGACGACAGCTGAGCGGGCGCGGGACTTGCAGCCGAAGCCGGCCTACCTTGCCGGCTATGGCCAGCGCCTGCATTTCGAGGTGGCGGGCCGCATCGGCAGCCTTGCCGACTACATGGAGGGCGGGGCGAGCTCCGCCAAACTCACCTGGGAACGCTCGGGCTTTTCGCCGAAGGATGTTGACGTCGCCCAAATCTATGACGGCTTCTCGGCCTCGGTGATTTATGGCCTTGAATCCTACGGCTTCTGCAAGAGGGGTGAAGCCCTCGACTTCATCCAGGGCGGTCGCATCGGGCTTGACGGTGAGCTGCCGCTCAACACGTTTGGCGGCAGCCTAGGGACGGGCCGCATTCACGGGCTGTGGCACATCATCGAGGGCGCACTGCAGGCCTCTGGGCGCGCCGGTGCTCGTCAGATCAAGGATGTCAACGTGTCGTTTGTCGGCGCCAGTGCCCCGATCGTGACCGGCACGACGTTCATCTTCACGCGCGAACCCTACTGACGAGCCAAGGCCAAAGCTGGCGCGGGAGAATTGGCGCAGCGCGGCGGACGGGCGCGGTCTGCTCGCGCGTCACGCTCGCAACCACGGCAAGCCCAGCGCGTCTTGCTGAAGCCTGCCCCATGGGTGCACATTCAGTGTTTGCGACGTGATCGTGCACCGAGGAGCGCTCTCATGGACGAGATTGCCACCGGCAAACCGCAGGACGTGGGTCTCTGCTCCAAGCGGATCGAGCGCATCGAGGACTGGATGCGGCGCCAGGTTTCGGGTGAGCGGCTTGCCGGTATCGAGGTGCTGATCAATCGGCGAGGGCACAGCGTCTTTCATCGCTGGCATGGGAAGCGTGATCTGGCGCGCAAGGCTGATGCCACGCCCGAGACCATCTATCGCCTCTATTCCATGACCAAGCCGCTAACGGCAGTCGCCATCATGATGCTTTACGAAGAGGGCCGGTTCCAACTTGATGATGCGATCACGCGATACGTGCCGGAGTTCGCGCACCAACGCGTGTTCACCGGCGGTGGGTACGGCGCGGTCATGACAGAGCCGGCGCTGCGCGACATCACTTTCCGGGATCTTCTCACGCACACATCCGGGCTCACCTATGCGTTCATGCAGGCAACTCCAGTCGATGCCATTTACCGGGCGCAAAAGCTCGAGCTGCCGGGTTCGCTTGAGCCGCTTGCCGACGTCGTGGGGCGGGTTGCGAAGGTGCCGCTCATCGCCCAACCCGGCACGCAGTGGAATTACTCGATCTCCTTTGATGTGCTCGGCCATCTGGTGGCTGTCATCTCCGGTCGACCTTTCGACGAATTCTTGCGCGAGCGTCTCATGCGCCCGCTCGAGATGGTCGACACCGAATTTTATGTCCCGTCGGACAAAGTCAATCGCTTCGCGGCCAACTATGAGAGGGGACCCGATGGCCGGCCACGGCTGCTCGAGGATCCGCAAGCCAGCAGCTTCTTGCAACCGCCGAAAGCGCCATCGGGTGGGGGAGGTTTGGTCGGCACGGCGCGTGACTACATGCGATTTTGCCTCATGCTGCTCAACCGGGGCGCTTGTGGTTCCACGCAGCTGTTGGGGCGCAAGACCGTCGAGCTGATGACGACGAACCACCTCAACGGCGACATGGCCGCCATGGGGCAGCCACGCTTCGCGGAATCAAATTACCACGGCATCGGCTTTGGCCTTGGCTTCTCGGTCATGCTCGATCCCGCCAAGGCCCAGATTGTCGGTTCGCGCGGCGAATATGCATGGGGGGGCATGGCTTCGACCGCGTTCTGGGTTGATCCGCAGGAGGAATTGGCGGTCGTCATGATGACGCAGCTAACGCCCTCCTCCACCTATCCCATCCGCCGCGAGCTGCGCGTGCTTGCCTATCAAGCTATCATGGACTAGCGCCGGGCTCGTGACGTTGATCGTGCGAGAGCTCGCCGGTGCGAGGTGGGCAGAGGGGCAAAGGACGATCGAGGAGATCGGCCGTCGGTCGACCCGCGCGGAAATCTTGGGCTGTGGCGGAACCGGCGGTCCATAACGGGACCTGAGCGGGAAGACGGTCCGCGCCGGGAAGCTGCTCAGGGTTTTTACTGATTTAAGTCGGCCCGCACGGCGGACAGAATCAGGCAGCAGCCCGCATCGGGCAACTGCGTGTCTCATTGTTTGCAGGAGGACTTCCGAATGGGATTTCTCGATGAAGTGATCAGTGCGGCCCTGGGAGCCAAGGCTCCGCCTGTTCAAAGCCAGTCTCCTCAAGTTGCGCCTCAGCAGAATCAGTTCTCGCAAATCTCGGCAGCGTTGCAGGAACTATTGGCGCCCAAGCAGGGACAGATGCCGGGTGGGCAGGCTGCCGCCCCCGCATCTCCCGAACAACAGAGCTCAAGTGGGCTAGACGCGCTCTTGCGTCAGTTCCAGCAGAATGGCTTTGGCGAAATCATCAATTCCTGGATCGGTCCCGGGCAAAACCAGCCGATCTCTCCGACCGACCTTCGCCAAGCCATGGGCCAGAACACCGTCAACAATCTCTCCCAGCAAACGGGTGCGCCACAGGATGAACTCCTTGCACTCTTGTCAAAATATCTACCAGGCGTCGTCGACAAGTTGACACCAAACGGTCAACTCCCAAATCAAGCGGACCTCCGGTCGGGCTAAACGAAGATTGGGAGTTAGGGCCGGGATCAAGTGCAAGGTTGGCGTTCGTCGGCCTTTGCACGGCGCCAAGCGGCGGAACAGTGTGCCACCTTGCTGAGCACTTGCAGCACGGCGCACCATTAGTTCTGTTGCATCCCGGCATCAGCGCACCGTTGTTTATCGCGCTTCGGCGTACCTGTCGGGCCATTAGGGGCACGTGACTGGGTACGTGACTGACATGTGACGGGCACGTGACGGGCACGGGGCCCACGACAACGTTTTCCGTAGGGGCGCCTGATGTTGCGAGCATCCGCCGTGGCTGGTGCGACGGTGGAGGCAAGATTATGCGAGCGTGAGCCTCTCCGACGCGCCCACCTCCGAACGTGGCTGCTGGGCGCTCGAGGGCGCTACTCACCGAAACGGTGAACTTCCATTCGTCGCAACGGCAGCGTCGTTTTGCGTGGGGTTCCCGTTGTTGCCATTTCTGCGCGTGCGGGTTGTCGCGCACGTGGCCTTACTGTCAGCGCTTGCCTAAGGGCGCCCGCTCACGCGCCGACAACCCCGACCCCCGCGCTTCCTGCTGGATGCCACGAAACGATGTGACGATTGAGTACGTCATTCTCAGGGTCTTGAGTGCCAGTGCCAAGGAAGCGAAAGGACGAAGGCTGCGGGCGCACGCCAGAAATCCCGCGCAGAGCCCACTGAGTTGTGCCGCGCGGAAGTCGCCAGCTGGGTGCCAGGGCTAAATTTGCACGCTTCGTGCGGAAGAGTAGGACACTTATGCTGCGATGGAGCGGGGCGGCGGATGGACGCGGCGGCCCGTTCCTCGATAGCATCGGACATTGAGCCGAAGCGAGGCACCACATGGCCAACATTGTCTATCCCCGCGCGCACCTTGTTGCCGGCGGCTTTCCGCCGGGCTCCAGCGCCGGCCACGACCACGACTATGCTCGCCTGCGGCTTCTCACGCTGCTGGACGAGAGGCAAATCCCAGCTTCCGTGGCCAACGACTTTGCCGACATGGAGAAGTGGCTGCCCGTGAGCCGGCTCCTCGTCACCTACGTCGCCGGTCCCTACCCCGTGGCCGAGCAATGCGCCCGACTGAAATCCTGGCTGGAGTCCGGTGGCCATTGGCTGGCACTCCACGGCACCAGCGGCGGGCGTGCCGAGCGCGTCGAAGGCCTGGCGCAGCGCCGCACCGTGCGGACCGAACATCATGAATTGCTCGGCAGCATGTTCCTGACGCACCCGCCGGCATGCCGGTTCCGCGTCGATGTGCGCGATGCGGAGCACCCGGTCACGCGGGGGTTGACCAAGTCGTTCGAAGTCGAGGACGAGCCCTACTTCATCGAGGTTCGGAACCTCGCCTCAGCGCAAGTCCTGTTGACGGCGGATTACGGCGCGAAGGGCAGCTGGCCGGTGGTCGAGAAGCTCTACGGCAGCGACACCTCCCTGCAATCCGATGGCAAGACCCGCGTGCTCGGCTACACGCGGCCGGTCGGGGACGGCGGTGTGACCTACCTGGCGCTCGGCCATTGTCACAACCCGTACTCGCGCATGGGCCGGAGCACCGGTGTGGGCAGTGAGCTGCCGGCGACGTTCCGAGGGCCTTGGGAATCGGGCGCATTCACGACCCTTCTGAGCAATGCAATCGCCTGGGCAATTGCTTAGCTGTCCATTGCCGCCGCACTTTTCCCGATCATTCCCCGCGGAGGCGGCCATCTGCCCACCACGCCTCGAGCTCCGAAACCTTCAAGCGCGAGGCGCAAGCCGCGGCTCAGCCCAGTTTTCTCTTGCAGGGGACTTATCGCGCGATCATTCCAGTTCGGCGATAAGCCTTGCCAACAGGGTTGCCCGTGGCACCAGCGAGGAGACGAGAATGTGCTCCTCGTGCGTGTGCGCGCCGCCTCCGATCAGGCCGAGGCCATCCAGAGTAGCCACGCCCATCGCCCCAGTGAAGTTGCCGTCCGACCCGCCACCGTGTTGACCATGTGGTAGATCGAATCCGAGTTCGCCTGCGATCCGCCGAGCGCGCTCGTAGAGTCCCATGGTAGCGGCGTGTGCCGTCCACAAGGGCCTCACGGGCCCACGTTCGACCTCGATGCGCACATCTGAACGCTCACCGACAAGTCCGTCCATCACCCGGCCGATCTTATCGAAGGTGGCCATGTCGCGGGCAACGCATAGCGCCTGCGCTGTGCACGTCATCGGAACGCAGTTCACCCACTGGCCGCCATGGATGACGCTGACGGCATAAGTAGGTCCATGGTCAAAATCGGAGCGGCCCTCGAGCTCCTCCACGATCTGCGCCATGACGCGCACGGCCGAGCGGCCATCCCTGTTGGTCCACCCGGAGTGCGCGGGCCGCCCGTGCGTGGTGAGGAAAAAGCGTTGGAAGGCGTGGCGTCCCGTCGTGACCTCACCCCGCTCGCCCTTGGCGGGCTCGGGGATCAATACGTACCTATGCCTCTTGGCCTCCGCC
>JAMXLN010000355.1 GCA_024281145.1 Hyphomicrobiaceae bacterium | reverse complement strand
GTGTGGCGACGTCCGCTACAAGACGCTCGGAGATCCACTGCGCGTCACGATCTGCCATTGCCGCTTTTGCCAGCGGTTCACCGGCTCTTCGTATCTGGTCGAGCCCATCTTTCGCAAACAGGATGTCGTCTTCGAAGGCGTTCGCGCCAAGGCCTACGAGCATCGCTCCGACTCGAGCGGCAAGCGCGTCACTCTCAATTTCTGCGACAGGTGCGCGACGACGCTCTGCCTGGACTTGGAGCGCTTTCCGGACATCTTAGGGCTATGCGGCGGCACGTTCGATGATCCCAATTGGTTCGATCTTGCCCAGAGCACATACCGCCATATCTTCGTCCGCTCTGCTCAGAGGGGGGTTATCCTTCCTGCAGGCGTAGACCTCTTTGCAGAGCACGCCCTCCGGCTCGATGGATCCCCAAATCAACCGACCGTGCTCGCCCACGCGCTGGCGGTGCCGAACGCTGGCTATAAGGCATTTTAGCTTCAACGATGCGAGGATCTTCGACGCCGCACCCGCGTTTGCAGCCATCAATCGAGGAAAGAGGCCACGGGCCGCCCGTGCGCGGCAACGAGCAAGCCGCCTGAGGCCTCAGCCGGCCGTGTGCTGCCATCCGCGCACGCCGTCACCAAGACCTTGGCAGCCAGCCTCGGTGACCAAGACGGTGTCCTCGATCTTCACCAGGCCGCGTCTGGGATGGTTCATCGTGGTCTCGATCGACAGCACCATACCGCTCTCAAGTGGACGGTTCATATCGTAACCGGGATAGGGTACCGGGCCGCCATCCATGAGCCGCGGCGCCTCGTGGCTGACGAGGCCCATGCCGTGCGCCATGAAATGTGTGTAGGCTTGGTGCGGGGACGCAGCGATGAGTTTGTCGCCCACTGCGCAGATGGAGGCGCCCATGGCGCCGCTCCGGATGGGCCTGCGGGAGGCCATCTGCACCTCTTCAACGAAAGCGAGCAGGTCCTCCAACTCGGCATCCGGCATGTTGCCGACAACGCCCATGCGGGCGAGGTCGCCGATGTAGCCGTGATAGTTGCCGCCAGAGTCGATCGAGACGACATCGCCGTGGGCCAACTTCTGCGCGGAGGGTGCGCGATTGAGACTGGCTCCGGCCGCGATCAGGCAATAGTCGAAGGCGAGCCCGCGCTTCACTTCCTCCACGCGCAGGGTCTCGGCGATTTCCTGCTTGGTCTTGCCCGGCGCGCACTGGCCGAACGCGACGTTCATGCTCTCCACCACACGCTCCGAGGCGAGCTTGAGGAACTCAATCTCGTGGGGTGACTTCACAGCGCGCAGCCGTTCGAGCGCAAAGTACGCATCGACAAAGTCGACGTTCGACAACCCTCCCCGCAGTTCTTTTTCTGCATCGACGGGGAGAAATGCGGCTTCGATGCCGACGCGGCGCACCCCGGGGCCGAGCTTGCCAATGTGCTCGACCGCACGCTGCATCGTCTGCGGTCCGGACCACGTGGAGAGATAGAGGCTTTGTGGCCAGAACTTGCCGAGCTCCTTCTCGTAAGCCTCCATGCTATTGCCGACATAGGCCGCGGCCTCGGGCTTACCCTTCTGGTAGATAACAGCCGGCAGGTAACGATTGACGCCGATCGCATCCATGGCCTCGAAGAAGAAGAACTTGTAGTCACCGAGGAGATACTGCACGTTGTGCTTGGAGGTGGCGACAAGCACGTCGATGCCGGCTTCGTCCAAGAGCGTATCGAGGTGGTGGACGTCGAAGGGGATCGGCTTGCGGACCCCTGCTTGTGCAACCGCCATCCAAGTTCTCCCTGAGCTTCGCGGCCGAATTCGAGCGCCGCCATGACCGGGAGACTATCAATGCGCGGGGCGTATGCCAAACTGATTGCAATTTTGACGAACGATTGGTCGTCGCTTGGCATGCCACGTCTGCCGGTCGAGCAAGATGATAGATCTGGAACTCACGGGGTCAAAGGTGCCGGGCAGCTCTTCGCGTGGCGCATGCGGCCATGGCGCGCGTGCCGCGGTTACAGTGGCAGCAGGCCGGTCGATGCGGGCATTTTTGGCCCAGACGCGATGCTGGCTCGGACCAAGGACCGATCGGCCCTAGCTTCGTGAATCCAACTCATGCCGCCAGACGCTGCTCAATCATGTTGGGTCCCGGGCTTTGCTAGATCGGCACGCTCTTAGGCTTGCGTCCCAAGCGAGGCCACTCAATGATAGGCGGCGACAATCCACCCGGGATAACTGAACCCACATCGGTGAGCCCTCATGTCACGCACGGCCTTTGACTTCGCCCCCCTTCTGCGCCCGAACCTGCCGCCGGCCGCTGTGAGATACAGCGGCTTTCCCGCGTTCAACTTCGTCGGCGGCCACAACGACGCTGCGACCACACCCGTGGACGGGCTCATTGACGCGGCCGCGTCCGTGCTCATGCGCGAGGGGGCCACGCTCGCAACCTACGGCCTCAACAGCGGCCCGCTCGGTTATATCGGTCTGCGTCAATTCCTTGCCAAGAAGCTCCATCGGCAGGCCGGGATCACGTGCAGTACGGACGAGATCTTGATCACGTCAGGTTCAAACCAAGGGCTAGATCTGATCAACCAGGTCCTGGTGGCACCTGGCGATACCATTCTCATGGAACAGGCAAGCTATGGCGGCGCCATCTCCCGCTTCACGCGGCATGGAGCCAACCTCGTAGGCGTTGCCCTGGACAAAGAAGGCCTGCAACCCGACGCGCTCGAGGCCGCCATCTCCAACCTGAAGGCAAACGGCGTGCGGCCGAAATACATCTACACGATCCCGACCGTGCAGAACCCGACCGGTGCCATCATGGGCCCGCAACGCCGGGCGGACATCCTGGCCATTGCCGCCAACCACGCCATCCCGATCGTAGAGGATGAATGCTACTCGGACCTGTTGTGGACGCCGGAGCGGCCCAAGGCCATGAAAGCCATGACGGCCTTGGGCAACGTGATCTTTGTCGGGTCGTTCTCCAAATCGATCGCACCAGCCCTGCGGGTCGGCTACGTCGTCGCCGATTGGTCGATCCTCTCTCGCATGCTCGCCTGCAAGACGGATGCCGGTACCGGAGCGCTTGAGCAGATGGTGCTTGCTGAGTTCTGCGAAAAACACTTCGACACGCACGTAGGCACCTTGAACAAGGTCCTCAAGCGCAAGCTCGATGTGCTGGTGGAGGCGCTGGGTGAGCATTTTGGAACGGCGGCCGAATTCGAGGTTCCCAAGGGCGGCATCTTCCTGTGGGTCAAGCTGCCCGATTGCGTCGATACGCAGAAGCTGGCGCAAGCTGCGCTCAAGGCTGGCATTGCGTTCAATCCCGGACCCGAATGGGCGATCGACAAGCAATGGGGACGGCCACGGTTGCGCATCTGCTTTGCCAATCCGACAGAAACGGCCCTGCGCAAGGGCGTCGCAACCTTGGCTGAGGTTTGCCATCGGGAGATGGGCGTGCCGGCGCGAATCGGCAACGTTGCGCTGAGCTGACGGAGACAAGTTGGGGCAACGGCCATCCTCGCGCGTTGCGCCCCAAATCAGGCGATTCGATTGGCCAAGGTAGGGAAAGACGGGACATGCCCGCAGTGTCTCTTGGCTACTCGGCACGCCGCTGTTTCGTATCCCCTGTTCGATCGCGTGAGCCTCTGACGCTCGCATGGGATGCCATAGCGTCAACCAACGATCCCCGCCTCACCGATCGCCCGGATCGCAACAAGGGGCTGTAGTGGGAAGCATGGATGTCACTCCTATTCTGCGAAGGCGGTTGGACCCTGTTGCGTGGGTGGCGGAGGCCCTTGTCATACTGGCGATCATCGCCAACATTGCCGTCACGTTTTCCAACACACTGCTGCGCTACACCACCCAGCAGGATCTGCCCTGGAACCAGGACATCTCGACGATCATCCTGTCGATCATCACATTTCTTGGGGCGCCGTCGTATTTTCGGCGCAGCAGCGGAATGGCCTACAACGCGCTAGTCGAGAAGGCGGTAGGGACGCGCCGCGACGCGCTGCAAGCTTGCGGACTAGCCATCTTCCTTGGTGTCTGCTGCATCGCTCTTCTGGCTTATCCAAGGTTCTTCGCCTCGCAGCGCACACAGAGCCTCGCCGTGCTCGGAGTGAGTTCGGTCTTCGTTGCCGTGTGGCTTGGCATCGGGCTCGTGCTGTTGTCACTTTATACGATCGAAAAGCTGCTCGCCCTGTGCCGCAAGGGCGTCCTTGCGGGTATCGGAATGGCAGCGGTGATCGCGGCCGTGACGCTCGTCCTGCGATGGCTCTATGACCGGGGTTATACGGAGGTCGATCCGTTCATTCCCATCGTGCCGGCGCTGGTGATCGCTTTCATCACGGGCACCCCGGTCGCTGGGATTTTGGCTCTCGGCGGTACGATGTTCTTCGTTATTTCAGATGCTGCGCCGATCAGCGTGATCCCCTCGGCCATCCAATTCGGCATCAGCAGCTTCGTCCTGCTCGCCGTACCCTTCTTCATGGTCGCGGGCGTCATGATGGAAATCACCGGTATGGCGCGCCGGATGGTCGAGATGGTCCAGGCCTGGGTTGGACACTGGCGAGGCGGATTGCTGATGGCGGAGGTGCTCGCCACTTACTTATTCTCCGGGGTCAGCGGATCGAAGGCGGCCGATGTCGCGACAATCGGCACGGTCATGAAGGAACCGATGAAGAGGGAGGGCTACCCACCGACCGAATTCGTCGCCGTGCTCGCAGCATCGGCGGCCATGGCTGAAACCGTCCCTCCGTCTGTGGCAATGCTAATTCTCGGTTCGGTCACGAGCCTCTCGGTTGGAGCGTTGTTCATCGCGGGCTTCCTGCCTGCCGCGATGCTTGCCGTGACGCTGATGATCGGCGTGAAGATCCGCAGTCATGCCAACAATTACCATAAGGGCGTGCCATTCGCCCTGTGGCCGGCGCTGCGGAGCATTCCTCCCGCCCTGCCGGCGGCAGGGGTGCCGGTGCTCGTCATCGGCGGGCTCGTCGGCGGTATCGCCTCGCCAACCGAATCGGCCTCGTTTGCGGTCATCTACGGATTTGCCGCCGCGGCCTTTGTCTATCGTACGCTCGGCCTTCGTTCGTTCATTGAGGCCCTCCGCGAAGCCACCCTCATCGCCGGCATGGTGCTCTTGATGGTGGCGACGTCGAATCTCTTCGTGCAGGCCATCGTGATCGATGGGCTCGGCCGAACGCTTGCCTCGGCGTTCACGGCCATCAGCGACCCGACCTTATTCCTGTTCGTAAGCGTGACGGTGTTGATTGTGCTGGGCTTCGTGCTTGAGGGTTTCCCAGCGATTCTTGTCGCCGCGCCGATTTTTCTCCCGGTCGCTGAGCGCCTCGGTATCAATACGCTGCAATTTGGCATTCTGTTGATCATGGCGACCGGCATCGGTGTGATGATGCCGCCAATCGGCATCGGCTTCTACATCTCCTGCGCCGTGGGTGGCTCGCCGGTGAATGCGACGATAAGACCGTCTCTGTTCTACAACGTCTTTCTCTTTTTAGGTCTGATCATCGTCATTCTCGTACCTGAGATCACTCTCTGGCTGCCGCGCCAGTTCGGGATGAAGTGATCGGAGCGATAGTGGCGCGGAGGTCGGCGTGCTCAGGTCCTAGCCCGACTTGGGCACACGCGTCGCTTGACGAAGGAAGAGCCGCCATGCGCCGTCGCGGATCCACACCAGCGTGAACAGGAGATGGAGCAGGTCTCTTGGCTTGCCGGTCTCGCTCACCTTCATCTCGGCGATGCCGTGCATGATGGCAATGTCGCCGACCTGCTTGATGGTGACATTGCGGCTGGTGATGGCCTCATAGTCGTAGAGACCTTTCTTCACGCCCGCGAGATATTCTGACTTGTCCTCCGCGAAGCCCGGCGAGTGAATGTAGCAGACGTCATCCGCAAGGATCTGGTCGAGAGCCGCAATATCCTTGGCGATCATCGCTCGGTACAGTGCCGCCTCTGCCGCGCGGATTTCAATGTCACCAGCTTCAGCCATGTTTCACATACCCTGGATCTTGAATTGCTTGTCCATGAGCACGAGGCGGTGCTGGAATTTCCACTTGCCCTCAATCTTCACAAGTCGGCAATCGTACTCGCCGGGGGACAGCAACTGCGTCTTGCCATCCTCGGTCAGAAAATCGAGCAGATAGCAGAATGCGCGCGCACGACTCCCACCGGGCTCGACATCGATGCGCACGTTCGAAACGACATGCCGCAGCTGCACGCCCGGCTTCTTCTGGTAGCGGGCGTTGCGCTCGGCGAACTCACGAACACCCACCTCGCCCGTGAACTTGCCCATGGCCGGGCTTTCAATGACACCGTCTCGGGTGAAGCACGACACGACGGCCTCGACGTCCCCGTGATCGAGACTGCAGGCGTACCTGATGAAGAGATCGTTGATCGCGATCCAATCCTCGATCGAGGGCGTGGCCATAGGTGGTACTCCCCGGTTAGGCAAACTCCTTGACCGCCAGCGCCAGGAAATCCTTGCCGATCGAGTTTTCGAACTGTTGAAAGAGCGGCCGGGTTTTCTCGACGAAAAGCTTCTTGTTCTCCTCGGAGATCTCATTCACCTGGATCAGCATTTTGAGCTTGTCATGGGCGGCGGCAATCGACAGCGGTTGTTCACGCCACTGGAAATCCATCGCCGTCTTCATGGCGTTAGTGAGCGCGCCCTGCTCTTCGGCTGAGAGCCCGTCCCAGACGCCCTTGTTCATCGAGACGATGAAGAAGTCGGTCGTATGTGCATCGAGCGACAAGAACTTAGAAACTTCGTGGAGCTTGGCAGAGATGAGGTCCGGCAATGGGTACTCGAAACCGTCGACGATACCCTGCTGGAGAGCAACGTAGAGCTCGGAGGGATCCATGGCGACAGTGCTGGCCCCGAGTGCGCGAAATGCCTGGATATAGACTTGACTGTTGATGACGCGCAGCTTTAGGCCCTGAAGGTCGTCCGGCTTATGAACCGCACGTGTTTTGTTGACAATGTGCCTGCTGCCGATCAGCCAATAGCCGAGGACCTGAAAGCCGACGCCGTTCCCCAGGCGAGCCACTTCCGTGCCAAGCCGCCCATCAAGCGAAGCCTTCAGCTTCTCGGCCGAAGAGACCAGGAAGGGGAGGGTGAACACATCGACAGGCTTCATGAAGTTCGAATACCACGCCGGCACCGCCATGGTCATGGTGAGTGAGCCGACCTGCGTTTGCGACAGCATCTCCGGTATCGTGCCCAGCTGTGAGGCCGGATAGACCTCGATCTTGATCTTTCCCGAGGTCAGTTTCGCCGTTTCCTCGGCAAAGAGCTCAATGGTCTTGTGGTAGAGCGTGTCGGCCGGCAGCATGTGGCCGAAGCGGAAGGCGCGAGCGCGCTGCCCGAGGGCTGGTGTGGCGGTCCAGAGGGTGGCCGCGGCGCCACCAGCCACGCCGAACTTCAAGACGTCGCGTCGCGTGATGTCTGCGATCTCGGCTGACGTATGAAATTCTTCCATGGCGCTCCACCTCATTTGTTGGCGCTCCTTGCAATCGGTTATTCGATTGTGCGCTGAACCCGGAGCCGCCACAACATGAAAGCGCCTCTGTGCTTATCATTGCGAGAACGTTGTTTGATGCTTCGCCCAAGGCGGGAGATCGCTGAAAAGCACGGTTCGACCACGGTGACCTCAAAGATCAATGCCGCGCACAGCGCCACCCCGCACTGAGCGCCAGCTCATTGTCG
>JAMXLN010000354.1 GCA_024281145.1 Hyphomicrobiaceae bacterium | reverse complement strand
CACGGTGGCTCGAGGCACCCGCCGAGCCTCGCCCGGCGCGGAGCGCTGCCCGAGGTGGCCGCAGCGCGCGCCGAGCGGGGCGAAAGGGCGCGCGTGAGCCGCGCCGCACAGCGCAGAGCGCTTTATTGGGAGGACTAACGCCTCCTTCTGCGCCCGTGGAACGCGCCCACCCACACCTTTCCCCTGGGGACTTGACTGTGTATTGCTCTTGCGGTCGCCCTTCCTCGATGAGTGCCACGCATGCCCACAAGCACGTCTGACAGCTGCCGCGTCGGCACGCTGTTTGCCGCATTCGCGCTCCTGGCACTGGGCTCGGGCTGCGATCAAGGCAACTCGACCCAGGCGCAGCTGCAGCAGAAATCCGCGCCGCCGATCGTAGCCGTGAGCCAACCCATTGAGCGCGCAATCGTGGAATGGGACGAATACACCGGCCGCTTCGACGCCGTCGAGACGGTGGAGATCCGCGCCCGCGTTTCCGGCCACCTCACCGAAGTGCTCTTCAAGGATGGACAGCGCGTCAAACAGGGCGACCTCCTGTTCGTGATCGACCGCCGCCCCTTCGAGCGGGCTCTGGAGCAGGCGCAGGCGGAGCTCTTCGCCGCCAACACCAAGGTGGAGAACGCCAATCTCGACATCATCCGTGGCCGACCGCTGGTGGAGCGCAAAATCATTTCTGACAAGACGTTCGATGACCGCATGTCGATCGTGCGGGACGCTCAGGCGGCCGTGAAGGTGGCGGAGGCCAAGGTGAGGTCGGCCGAGCTCGACCTGTCGTTCACGCGCATCGATTCGCCCATCACCGGCCGCATCAGCCGCACGCTGGTGACCGCGGGCAACTGGATCAGCGCCGGGTCGGTCAGCGGCGCCACCTTGCTCACGACCATCGTCAGCGAAGATCCGATCTACATCTACTTCGATGTCAGCGAGAACAACTACATCAAGTACAGGCGCCTGGCCGAGCGCGGCGTGGCCGCGGGCGCTGCCGAGCCCGGTGCGCCCGTCGAAATCGCGCTGCCCGACGAGCGCGGCTTTCCGCATCAAGCGCGCCTGGATTTTCTCGATAACCGTCTCGACCAGGGCACCGCGACGCTGCGGGCGCGTGCGGTGATCGCCAACGCTGCCGGCCTTTTTTCGCCCGGCCTTTTTGCGCGCGTGCGCGTCACCGGCACGGCCCCGTATTCCGCCGTGCTGCTTCCCGACGCGGCGATCAGCACCGACCAAACCAACAAATTCGTCTACGTGGTCGGCGAGGACGGCAGCGTGACTCGCCGCAACATCAGGCTTGGACCCATCCATCAAGGCCTGCGGGTCGTGCGCGAGGGCATCGCAGCTGGCGACTGGGTGATCGTGCGCGGTCTGCAGCGCGCCCGCCCCGGCGGCAAGGTGACGCCTCAGCGCGAGCCGCTATTGCTGTCCGACACGCCGGCCAACAGGCCGATCGTGAAGGCCCAGGAATGACGCGCGCCGGCGTCATGACCCTCAGCCCGGGACCAGGAGATCCATGAGGATCAGCCGCTTCTTCATCGAGCGCCCGATCTTCGCCGCCGTGGTGTCGCTCGTCATCACCATCATCGGCGGCATCGGCTACTTCGGCCTCGGCATTACCCAGTTGCCGGAAATCATCCCGCCGACCATCACCGTCTCTACGACCTTTCCCGGCGCCAGCGCACAGACCGTGGCCGACACGGTCGCTGCCCCCATCGAGCAAGAGATCAACGGCGTCGAGGGCATGATCTACATGGCCTCGCAGTCCACCAGCGACGGCAATCTATCTCTTACGGTCACCTTCGACGTCGGGACCGACATCGATAAGGCCCAGGTTCTCGTGCAAAACCGGGTGAGCGCGGCTGAGCGCCGGCTGCCAGACGAGGTGCGCCGCAACGGCCTCACCGTGCGCAAGCGATCGCCCGACCTCTTGCTTGCCATCCACCTGCTTTCTCCGGATGGAAGCTACGACGAGACCTACATCTCCAACTACGGCTTGCTCAATGTGCGCGACAAGCTGATGCGGCTTTACGGCGTTGCCGATGTGTCGCTCTATGGCGTGCGCGAGTACTCGATGCGGGTGTGGCTCGACCCGGAGCGCATTGCGCTGCGCGGGTTGACAGCCGAGCAGGTGCTCGATGCCCTGCGCGCGCAAAACGTGCAGGTGGCAGGCGGCGCGTTGGGCGAGCCTCCCACCGACTTGAAGAACGCGTTCCAGGTGTCGTTGCAGATGAAGGGACGCCTAAGGAACGCCGATGAATTCGAGGACATCATCGTCAAGATGGGCAGCGACGGACGGGTCGTGCGCCTCAAGGACATCGGCCGCGTTGAGCTTGGCGCACTCAGCTACTCGGCGCAGGGCTATGCCGACAAAAACCCGGCGATCATCGTCATTGTCGACCAGCAGCCCGGCTCCAACGCCGTGCTCGCCACCCAGGGCATCAAAGAAGCGATGGCCGAGATGGCCAAGAGCTTCCCCAGCGGGCTCGAGTACCGCATCACCTACAATCCGACCGAGTTCGTCGAGGTCTCGATCAAGAAACTCTACGGCACCATGATGGAGGCGACCGTGCTGGTCGTGCTGGTGGTGCTGCTGTTCCTCAAGACCTGGCGCGCAACCCTGATCCCGGTGGTGGCCATCCCCGTGTCGCTGATCGGCACCTTCGCCGTGATGCAGGGCTTCGGCTTCTCGCTCAACATGCTGACCCTGTTCGGTCTGGTGCTGGCGGTCGGCATCGTCGTCGATGACGCCATCGTCGTGGTGGAGAACGTCGAGCGCAAACTAAAGGATGGACTATCGCCACTCGAGGCCGCGCGCGTGTCCATGGACGAGGTCGGCACCGCACTCATCGCCATCGCCCTCGTGCTGATGGCCGTGTTCGTGCCGACCGCATTCATCGGCGGCATCACCGGCATGTTCTACCGTCAATTCGCGATCACGATCGCGACGGCGACAGCCATCTCGCTGCTCCTCTCGCTGACCCTGAGCCCGGCCCTCTGTGCGCTGCTCTTTCGCCCGCACGCCTCCGCCCACGGCCAACCCTCCGCGCCGATGCGGCTGGTGCATGCCCTCTTCAGTGCATTTGATGGCGGCTTCGACGCCCTGGCGCGCGGCTATGCCCGGCTGGTGCGACGGCTGGCGCGGGCGTGGCTGCCAGTTCTGGTGTGCTACGTCGCGCTGATGGCGTTCGCCGGCTGGTTCGTTTTTCGCCTGCCGACGGGCTTCATCCCGAGCCTCGACCGCGCGATCTTGATCATCTCGTTGCAGCTGCCGCCGGGTGCCTCGCTGGCGCGCACCGACGCGGTGCTGCAGACGGCCACCGACCTTGTGTTGTCCACGCCGGGGATCAAGTATTCCAATGGCTTCACGGGCCGCAATGCCGCTACCTTCACATTCGCCACCAACGCCGGGCTGATGTTCCTCGTGCTCGATGACTTCGAGGAACGCCACAAGCTCGGACAAACCGTCGACCGCATCGCCCAAGAGGTGCGGGGCAAGCTGGCGCAGATCGAGGAGGCGCAGACCTTTGTATTCATCCCGCCCCCCGTGCGCGGCATGGGCGCGGCGGCGGGCTTTTCGATGCGACTGCAAGACACCCTGGGCATGGATCCCACGGAGTTCGCGCGCATCACACAGGAGTTCGTGGCCGAGGCCAACCGCACGCCCGGCCTCGCCAACGTGTTCACCACCTTCCAGGCCGCCACCCCGCAGGTCTATGTCGACGTCGACCGCGACAAGGCGCAGATGCTGAAAGTGCCCGTGACCAGCATCTTCGAGGCCATGCGCGTGTTCATGGGCTCGGCCTACGTCAACGACTTCAACATGTTCGGCCGCACCTACCATGTGACAGCACAGGCCGATGGCGACTATCGCCTCGACGCCCAGAGCGTGGCCAAGATTCGCGTGCGTTCCACCGACGGAGCGATGGTGCCCCTGGGCAGTCTCGTCACGTTCAAGGAGATCGTGGGCCCCGAGCGCGTGCCTCGCTACAACCTGTTCCCTTCGGCGGAGGTCAACGGGGTGGCGCAGCCGGGCGTAAGCTCTGGACAGGCGCTGGAGATCATGCGCGAGCTCTCGCGCGACAAGCTGCCCCCGGGCGTCACCTTCGAATGGACCGACCTTTCCTACCAGGAGGCCAAGGTCGGTCGTACCGGCTATTACATCTTCGTCCTGAGCGTGGTGTTCGTGTTCCTGGCGCTCTCGGCCCAGTACGAAAGCTGGTCCCTACCGCTGGCCATCATGTTGATCGTGCCCATGTGCCTATTCTCCGCCGCCTTCGGCGTATGGCTGCACGGACGCGACATCAACATTCTCACACAGATCGGCTTCGTCGTTCTGATCGGGCTCGCCGCCAAGAACGCAATCCTGATCGTGGAATTCGCGCGCCAGCTCGAGGAGCAGGGCTTGGATCGCGTATCGGCGGCGGTCCAGGCCTGCCAGCTCAGGCTGCGACCGATCTTGATGACCTCGCTCGCCTTCACGCTCGGCGTGATCCCGCTCTACCTCGCGGTTGGCGCCGGCGCCGAGATGCGCATTGCGCTCGGTACCGCTGTGTTCTGGGGCATGATCGGCGTGACCTTGTTCGGTCTCATTTTCACGCCGGTGTTCTACGTGGTGATCCGCCAAGTGATCGGCGGCAAGCTGGCGCCGACGGGCTCGGCGGTGGGACCCGCGCCGCAGCCGGCGGAGTGACCCAGCTTCAGCTGCCCTCACGAGCCAGCACGGGCCGTGCCCGCTGGCCAGCATGGGGGCCGCCCTCACATGGCCTGGGCGGGGGGCCGCCCTCACATGGCCTGGGCGGCGCGGTGGACGACGGTGAGGTCGAACGACGCGGCGAGCAGGGCCTTGGTGTAGGCGGCCTTGGCATGGCGGAAGATCTCCTCGGAGGGGCCTTCCTCGACCACCTTGCCGGCCTTCAGCACAACCACGTAGTTGGACAGCGCTCGCACCACCTTGAGGTCATGGCTGATGAAGAGATAGGCGAGGCCGTGGCGCCTTTGCAAATCACGCAACAGATCGACGATCTGCGCCTGGACCGACATATCGAGCGCGCTGGTAGGCTCATCGAGCAACACGAATTTGGGCTCCAGCACCATGGCGCGAGCAATGGCAACGCGCTGACGCTGTCCCCCTGAGAATTCGTGCGCGTAGCGGTCGAGCGCATGGGGGTCAAGCCCAACCTCCTTCAAGGCGGCCATCACCCGCATGCGGCGTTCGTGGTAGCTCATCCCGGGGTTCTGGATGATGAGCCCTTCGCCGATGATCTGGCCCACCGAGAGGCGCGGCGACAACGAACCGTAGGGATCCTGAAAGACGACCTGCATGTCGCGCCGCAACGGCCGCATCTGGCGCGAGTCCAATTTGTCGATGCGCTGACCGACGTAGGCAATCTGCCCTTGCGAGGAGACAAGGCGCAGGAGCGCCAGCCCCAGCGTGGTCTTACCGGAACCCGATTCGCCGACGACCCCAACGGTCTCGCCCGCGCGCAACTTCAAGGACAATCCATCGACGGCCTTCACGTAGTCCACGGTACGGCGCAACAGCCCGCGCTTGATGGGGAACCACACGCGCAGGTCCTTGGTCTCCAGCACGATCGGCGCGCCAGGTGAGGGCTGCGGTGGCTTGCCCTTGGGCTCCGCCGACATGAGATGTCGGGTGTAGGGGTGCTCTGGACGTTCGAATACGTCGGCGGTGCGGCCCTCCTCCACGATCGAGCCCTTGCTCATCACGTAGACGCGGTCGGCCATGCGGCGCACCACGCCCAGATCGTGGGTGATGAGCAGCATCGCCATCCCGAGCTCGCGCTGCAGGCCCTTCAGCAGTTCGAGGATCTGCGCCTGAATGGTGACGTCGAGGGCGGTGGTAGGCTCATCGGCGATCAGCAGGTCGGGTTCGTTTGCGAGCGCCATGGCGATCATCACCCGCTGCCGTTGCCCGCCGGAGAGCTGGTGGGGATAGGCGTTGAGGCGCCGCTCCGGATTGTCGAGGCCCACCTTGCGCAGGAGCTCGATCACACGCGCACGCACTTTGGCCTCGTCGAGCCGGTGGTGCAGCTTCATGACTTCCCCGACCTGCTTCAGGATCGAGTGCAGGGGGTTGAGCGAAGTCATCGGCTCCTGGAAGATGATCGAGATCTTCTCGCCGCGGATTTCGCGGATGGTATTGCCAGAGGCCCTGAGCAGATCCTTGCCGCCAAACACGATCGAGCCTGAGGGATGGGATGCCGAGGGGTAGTTGAGAAGCCGCATGATCGACAGCGCCGAGACCGTCTTGCCGGAGCCCGACTCGCCCACCAGGGCGACGATCTCGCCCTTGGCGACGCTGAAGGAGACATGGCTGACGGCGTCGATGGACGTCGGACCGGCGGCGAACCGCACCGAAAGGTCACGAACGTCAACCAGGGGGGCCATGGCATCCATGCGCGGGCTCACTTGTAGGTCTTGCGCGGGTCGAGCGCGTCACGCACGCCCTCACCGATGAAGATCAGCAGGCTCAGCAGGCCGGCGATGGAGATGAAGGCGGTGAGCCCCAGCCACGGTGCCTGCAGGTTGGCCTTGCCCTGCGCCAGCAGCTCACCCAGCGACGCAGACCCTGGCGGTAAGCCCAGACCCAAGAAGTCGAGCGCCGTCAGCGCGGTGATCGAGCCCGAGAGCTTGAATGGCAGGAAGGTCAGGGTTGCCACCATGGCGTTGGGCAACAGGTGCTTGAACATGATCTTCGCGTCAGACAGGCCGAGAGCACGCGCGGCCATGATGTATTCGAAGTTGCGCCCGCGCAGGAATTCGGCGCGCACCACACCGACGAGGTAGACCCAATGGAAGAGCAGCAGCACGCCAAGCAGCGTCCAAAAGCTGGGCACCAGCACCGAGGAGATGATGATGAGCACGAACAGAGACGGGATCGACGACCAGATCTCAAGAAAGCGCTGGAAGATGAGGTCGACGCGGCCGCCGAAATAACCCTGCGCGGCACCGGCCGTCACTCCGATGATCGAGGACAGGATGGTGAGCAAGAGCCCGAACAGAACGGACACGCGGAAGCCGTAGATCAGGCGCGCCAGGACGTCGCGACCCTGGTCATCGGTGCCGAGCCAATTGCGGTTGCCGATCGCCATGTAGCGTGCCATGTGGTCGGGGGCAACGTCGCAGAACTTGGCGCTGGTTGACCATGGTGGCGGCCCGGGGAAGCCCAAGCATTGCCCGCTAGCGTTCTTGATGCGCGGATAGTCCTTGTTGATGGATTGGTAGGAGTAGCTGATGGGTGGCCAGATCGCCCAGCCGTTCTTCTGGATTTCGTCGAGGATCACCGTGTCCTTGTAGTCGGTGACCGCCAGAAAGCCCCCGAACTTCGATTCTGGATAGTCGACCAGCACCGGGAACAGGAGCTCGCCCTTGTAGTAGGCGATGATCGGCTTGTCGTTGGCGATGAACTCGGCAAAGAGGCTCACGAAAAAGAGTATGAGGAACAGCCACAAGCTCCAATAGCCGCGCCGGTTGGCCTTGAAGTTGCGCCAACGCCGCCGGTTGAGCGGCGAGAGCGAGAAGCGACCGAAGTAACCGCGCTTGGGCAACGGCAAACGGCCGATCTCCTTGGTGGGCTGCGCCTCGCCGGGCTCGACGGGATCGCTCACTCGGATGACGGGTTTATCCTCGATGCGGGTATCCAAGGCCTCAGACCTCCCGCGTCTCGAAGTCGATGCGCGGATCCACCAGAGTATAGATAAAATCAGAAATCAGGTTAACGACGAGGCCAAGCAGCGCAAAAATGTAGAGCGTGGCAAACACGACGGGATAGTCGCGATTGATCACGCTCTCGAAGCTCAGGAGCCCCAGGCCATCGAGCGAGAAAATCGTCTCGATCAGCAGCGAACCCGAGAAGAATGCGTGAATGAACGCGCCGGGGAAGCCGGCGATGATCAACAGCATGGCATTGCGGAACACATGGCCATAGAGGACTTGGCGCTGGCCCAGCCCCTTGGCCTGCGCTGTCAATACGTACTGCTTGCGGATCTCGTCCAGAAAGGAGTTGCGCGTCAGGAACGTCATGGTTGTGAAGGCGCCCAGCGACATGGCGATGAGCGGCAGGGTAAGATGCCAGAAGTAGTCCACGACCTTGCCGAGCAAGGACATCTGGCTCCAGCCCTCCGAAGTGAGGCCGCGCGAGGGAAACCACTGGAAGAACGAGCCGCCCGCGAACATCACCAACAGGAACACGGCCACCAGAAAGCCTGGGATGGCATAACCGACCACCAACAGGCCCGACGTCCAAGTGTCGAACCGCTCGCCGTCGTGCACCGCCTTGCGGATGCCCAGTGGGATGGAGATGAGGTAGGTGATGAGCGTCATCCAGATGCCAAGCGAGACGGAGACGGGCAGCTTTTCCTTGATGAGCTGCAGTACGCTCACATCGCGGAAGTAGCTCTTGCCGAAGTCGAACAGAAGGTAGTTTTTCATCATCAGCAGAAAGCGTTCGGGCGCCGGCTTGTCGAAGCCGAACTGCTTCTCGAGCTGTTTGATGAACGCCGGATCGAGGCCCTGCGCGCCGCGATACTTGGAGCTCACCTCGCCACCACCCTGGCCGCCCGACTGGGATGGCGTCGAGGAGGACAGACCGTCACCCTGGCCGCCACCGATGCGCGCGGTGGCAGCCACGTCGGTGCCCGAGATCTGCGCGATGACCCGCTCCACCGGCCCGCCTGGCGCGAACTGCACGATGGCGAAGCTGATCAACATGATCCCGAGCAGGGTCGGGACGATGAGCAAAACCCGCTTTAGAAGATAGCTGCTCATGGCTGGGCGCTTGTTCGCTCCACGTCAGTTTCCCTTGAGCTTTGCCGCCCGCTCGGCGTCGAACCACCAGGTATGAGTAATGCCCCGCTCGTAACGCGGTTTCACGGCCGGTCGACCGAACTTGTCCCAGGTCGCGATATAGTGGTACGGCCGGTACCATTGTGGCACCCAATAATGACCGGCTCGTAGCACGCGGTCGAGGGCGCGGGTGGCGGTTTTCAGTTCCTCTCTGCTGTTGGCTTCGGTCACCTTGCCGATCAAGGCATCGACGACGGGACTGCTGATGCCGGCCAGATTATAGTTGCCCTCGGTCTTGGCGGCCTCGCTGCCCCAGAAGGACCGAAGCTCGACGCCCGGCGTCAGCCGCATCGAATAGCGGGTGATCACTACGTCGAAATCGAACGACTTGAGGCGGCGCTCGTACTGCGCCGGATCGATGCGACGCACACTGGCCTGAACGCCGATGGCCTGCAGGTTCTTGACGTAGGCTGCCAGGATGCGCTCCGAGGTCGGGTCGTTGATGAGGAACTCGAGCTCGAGCACCTCGCCGCTGGCGTTGACGCGCTTGCCGTCTTTGACCTGCCAGCCCGCCTCGCTCAGCAGCCGTCCCGCCTCGCGCAAGAGCCGCCGGTCCTGGCCGGAGCCGTCCGAGACGGGCGATGTGTAGGCGTCCCCGAACACCTCCGCCGGCAGCTGTGCGCGGAAGGGCTCAAGCAGCGCCAGTTCGGCAGCGCTCGGCTTGCCCGAGGCTTTGAGGTCGGAATTCTCAAAGAAGCTCTGGGTGCGTGTGTAGAGCCCATAAAAGATGTTCTTGTTGGTCCATTCGAAATCAAAAGCGTAGTTGAGCGCCTCGCGCACGCGCACGTCGGCGAGCTTGGGACGGCGCATGTTAAGGAAGAAGCCCTGGGCGCCGGATGGGCTTTCGTCGGGGAGCGTGAGGAGCAGCATGCGCCCCTCCTTGACGGCGGCAATGTCGTAGGCGGTGGCCCAATCGCGGGCGGTGAACTCCTCCCTGAGATCGAAGGCACCGGCCTTGAAGCTTTCCAGCGCCGCGGTGCGGTCGCGGTAGTATTCGAAGCGCAGCTCGTCAAAGTTGAAGCGGCCGCGATTGACGGGGAGGTCCTTGGCCCAATAGTCGTCTCGGCGCTTGAAGGTTACGAACTCTCCCTGCTTGTAGTCGCCGATCAGATAGGGGCCGGAGCCCAGCGGCGCCTTGAGCGTGGTCTGGTCGAATTCGTGCGTGCTGTAGTAGGCCTTGGACAGGATCGGCAGCGTCGCCACGACCAAGGGCAAATCGCGCAGCTCGGTGCCAGTAAACGTGTAGCGCACGGTCAGGGGATCGACAGCCTCGGCCCTCGTCACGTCCCTGAGCTGGACGCGATAGATGGGATGGCCTTTTTCCTTTAGGAGGTTGAAGGTGAAGGCCACGTCCTCGGCGGTGAGCGGCGAGCCATCGGCAAACCTGGCCTGCGGCCGCAGGAAAAAGGTCACTGAACTGCGGTCGGGCGCCACCTCGGCCGTGGCCGCCACAAGGCCGTAGACCGCGTCCGGCTCGTCGTAGGCGCGCGTCATCAAGGTGTCGAACATAAAGTCGAGGCCCTGGGCCGCATCTCCCTTGAGAATGAAGGCGTTGAAGCTGTCGAAGGTGCCGCGCGCGGCCACGCCAACGGTGGCGAGACGACCGCCCTTCGGCGCGTCCGGGTTGACCCACTCGAACGCTTTGAAATCCGGGGGATACTTGAGCTCACCAAACGCGGATAGGCCGTGCCTGGCCCCCTCGGTGGGGACCCCCAGGGTCGCAGTTGGAGCGGCGAGGATGAGCAAAATGGCCAGCAGTGCGGCCGGCTTTGGATGGTTCATGAAACTCGCTCTCACGCTCGCCCGCATTAGGTGATCTCGCGGGCTCAATGGCCCTCGACGGCCCTCGAGGCGGCCAGTTCAGCCGCGCGCCTCGCCGAGCCGCTTGGCGGCTTTATCATCGTACCACCAGACCCGCAGGAACGAGCTGCTGCGCGACGGCAGCTTGTCCGGCCGGCGATACATGTCCCACATGGCCAAACGATCGTAGGGAAAATGCCACTGCGGCACGACGTAGTAGTTCCACAACAGCACGCGATCGAGCGCGTGCGTGGCGGCGACGAGTTCTTGCCGATCATGGGCAAGAATGATCTTGCTAATCAACGTGTCGATGGCGGGATTTTTGACGCCAATCACGTTTCGGCTGCCTTCCTTGTCGGCGGCCGACGACCCCCAAAACTCGCGCTGCTCGTTGCCTGGCGATTCCGACTGAGGGAACGTGGCGACGATGATGTCAAAATCGAAGGTGTCGTGGCGGCGCTGATACTGGGAAGTGTCGACAATGCGGACGCTGGCCTTGACACCGAGCTTTTCCAAAGCCGCCTTGAAGGGCAACACGATGCGCTCAAAGTCCGGTTGGACGAGCAGGAACTCGGCGGTCAGCTCCGCACCATGCGCGTTGGTGAGCACGCCGTTCTTGGCGACCCATCCCGCTTCTGCAAACAACTTGGCAGCTTGGCTTAGATGGTGGCGCACGTCCTCGGGAGTGGTGTTGACGGGATTGCGCCAAACTGTGGTGAAGACCTCAGGCGGCACCTCGCTCTTCACCTCTTGGAGCAGCTCCAGCTCCCGACCCTCGGGGCGCGGCGGCGCCTTGAGTTCTGAGTTGTCGAAATAGCTCTCCAGACGCTGGTATTGATCGTAGAACAGGTTCTTGTTGGCCCATTCGAAGTCGAACGCCAAATTGAACGCGCGGCGCACACGCGGATCCTGGAATTGTGGCCGGCGAACGTTGAAGGCGAACGTCTGCATCTCGGCGACGCTCTTGGTGGGCACCTTGTGCCGCTTGACCAGACCGCGCGTCACCGCATCAAAGTCGTAGGCGGTGGCCCAAAACTTGGCGCTGTTCTCATACCAGTAGTCGAGCTGGCCCGTCTTGAAGGCTTCAAACGCCGGGACACGGTCGCGGAAATAGGTGTAGCTGATTTCATCGAAATTCCACTGTCCGGCGGCTACGGGCAGGTCCTTGGCCCACCAATCCTTGACGCGCTCGTAGGTGATGCTGCGCCCGGGGTCCATGTCCTTGATGCGGTAGGGGCCGGAGCCCAGTGGGATTTCGAGCGTCGACTTGGAAAGATCGCGCGGTTCCCCATTTGCCCCAGCAACCGCGTAGAAGTGCTTGGGAAGCACCATGAGATCGCCGATGATGTGGGGCAGCTCGCGATTGCCTTTGACATCGAAAATGAATGTAACCTGATGATCCCCGGTCTTCTCGGCCCGCGCCACGTCCTTGTAGTAGAGCGCATAGTTGGGTGAGACTTTCTTGAGCATCTCCAGCGAGAAGATCACGTCCTCGGGGGTGATGGGAGTGCCGTCGTTAAAGCGCGCGCCCGAGCGCAGCTGAAAGGTGGCGGAAGAGAAATCGTCGGGGTAGGCCACCCACTCCGCAACGAGCCCGTAGGATGTGGCAGGCTCGTCCGGGCTCTGCATCATGAGGGTGTCGTAGATGAGCCGCAGACCGTTGGCCGGGCTGCCCTTGACGGGAAACGGATTGAGCGAATCGAAGCTTCCGAGCGTCCACTGCCGCACCCGCCCGCCCTTGGGAGCGGACGGATTGACCCAGTCGAAGTGGCTGAAGTCGGGCCCGTAATGGGGCTTGTCGATCAGGGACAGGGCGTGGTGCTGGGTGAGGTTCTCCGTGGCCAATGCGCCCGAGCCCCCGGAGGCGAACGCGCATACGAGGGCGGCTAGGAACCTGCAACTGCGGGCCATCAGGTCTATACGCTCCGAGCTTGTGCGGCCGCGTGGCGGGCCCGGCGAACTGAGCCGCATGACTATGCCGGCCCGCGGCGCAAGCGCCAAGTTAATCCTTGTTCACTCCCCGCGTTTGATAGCCCTGCTTTATGCCCCGTTGCCTCTGGTTTGTCGTTGGTTTGTCTTTGGACGGCTCTTGATTTCGGCGTCAGATGTTAAAATGAACAGCGTTAATTCTCTCACTGGGGCAGCGGCGGGGGGTTGTCCGACAGCTTGCGCAGGAAAACCAAGAGGTCAGCCAGCTCGGCGTTATCCTTAACCCCAGCGAAGGCCATCTTATTGCCGGGGATGTCCGCCTTCGGATCGTGCAGATACTTGGCGAGTTCCTCAAACGTCCAATTCCCGGGATGGGTCTTCATCGCCTCCGAGTAGGGAAAGCCCGCCATGCTCGCGCGCGTTCGGCCGACGATGCCGAAGAGATTTGGGCCCGTGAGCGTGCGCCCGCCCTTGTCGGACGTGTGGCACTGCATGCACTTCTTGAACGTGTCATGCCCGTTGTCCGGGCTCGCCTTTGGCAAGAGCGCGAGGATCTGTGCCGCATCGAAGGGCGCAGCGGGCTCCTTGGTGGGCGCAGCGACCTCTTTGACGGGGATCGCCCAACCCGGCTTTTCCGGCCCGTGTTCCCGGGCGATGATATCGAGCATCGTCCTGCTGCCGAAGATCACGAGCAGGGCCGCGAGCACAGCCCCGACCGTCTTGTTGACCTCGAAAGCATCCATGGGACGGCGGTTCCCCCCGTGAAACATCGACCCGGTGCAGAGCCCGGGTCGCCGATCGCGGCACTATAGGTTTTCGCTTCGGCCTTGCAACCGCGGCCGGCTTCGTTCTAGGAGCTAGACCCCGAGACCAATTGTCACCCGCGTCCCCAGATCCATGCAGCCCACGCTCATCGTCATCCCCGCTCGCATGCAGTCGTTGCGGCTGCCGGGAAAGCCGCTGGTCGACATCGCCGGCGAACCGATGATCGTGCACGTGTGGCGGCGCGCCGTGGCCGCCGAGCGGGGTCGGGTCGTGGTCGCTACCGATACCGCGGCCGTCGTCGCGGCCGTGCGCAAGGTGGGCGGAGAGGCCGTCATGACGCGGTCAGATCATGCCTCCGGTTCGGACCGCGTGTTCGAGGCGGTCGCCAAGGTGGACCCGGAGGGCGACTTTGCGATCGTGCTCAACCTGCAGGGCGACCTGCCGGCCATGGAGCCGCAGATCGTTGCCGCCTGCCTCGCTCCGCTGCAGGACAAGGGTCCGCAGATCGCCACCATTGCCGCCGAGATCCGGGACCCCCACGAGCGCACCAACGCCAACTCGGTGAAGGTGATCGGCACCCCCACGGGCGTGCCAGGCAGACTGCGGGCGCTCTACTTCACGCGCGCGACCGCACCTTGGGGTGACGGGCCGCTCTACCACCACTTCGGCATGTACGCCTACCGCCGTTCGGCCTTGGAGAGGTTCGTGTCCCTACGCCCCTCGACGCTGGAGAAGCGTGAGCAGCTTGAGCAACTGCGCGCGCTTGAGGACGGCATGCGCATCGATGTGACGCTCGTTGACACCATGCCGGTCGAGGTCAATACTCCGGCCGATCTCGAGCGCGCCCGCCGTCTCATCGCCAGCCAATCCGTTGCTGGCACGGGGCGCGTTTGATTTTTTGCAGGTCCCGACGATAGCGCTGCGCACCCCCTCCCCATGGCGGATAGAAAGCCGAAAGCGTCCCTCGCGTCTCCCAAGCCCAAGCGCCCCTCCCCCCGGGAGCAGCAGGGGGCGCTGCGCGTCTCCTACCAGGGTGAACCCGGCGCCAACTCGCATCTTGCCGCCCGCGAGGTCTATCCAGATCTGGAGCCCATGGCCTGCGCCACGTTCGAGGACGCCCTGGCGGCCGTCAAGGGCGGGGAGGCGCGCTACGCCATGATCCCGATCGAGAACTCGGTGGCTGGTCGGGTCGCGGATATCCACCACCTGCTGCCCGAGGCTGGCCTACATATTGTCGGTGAGCACTTCCTGCGCGTGCGCCATCAGCTCATGGCCCTACCCGACGCCTCGCTGCTGACCGTCAAGCGCGCGCTGTCGCACACCCAGGCGCTCGGACAATGCCGCAACACGCTGCGCAAGTTGGGCCTCAAGCCGATCCCCGAGGCCGACACGGCAGGCTCCGCGCGCATCGTCGCGGAGGCCGACAATCCTGAGCTTGCCGCCATCGCCACCACGCTCGCGGCCGAGATCTATGGCCTCAACATTCTGATGCGCGACATCGAGGACGAGAAGCACAACACCACGCGCTTCGTGGTGCTCTCGGCCGCGCCGGAGAACACCGTGGCCGGCAATGGCGCAGTGATTACCACCTTCTTATTCCGAGTGCGGAACGTGCCGGCCGCGCTCTACAAGGCCATGGGTGGTTTTGCCACCAACGGCGTGAACATGACCAAGCTCGAAAGTTATCAGCTCGACGCGCGTTTCGTCGCCACCATGTTCTACGCCGATATCGAGGGGCATCCCGACGATGCGGCCGTGGCGCGCGCCCTGGAGGAGCTGTCGTTCTTCTCCACCGAGCTCAAGATTTTGGGTGCCTATCCTGCGAGCCCCTATCGCGCAGAAACCAGCAGGCTCCCAGACTAGCTCCCGCGGCCGCGTCGCGGTGTACCCCCCGCCAGTGGCGACGCGAGGCCCAGGACAGCAGCGCAAGCCAATCGATATCGCCCTGCCCCCTGCATGCGCTGGGGACCCGGTCCATGCCCGCTGCGCCCTGCGGGTTCTCCATGCGGGTCCGGCCACGATTATTCCTCCGCAAGGACCGCAATGAGGGCGCCCTCGGCAACCTGATCCCCTTCGCGTGCTGCCAGTTTATCGATGCAACCGGCGCGGGGCGCGTGCAGCACGTGCTCCATCTTCATGGCCTCGACCACGGCGACGCGGTCGCCCTTGGCAACGCGGTCGCCCTGTCGCACAAACACCTTGGCGAGGCGGCCGACGATGGGCGCATGCACGGCGCTGCCGTCGCCCACCTCGCCGGCACCGACCGCATAGCTCGGCCAATCGAGCACCACCTGGCGCATATTGGATAGGACGTAGACCGGAGCGCTGTCGCCCACCGCCGTGACCATGGGCGGCGGACCCGCCGATGCACCTGGGGGCTCGCCGAGCACGCTGACGTTGGGGCCATCGGCCGTCCAGGCCACCTCAACCTTGGTCGCCACGCCGTCGACGAGCACGGTGCGGCCCTGTCGGCGCGGTGCACCGAGCTGGAAGGCGTCCAGCGCGCTCCATGGAGAGGCCGCATCACCGGGATGGCCGCTGGCATTGCGGCGGGCGTTGGCTTCGCCCTTGAGCATGCGCGCAACGCCGATGCTCACCGCCCCAGCAGCGAGCCGGGCTGGAGCCAGCCGAGCGAGCTCCCGACCGATGAGGCCGGTATCGACTTCGCCACGGCCAAAAGCTGCGTGCGTGACGAGCGCGTGAAGAAAGGCAGCATTGGTCTTGGGGCCGGCGACAAGGGTATGTTCAAGCCCGCACGCCAGCCGCGCGATGGCCGCGGCCCGGTCGGGACCATGCGCGATGAGCTTGGCAATCATGGAATCGTAGAACGGCGAGATCACCGAGCCCTCCTCCACGCCGGCATCGCATCGCAGCCCCTCGCCCTCCGCCAGGCGCAGACGCACAATGGGCCCCGTGGAGGGCAAAAAGTCGTTGGCGGGGTCCTCGGCGTTGAGCCGTGCCTCGATGGCGTGTCCCGACATCGCGATCTGCGCCTGCGTGAGCGGCAGGCGTTCGCCGGCGGCGACGCGCAACTGCCATTCGACGAGGTCGAGCCCGGTGATGCTCTCGGTGACGGGGTGCTCCACCTGGAGGCGGGTGTTCATCTCGATGAAGTACCAGGGCATCTCGGGGCCGAGGGTGCCCGCGCCCTCAAGAAGGAACTCGACCGTGCCCGCGCCTTGATAGCCAACCGCCTTAGCGCAGGCTACGGCGGCCGCGGTGATCTTCGCGCGCAGCTGCGCACACATACCTGGCGCGGGCGCCTCCTCGAGGACCTTCTGGTTGCGTCGCTGGAGCGAGCAGTCGCGCTCGAAGAGATGCACGACGTTTGCGTGGGCGTCACCGAACACCTGCACCTCGACGTGGCGGGGGCGAGCAATCACCTTCTCGAGCAGGACGCGGTCGTCGCCGAAGGCTGCCTTGGCCTCACGCTGGGCGCTTTCCAGGGCGGCAGCAAAATCGACGTCGCCCTCGACGCGGCGCATGCCGCGTCCGCCGCCTCCGGCCACCGCCTTGATCATGACGGGATAGCCCACGCGCTTGGCCTCGCGGGCCAGTATGCGAGCCTCCTGGCTTTCACCCGCGTAGCCCGGCACTACGGGCACGCCGGCTGTGGCGGCGATGGCCTTGGCTTCGGCCTTACCACCCATGCGTCGCATGGCCTCGGGCGAGGGGCCGATGAACTTGAGGCCGGCGCGTCCGACGGCGTCCGCGAACTCAGCGTTCTCGGCCAGGAAGCCGTAACCTGGATGGATGGCCTGGGCACCTGTCGCGCGCGCTGCGGCGATGATCTTGTCACCGCACAGGTAGCTCTCGGCGGCCGGGCCGGGGCCAATTTCAATCACCTCGTCCGCCAGCTTGGCGAACGGCGCACCGCGATCGGGCACGGAGACGACCGCCACGGTGCGCACGCCGAGCCGGCGCGCGGTTTGGATGATTCGCACCGCGATCTCGCCGCGGTTGGCAATCAGGATCTTGCTGAACATCTCCATCCCCTGCCTCACAAAAGAGGCAGGGGCGTTATGACATCGCGGTGCGTCGAAGGGCAATCACGCTGTGCAGAGGCGGGCGCCCCACCCCAGCATGGTTGGACGATGGTTCGCGGTGGGTCACATTCGATCGGGGCCTGGCTGACCGGCATCGGCACGCGAAGGCAGCACGCTCCGTGAACGCAGCGAACTCCATGGCGGCGGCGCCCGAGGCCCGTCGGCGGACAATCGGCTGACCGTTTGTGCCCCCTGAGCACCCGTGCGCCGGCTGGCTCACATTCACCCCCGTATTGGCGCACCGTATTGGCGGGGCGCGCGCGCGGCTCCCCGCGCCCGCGACCCGCTGCTTACCCCGAGTTGGCGGCGCTGGTGACGGGGATGGGGTGCTGGGCGTGAGGGGCCCTAACCCGGCGCCGCTCCTTGCGTGCTCAGATAGACGGCATAAAGCGACTGGCTCGCGGCCATGAACAGCCGGTTGCGCTTGGGACCTCCAAAGCAGATATTGCCGCACACCTCGGGCAGGCGAATGCGGCCGATCAGTTTGCCTTCGGGTGTCCAGACCGTGACCCCATTGTAGCCGACCGCCCGACCCGCATTGCTCGAACACCACAGGTTGCCGTTGACGTCGGCGCGAATGCCATCCGGCCCGCACTTGACCCCATCGACCATGAAGTCGCTGAATAGCTTGCGGTTGGAGAGCTTGTTGTCGGAACCCACGTCGAACACATACACCTCGCCTTTGCCCCCAGGGCCGGTATCGCCAGGACCCTTGCCGGTGCTCACCACATAGAGCTTCTTGAAGTCGGGAGAGAAGCACAGGCCGTTGGGATCGGGGACCTGCTCCTCGGTGACCACCAAGTCGATGCGCCCGCTGGGGTCTACGCGATAGCAGTTGGTGGGCAGCTCGCGCTTGGCCTTGCCGATCTCGGCCGGCTGGCCGACGCGGCTGTTGAGCCGGCCCGCGGCGTTGCTGGGCCCGCCGGCATCGTCGGGCGTTCCCTCGTAGAGCTGGCCACCGTAGGGCGGATCGGTAAACCAGTAGCTGCCATCGGGATGGGGAACCACGTCGTTGGGGGAGTTGAGGCGCTTGCCGTTGTAGTTGTCGGCGATGATCGTGATCGAGCCATCCAGTTCGTAGCGCACGACGCGCCGGGTCAGATGCTCGCAGCTGAGCTGGCGCCCCTGGAAGTCGAAGGTATTGCCATTGCTGTTGTTGGAGGGCAGGCGGAACACGCTGACGCGCCCGTCGTCCTCAAGCCAGCGCAGCTGCCGGTTGTTGGGAATGTCGCTCCACACGAGGTAGCGACCCTGAGCGTTCCAGGCCGGGCCCTCCGACCAGAGCGCGCCGGTCCACAGGCGCTGGATCGGCGCATTGGGTTGCGCCAAACCATTGAAGCTCGGGTCGACGGCGATGACGTCCGGGTCCCAGAAATAGGTCGTGGGCGCACCGTTCGGGCCGAAGTCGCGCGGCGGAGTGGTGACCGTGCTCGCAGGCGCGGCGGGGCCCGTCGGCGCCTGGGCCGTGGCGGCCCCGGCGCCGAGCATCAGCGCACCTGCTCCGGCAAGCGACTGCAGGGCAAAGCGCCGCGTGAGCGGCTTGGTCTCAAGATGCTGCAGAGCCTCGAGGTCGCAATCGTGACGTGGCATGGGAATGGCCTCCCTGGAGAATGCGTTCCTTGTGCCGATCATGACGCGCGTCGAATTTGTCGGAAACGTGCCGCACGCGCGCGTTGGCTGCGGCACTGCTATCCGGAGGCGACCTGAGCACGTGAGGCAGCAGCCCGTCGACCGCCGTGTGGCAGGCACGCGATTGAGCCCTGCGCGATGAGCTCAAGCTGGAGGCGCGCCTCCCGCCAACCACGTCTGGCCATCGAGCGCTTTGACGGTCTGTGGGAGAGAGGGCTTACGGCACTGCCTTGGTGCCGATCATGCGAAAGCTGGTCTTGATGCGGCGCACGGTGCCGGTTTTGGAGCGCAGGACCACCGTCTCGGTCTCGGCAAAGTCGCCACGAAAGTGCACGCCATCGAGCAGCGAGCCGTCGGTCACGCCGGTGGCGGAGAAGATCACGTCACCGGAGGCCATCTCGTTCATGTTGTACTTGCGCTTGATGTCGGTGACGCCCATGGCGGTGGCTCGCACCTCCTCCTCCTTCTTCAGAGGGTGCAGTCGTCCTTGCATCTGGCCGCCGATACACCTGAGCGCCGCCGCCGCGAGAACGCCCTCGGGCGCGCCGCCGATGCCAAAATAGATGTCGATGCCGGTCTCCTTGGGATCGGTGGTCCAGATCACCCCGGCGATGTCCCCGTCGGGGATCAGCTGCACGCCGGCACCGGCCTTGCGCACCGAAGCGATCAGCTCGGCATGACGCGGTCGATCGAGGATGCAGGCCGTGATCTCCGAAACCGGCACGCCCTTCGCCTTAGCCATGGCATGCAGGGTATCGCTTGGAGGTGCGTCGAGATCGAGGATTCCCTCCGGATAGCCGGGCCCGATGGCGATCTTGTTCATATACATGTCGGGCGCGTTGAGCAGGCCGCCACGCTCGGCGATGGCGAGCACGGCCAGGGCGTTGGGCATCGCCTTGGCGCAGATGGTCGTGCCCTCCAACGGATCAACGGCAATATCCACCTCCGGGCCGTCACCCACGCCAAGCTCCTCGCCGATATAGAGCATCGGGCTCTCGTCCATCTCCCCCTCACCGATCACCACGCGGCCTTGCACGTGAACCTTGGCGAGCTCCTTGCGCATGGCATCGACGGCGGCCTTGTCGGCCGCCTTCTCGTCGCCGCGACCCCGGAAGCGGGCGGCGGCAATGGCAGCGGCCTCGGTCACACGCGCAACCTCCAACACCAGAACGCGATCGAGCCCACCGGCCACGTCATGGCCTTGAATGTTGTCCGACATCGCACAGCCTCTCCTTGCTCGCTTCCCAGCAGCGGCCGTCTCACAGCGGCTCGATTCGTATCATTTGGGGGCGTTCCGATACATTGCCATCCTCGCTGATCGACGACAGGGCGCCGCGGATCGCTTCCTCGGTGGTTTCATGGGTGATGAGAACGACCGGCGTCGGCGCGCCTGGCCGGCCCCGTGCAGCAATGCCGATCTGTGCGCCGGGCGGGCGCTTCTGCACGATGCTCTCAAGCGACACGCCGCGCTCGCCCACGCGCCCGGCGATGCTGGCCATGGCGCCGGGGCGGTCGAACACGGACAAGCGCACGTAATAGGCGCCCTGGTGCTGGCCAAGCTTGGCGCGTCGATAGGCCTTGAGCTGCCCGGCGGGGACACCGAAGGGCGGCGGAGTGTCGCCGCGCGCGATGTCGAGAATGTCGCTCGCAACCGCCGATGCGGTCGCCTTGGCGCCCGCTCCTGCGCCCGCCAGCAGCAGGTTGCCGCAGTAGTCGCCATCGATGGCGACACAGTTGGTAACCCCCGACACCTCGGCGATGGCGGAATGCTTGGGCACCATGGCCGGATGCACGCGCTGTTCGATGCCGCTATCGGTCATCAGCGCGACCCCGAGCAGCTTGACGCGGTAGCCGAGGTCATCGGCCGCCTCGATGTCGGCCTGCGTGATGGTGCGGATGCCCTCAATGTCGATCTGGTCGAAGGCAACGCGCGTGCCGAAGGCAAGGCTCGTCAACAGCGCCAGCTTATGAGCGGTATCAAAGCCATCGATGTCGAACGTGGGATCGGCCTCGGCGTAACCCTTCTGCTGCGCCTCAGCCAGCACATCGGCGAAGGCGCGATGCTCCTCCTGCATCTGCGTCAGGATATAGTTGCAGGTGCCATTGAGGATGCCGTAGACGCGGCGGAGCTGGTTGCCGGCGAGCGCCTCACGCAGCGTTTTGATGACGGGGATGCCGCCCGCCACCGCGGCCTCGAATTGGAGGGCAACGCCCTGCTGCTCGGCAAGCGTCGCCAGGTCGGCACCGTGTTTGGCAAGGAGTGCCTTGTTGGCGGTGACGACGGGCTTGCCGGCCTTGAGCGCGGCCTCCACCGCCGCCTTCGCAGCCCCATCCTCGCCGCCGATCAGCTCGACGAACACATCGATTGCAGGGTCCGCGGCAAGCCGCGCCGCCTCATCGAACCAGGCGATGGCCTCGGTCGCAACGGAACGGGGTTTGGAGCGCGAGCGCGCACAGACGCCAACCACCTCGATCGTGCGGCCGACGTTGCCGGCGAGGCGCGGTCCATGCTCGGCCAAGAGCTGCAGCAGTCCGGTTCCCACTGTGCCGAGGCCGGCGATGCCAAGTTTGAGCGGTCGATTCATGTCCGCAAGCTAGTCGATTTCGCGCCCGCAATGAATAGGGCGACCTCGATGCGAACCCGCAACGCCCAAGGCCAAGACCGCCGCAACGTGGGCTTGCTCCCATGGGGCGCCGATGCCACAGTTGCCATTGGTTCGAGGAGGAGATGGCCATGCGAACCGTCGCTCTGGAGGAGCATTTCACCGTCCCGTCGCTTGTGAACCACTACCTAAAGCGCGAGGTCATCGCGCGGCGCGGCTTTGGTTCGAGATCGGTCCTGCCCGGTCGCGCAAATCCTTTGGATCTGCTGCCCGAGATCGGCGAGAAGCGGCTGGCCTCCATGGACGCGGCGGGCATCACCGTTCAGGTGCTGTCTTCCTCGGGCCCAGGGGCCGACCTCGTTGACGGCGCCGACGGCGTGGCGCTCGCGCGCAAAACCAATGACGCACTGGCGGAGGCGATCGCCCGCCATCCCGACCGGTTTGCAGGCTTCGCGCAGCTGCCGATGCGCGAGCCGGAAGCGGCCGCTGAGGAGCTGACCCGAACGGTGCGGGAGCTGGGCTTGCTCGGCGCCCTCATCAACGGCACCACGCAAGACGATTTTCTCGACCATCCGCGCTTTGCCCCGATCCTCGCCTCAGCCGAAGCCCTTGACGTGCCGATCTACCTTCATCC
>JAMXLN010000353.1 GCA_024281145.1 Hyphomicrobiaceae bacterium | reverse complement strand
CTTCGGCGCGCTGGCTGTCCGAACACATCGAATTTGCACCGGGCATGGCCGCGATGCTATCGGGCCTCGGCGAGCGAGGCCCCGCCGTTCAGGAGCGGTTCGTGCAAAACCTGGAGATGCGATGGGGCGGCGGCCCAATCGGCCTCTCCGGCGTTGCCTTCATCGGCACGGGTCTGGTCCCGTAACCTTTTCCGGGCCATACACGAAAGACCGCGCGGCGGCAAAGTATGAGGAGCTCAAATGTTCAAGCGATCGATCCTGGCTTTGGCCTTGTTGAGCGCGCTGGCGCCGGGGGTGGCGCGGGCCCAGCAGGCCACGCTGGTCTTCACCGCCATCCCCGACGAAGATGAGACGCGCCTCGTTGAGCGCTTCAACAAGTATGCCAGGTATTTCCAGGTCAAGCTCGGCGTTCCCGTCAAATACCTGCCCGTCAAGAGCTATCCCGCGGCCGTGACCGCCTTCACCAACAACCAGGTGCAGTTCGCTTGGTTCGGTGGCTTGACGGGAGTGCAGGCGCGGCTTGCCGTTCCGGGCTCCCAGGCGCTTGCGCAGGGTGCGGAGGACGTCCAGTTCAAGAGCTATTTCATCGCTCACACATCGACCGGGCTTCAGCATGCGAAAGAGTTTCCAAAGGGCATCGAGGGCAAGACCTTCACCTTTGGAGCACGCGCATCGACCTCCGGCCGTCTCTTCCCCGAGTATTACATCCGTGAGGCCTTGGGCAAGGAGCCTGAGAAAGCCTTCTCGCGCGTCGGCTACTCCGGTGATCACAGCCGAACCATCCAGCTCGTGCAGTCGGGCGCCTACCAGGTGGGTGTGCTCAATCACCTGGTGTGGGAGCAGGAAGTGAAGAGCGGCAAGGTTGACACCAAAGCTGTCTCGGTGATCTGGGAGACGCCGACCTATCCCGACTACCATTGGGTTGCGCGCGGCGACGTCGATAAGACGTTCGGTGCAGGCTTCACGGATCGGCTCAAGGCCTCGATCCTTGCCATCGACGACCCCGAGCTCCTCGCCATCTTCGATCGCACCAAATTCATTCCCGCAAAGAACGAGGACTACAAAGCGATCGAGGACGTGGGCAAGCTGACAGGCCTCATCAACTAGCGGCGGATCGGACATTGCCGCATGGGCCCCGACATCGTTTTCCAGTTGAAGAGCGCGCGCGCCGGCTACAACGGCCGGCCCGTCCTCTTTGATGTCGATCTCGTGGTGCGGACCAACGAGCGCGTTGCCGTCATGGGCCGCAGCGGTGCCGGCAAATCGACGCTTCTCAGCCTCCTTTACGCCCAGCGTCCCGACCGCGTGGCGCTCGTTCCCCAGGCTTCCGCGCTCGTCAAACCGCTTTCGGTGTTCCACAACGTCTACATGGGTCGGCTCGACCGTCACTCGACCGCCTACAACCTGCGCAACCTCGTATGGCCAGCAAATGCCAAGGTGGCCGAGGTACGCCATGTCCTTGCCAGCGTCGGCCTCGAAGGCGAAATCTTCAGTGCCGCCGGCGCGCTGTCGGGTGGACAACAGCAGCGCACCTCGGTTGCGCGCGCGCTCTATAATGGCCGACCGGTCCTCATTGGGGACGAGCCCGTCTCGGCGTTGGACCGCGTGCAGGGCTCCAATATTCTCAACCTGCTCAAGGGTCGCTACGAGACGATCGTGCTGGCCCTCCACGACGTGCATCACGCGCTGGAGCATGCCGACCGCATCATCGTGCTGGAGCACGGCCGCAAGATCATCGATGCGCCGTCGAGTGCCCTGAGCGCCAATGACCTCCTGCGCCACTTCGGGGGCGAGCCGTGAACCGCCTCGCCTTCGGCAATACGAGCTTACTGTTTCTGATCAGTGCGCTGCTGTGCCTGGCCCTCGCCGACATCGCCATCACCACCCTGAACCCATGGGGCGAGCTTCTCCGCCTCGTCCGCGGCATCCTGCGGCCGGACCTCCTTTCGGTCGAGGCATGGAGCGTCGTGTGGACCGTTGCCTTCGCTGTCATCGGCGTGAGCATCGGCGCCACCGCCGGTCTCCTGCTCGCCATAGCCTTTCCCCACTTTGCCGCCGTGCGTGCGTCGGCCCTCGGCCTGCGCTCCATCCACGAGCTGTTCTGGGCGCTCCTCCTCATCCAAGTGTTCGGTCTCGGGCCCATGACCGGCGTGCTCGCCATCGCCCTTCCCTACGCCGGGATATTTGCCAAGGTGTTCGCCGAGATCATCGAGGAGGCGGATCTCTCGGCGGAGAAGGTGCTCCCAACGGGCACCTCGGCGGCCGCCGCCTTTGCCTTCGCTCGCCTGCCGGTGGTCGCCGAGCGCTTCAAGACCTATACGCTTTATCGGCTTGAATGCGGCCTGCGCTCAACGCTGGTGCTGGGGTTCGTCGGGTTGCCCACCGTGGGCTTCCACCTCGAGGGCTATTTTAAGCAGGGCAAGTACTCCGAAGCCGCCGCACTGCTCGCGACCTTCTACGTGCTGATCGGCACGCGCCGCCTGTGGGCGCGCCCCGCGACGGTGCCTTTCCTGCTCATCGCCAGCCTGCTGCTGCTGCCCGAGGCAACCGGTGGTGGCTCCGTCATCGCTAACCTCGTCCGCTTCGTGACGCACGACATCGTCCCGGCGCCGCTCCGGGGCGCCGACCTCGGCAGCCTCGCGACCTGGAGCACGTTTGCCGGCTGGCTCCACACAATCGTCGCAAAACAGATCCTGCCCGGCACTTGGAACACCGTCGTGCTCGCCCAGATCGCTCTCGTCGGAATGGGACTTCTTGCACTCGCCCTCTTTCCCTTGGTGTCGCGCCAATTCATGGGGACCCTGGGCCAGCCTGCTGGCCGCTTGCTGCTCGTCATCGTGCGCTCAACGCCCGAGTACATGCTCGCCTACGTGCTGCTTCAGCTGCTCGGGCCCTCCATGCTGCCGGCGATCATCGCCCTCGCCCTCCACAACGGAGCCATCGTTGGCTACCTCATGGGACGCCATGCCGATGCGCTCGACTATCGTCCCGACGCGCCCAAGGGGCTCAACCTCTATGCCTACGATACGACCCCGCGACTTTACGGCCAGTTCCTCGCCTACAATCTCTATCGCTGGGAAATTATTGTGCGCGAGAGCGCGATCTTCGGCATTCTGGGGGTCGCGACGCTGGGGTACCATGTGGATGCAGCCATCTCCGAGCTGCGCTTTGACGTCGCCGTGGTGCTGATCCTGGCGACCGTGGGCCTGTGTGCGCTCATTGATATCCTGTCGCGCCGGCTCCGCCGGGCGCTGAGGATCTCGACGCTGGCGACACGCCTCGCCGACGCGCCGGCAACACACGAGGTGTAACGAGACCGGAATGCAGACCACACAAACACCCATCCTGAAAGACATCGTGCTGGTCGGCGCGGGACACTCGCACGTCGGCGTTCTGCGCATGTTCGGCATGGACCCCATGCCCGGCGTGCGCCTCACCCTCATCACGCGGCAGGTGCACACGCCCTATTCGGGCATGCTGCCGGGCATGATCGCGGGGCTCTATACCCATGATCAGGCCCACATCGACGCCGCACCGCTGACGCGCTTCGCTCAGGCCCGGCTTTATCACAGCGAGGTGGTCGGCCTCGATCTCGTCACCAAGCACGTGATCTGCCGCGATCGGCCGCCCGTCCCCTTCGACGTCCTGTCGATCAACATCGGCTCCACCCCAAGCGCGCGCCAGATCCGCGGCGTTGCCGAGCACGCCATACCCGTCAAGCCCATCGATGGCTTCTTCGAGCGTTTCGAGGCGGCACGCGCTCGCATTCTCAAGCGCGAGGGACGGGCACGGATCGGCGTGGTCGGCAGCGGCGCCGGCGGCGTCGAACTCACTTTGTCGTTGCAACGGCGCTTGGTGCGCGATGTGGCCGACGCCGGGTTCGACCCCTCCGGCCTCGCCTTTACGCTCATCACGTCAAGCGATGAGCTGCTCCCGACATTCCCGGCACGCATGCGCCGGCGGTTCACCGAGCTTCTGCGCGAACGGCACATAGGCGTGGTGGCCGGCAACAAAGCCATCGAAGTGCGGCGAGACGCCGTGCTCGTCGCGGGCAACGGCCCCATCGCGCTCGACGAGGTGTTCTGGACCACGCGCGCCGCACCGGCGGACTGGCTCGCCAACACGCAGCTCGCGCTCGATGATGAGGGCTTCATCAGGGTGTCCGAGACGCTGCAGTCGGTCTCTCACGCTTTTGTGTTTGCCGCGGGTGACATCGCCGCGATCGACGGGCACGCCCCGCCCAAGTCGGGCGTCTACGCCGTGCGCTCCGGCCCACCGCTCGCCGGCAATTTGCGGCGGATGCTGTTGGGGCGGGGATTGCAACGCTACAAGCCGCAGCGCGAGGCGCTCTACCTCATCTCGACCGGCGAGCGTTACGCGCTCGGTGCCCGCAACGGCTTCACCATCGAGGGCCAATGGGTCTGGAAGCTCAAGGATTTCATCGACCGGCGCTTCATGGCGAAGTTCAACGAGCTGCCGCAGATGCCGCTGCCGGCCGCCGGCCCGCCGCCGGCCATCGCCGATGCGGCGGCCATCAAGGAGATCTCCGCCATGGCCATGCGCTGTGGCGGTTGCGGCGCCAAAGTCGGTGCCAACATTCTCACGCGCGCGCTGGGGGCCGTTGAGCCTGCCCCGCGTGAGGACGTGGTCGTCGGGCTCGATGCGCCCGATGATGCCGCCGTGGTCGACACCGGCGGCAAGCAGCTTTCCGTGCATACCGTCGACTATTTCCGTGCCATCGTCGACGACCCCTACACGTTCGGCAAAATCACGGCGAACCACGCGCTGGGCGACATCTATGCCATGGGCGCCGAACCGCAAACAGCGCTCGCCATCGCCACCGTTCCCTATGGCATCGAGGCCAAGGTTGAGGCGGACCTCGCGCAGATGATGGCCGGCGCCAACGCAATTCTGCGTGAGGCAGGATGTGCGCTGGTCGGTGGCCACACCAGCGAAGGCGCCGAGCTCTCCCTCGGCTTTGCCGTCAACGGGCTGGTCGACCGCGACACCGCGCTGCGCAAGGGCGGCCTCCGCCCCGGCGACGCGTTGGTCCTGACCAAGCCCATCGGCACGGGTTCGCTGTTGGCCGCACACATGCGGGGCAAGGCAAAGGCCCGCTGGGTGATGGCCGCGATCGAGCACATGACCCAATCGAGCAAGGCCGCGGCGCAGATCCTGCGCGTGCATGGCGCCACGGCCGCCACCGACATCACGGGCTTCGGCCTGCTCGGCCATATCGTCGAGATGGTGAGAGCGGCCAACGTCGATGCCACCCTCGCACTCACCGGGGTGCCGCTGCTCGATGGCCTCTCCCAGACCATTGCAGCAGGCATCTTCTCCTCCCTGCAGCCGCAAAACGTGAGGTTGCGCCGCGCGATTCGTAATATGGACGAAGCTGCGGCCCACCCGCTCTACCCCGTCCTCTTTGACCCGCAGACGGCCGGGGGTCTGCTCGCATCCGTGCCAGCCGAGCGGGCTCAAAGCTGCGTCGCGGCGCTCAAGGATGCGGGATATGCGTCGGCGACCATCGTCGGCTCCGTCGAGGCGCGGTCGGAGGCGCTCGGGCCCATCACCGTGGCGCTCGAGGAGACCCGGCTACCTCTGGAAAGCGCAGCAATTCCGTCACGCCAAGATCAGCGGGAGGAGATGGCCCGTGCGCACCAACCCGTTTTATGACGCCTGGTTGTTTCTCCTAGGCAAGACCCCCGACCACGAGAACAGCGGCGTGGGCGGGTTGCTGACGCTGCTGTTCCTCGTCCTCATCGTCGCCAGCCTTTGGATTGCGATCAAGAACTGGCGCGAGGACCCCGCCCAGCGCACGAAGGCGCACCTCGCAACTTGGGTGATGCGGGTGATGATCGGCACCATGTGGTTCCAGGGCTCGTTATGGAAGCTGCCGCTGCCGGTCTCGGGTGGCTTCGCGGGCTGGACCAAAGCGCTGGGAGAGGGCGCCGCATTTGGCTTTCACAGATGGATAGCCACCAACGTTTTCGTGCCCCTCCTGCCGGTCATCAACCCCGTCGTATATTTTACGGAGCTGTCGATGGCGATCGCTTTCATCCTCGGTTTCCTCGTGCGACCGGCGGCTGTGATCGGGATGCTGTTCGTCACGCACCTTTGGTTGGGGCTCTACTTGAACCAGGCGGAGTGGCCCTGGCTTTACATCTTCCTCATCTTCGTGCAGGGCTTCTTCTTTCTCAACAACGCCGGCAAGAGCCTCGGCCTCGATGCGCTCCTTGCCCGCGCGCCATTGGGCCCGTTTGCTGGTGATGGCCTGATCGGCCGCCTCTATCGCAAGATTGCGTGAGCCTGCGAGCCTCTCAAACACATGAGCGCAAGCGTCGGTGCCACGGCATCGTGACGGCAGGACCTCCTGTGGCCGTGGGCTTCCTTGCGAGAGCTGGCCGTCAACCCAGCGCTATGGGCCAGCGCTATGGGCCAGCGCTATGGGTTGGTGAGATTGGTAAAGCGCAGACTGGCTTGCTTCGTTAACGCTAACGTTTTGGGTCATGCAAGCCTTAGGCGCGGGGGGAGAGCGCGCGAGGCTCAGGGCATTGCGAGGCAGGCAAGCTCACGCTGAATACGGCGCGGCGTAACGGAACGACCAACCCGTGTCCCGCGTTGTTGTCGGGCTGTCAGTTCCCGGGGTTACGGGGTTATCGACGTGGGAGGTTGCATGGAGATCGATCGCGCCTCTGCACAGAGGATCGTGGCAAAGCTCAGCGTCACGTTGGGGTTCCTCTTCTTGCTCGCCATTATCGCCCTCGCATTCCCGTGAGCAAACCGCGTGGCGGGCAAGGAGTGCGTTTGATCCGTTGGCAGAAGGTAAATACTCTGAGTGCGAGATCGCCGCGGCTCCGCGCATTAACGCGCTTGTGGAGCCGCGGCATCACGCAGAACGATGGTGACCGACGGTTAGGCGACCTTGCGCCTCTCGACCGCGCTCAGCTCTTCGCGCATCACATTTACGGCATTGTGGATTTGCGCGGGGCTGTGCTCTGACGTGATGAAGAACCGGAACCGCGAGGCCTTCAGCGGCACGGCCGGATAGATGATCGGCAACACATTGAGACCTCGATCCAGCAAACGCTGACTGAGCTTGCCTGCGTGTACGAGATCACCGACGATCACCGACACGATGGAATGGCCCTCGCTGGTCGCCGTATCCAGGCCAGCGGCCTTGGCGAGCGCCAGGAACAGCTTGCCGTTGCGCTGCAGTCGCTCAATGCGCTCCGGTTCCCCCTCGACCACGCGGAGCGCGGCTGCGGCCGCCGCAGCAAGCGGCGGCGAAAGGCCGACGGAATATACCAGTCCTGGGGCCTGGTATTTGAGAATATCGATGAGCTCCTGCTTGCCGGCGATGTAACCACCGCAGGCGGCCAGCGTCTTGCTCAGTGTCCCCATCCAAATGTCGATCTGTGATGGGTCAACGCCAAAGTGCTCGGCGCTGCCGCGCCCGCGTGATCCGAGCACGCCCAACGCATGCGCTTCGTCGACCATCAGCCATGCATCGTACTGCTCCTTCAGCGCGATCAGCTTCGGCAAATCAGCGACATCGCCATCCATCGAATAGAGCCCCTCGACGACAATGAGCGCGCGCTTGTGAAGATGGCGATTGGCCGCCAGCACGCGTTCCAGTGCCGC
>JAMXLN010000352.1 GCA_024281145.1 Hyphomicrobiaceae bacterium | reverse complement strand
TAGCGCCGGGCGCGCCAGCCATCACGCCAGTGGTGGGCCAGGCCCCATCCGGCGATCGCCAGCGAGACGGCGATGCCAAGCGCGGCCACGATCAGCTGCGACTTGGCGGCGGTGAGCACGCTGGCTCTGCGGGCGAGGCGGTAGGGGATATTCGGGTAGGCTTGCAACGCCTCCACCAACGCCCAGTTCTCGGCGTAGTCCGCCGCGCAATAGAGGAGCGGCACGCACAGCAGCGCATACCGGGCACCTCGGCTCAGCGGCACGCCGGCCGGGGAATCGGGGCGGCTGAACCAGATGTAGGTCACGGTCAGCGCCACCAGCAGCAATGCCGGCAGCACCATGTCGAGGGGCAGCAGCGTCTCGGTGAGGAACTCCCGACCGCTCTTGCCAATCTTGGTCAGGGTCGCGTGCAGTTCCACCGGTGAGTAGTAGCCCAAGCACAGCCCGATCGGGCAGCGGAAGAGCTTCATGCCCGGCAATGCCGTTTGCGTGGCGTAATTCATGCCCGCAAACCATGCCACGGCGATCGTATTGGTGGCCCAGAAGTGCCAGGCCCGGACGTGACGATCCAACACCGAGAGCATTGGCTGCCTCCGTCGTTGGGCGTGTGAATTTCCCCTCCCCGCCTCCTAGGTAGCCCTGTCCGGCGCGCGATGCAAACATTCACCCACGAGAGCCGGCGCCGAGGGCCCGCACGCGAAGCGGCCCAAGGTGTACGCAGCGAGGCCCGGTAATCCGTCGCCGGACCGGCCTTGGGCCTTGCTGCATCAGGAAAGCCAGCGCTTGCGGCGCTTGTAGTGCTTGACGTCGCGGTAGGACTTGCGCGAGCCGATCTCGTTGAGGCCGAGATAGAACTCGCGGATATCAGAGTTCGCGCGCAGGGCCTCAACGTTACCCTCCAGCACGATGCGCCCGCTCTCCATGACATAGCCATGGTGGGCTACAGCCAAGGCCATGGTGGCGTTCTGCTCGACCAGGAGGACGGCGAGCTTCTCCTGTTGCGCCAAGCGGCCGACGATGGCGAAGATCTCCTCAACCAGCATCGGTGCGAGGCCCAGCGAGGGCTCATCGAGCAGGATGACCTTGGGCTGCGACATCAGGGCACGGCCGATCGCCAGCATCTGTTGCTCGCCGCCTGAGAGATAGCCAGAGAGCTGATCGCGTCGCTGGGCGAGCTGCGGGAAATAGGCGTAAACGCGATCGATGCCTTCGCGGATCTTGCGCTGGTGGCGCTGGATGTGGCCGCCGGCGATCAGGTTCTCCTGCGTCGTCAGGTGCTCGAAGACGCGCCGACCCTCGAATACCTGGGCGATGCCAAGCTTTGTCACGTCGAATGCGCGCATGCCGTCGATGCGCTGGCTCTCAAGGGTGATGGTGCCCTTGGTCACCTCGCCGCGCTCCGTGCGCAGGAGACCGGAAACGGCTTTGAGGGTCGTGGTCTTGCCGGCGCCATTGGCCCCAAGCAGGGTGGTGATCGCCCCGGGCTTGACCTCAAGGGAAACGCCCCGCAGCACCAGGATGACGCTGTCGTAGACCACCTCGATGTTGTTGATCGACAGCATGGCTCGTTCGCCTTTGAGGCGTGGGAGCCCGGCGGGGCGGGCTTCCACGCGGTCCCCTGTTGCTGCCGCCCGCCACGCCCCCCGAGGACCCTGCGCGAGCTTCGGGGGTGGCAAGGCCGGACCGGCCTCAGTTGGTGGCGGTGATGTGCTTCTTCACGACGTCGCGGTAGGCCTGGAACCACTCGGTGGCTTTCTCGAACTTGCCCCCCTTGACGGTCCAGATCTGCACCCAGCCACCGCCTTCGTGGTCCTCAGGGGTTATGTTGAGGGGCGGAACGAGCCCGTCGAGGGTGAAGTCTTTGATCTGCTCCATCCCACTCTTGACCTCCTCGCCGGTTGGCTTGCCGCCACCCTTGGCCTTGATGGCGTTGCGGATCGCTTCGAGGTGGATGGCTGCTTGGAACACGCCGCGGTTGTAGATGACGGAGTTGGCCTGCTCCTTGGGCGGCTCCTTGCCCTGCGCCTTGTACATGGCGTTGATCTGCGTGATCACCGGGTACTCGTGACCCACGCCTGCAAATTGCATGCAGCTATAGCCTTCCGCAGTCCCGAACCCGCCTGCGGCGTTGATGTCGGCCTCAGCCGAACCCCACACCAGCGCGACCACCTTGCTCAAGGGAAAACCCTTGCCCTTGAGCTCCTTGATCGACACCGACGGCGAGCGGCCGAAGAGGTGCGTGATGACAAAGTCGGGCTTGAAGCGGCCGGTGATATCGAGCGCCTGCGCTGCCATCTCGACGCCGGGCGCCGGCACTGCGAAGGTCCTCAGCTCAAACCCCTCGCTGGCGGCAAGGTCCTCGAGCACGGCGATCGGCTCTTTGCCGGCGGGGTTGTCATAGTAGAGATAGGCGATCTTCTTGCCCTTGAGGCTGCCGCCGAGCTTGTCTTTGGCGAACTTCACCGCGGCCGCACCCTGCGACCAGTAGGAAGCGGCGATGGGGAACGTGTAGGGGTACTTCTTGCCGTCGGCCGCAGCGGCGGTGCCGAAGCCGGGCGAGGTGCCGAGAATCTTGTCCTCCTCGAGCTTCTTGTTGAGTGCGGCGATCTGCGGTGTGCCATAGACGCTGTCGATGACGGCACCCTCCATCTTGAAGCGCTCGTGCGCTTCCATGGCCGGCGGCACCTTGTATTCGTTATCGATCTCGATCACCTTGATCTTGTAGCCCTCGACGCCACCCTTGCTGTTCACGAGGGCAACGTAATCGTGGTAGGCGGGACAGAGTGTCGTGCCCACGATCTGCGTAGCGCCGGTGCGGTCGCACTGCATGCCGATGACCAACTCCTTGTCCTGGGCGAAAGCGGGGCCGAGCAGGAGGCCCATCAGGCCAAGAGAAAGGCTGATCCCAAGTCTCACGCGCTGCGACATCTGTTTCTCCTCAGTTTGCGTGCATTGCTGCGCTTTGGCTGATCCTAGTACGAGAATGGCCAGACTCGAAAATAATTGCGGATGTTGCGCCAGAGGCGATTGAGCCCCTCCGGCTCCAGCACCAGAAAAATGATGATCAGAAGACCGAAGATGATCAATCGCATGCTCGCGGCCACCGCCGAAAGCGCGGCTGTGTCCCAGAAATAGCCGCCGAAGGTCTCGACGAGGATGCGGATGGCGATCGGCAACATGGTCACGAAGATGGCACCGAAGATGCTGCCGAGCACCGAGCCGAGACCGCCGATGATGATCATCGCCAGATAGTCGATGGAGACGACGATTTGGAATGCCTCGTAGTTGGCGATGCCAAAATAGTAGGTGTAGAGGACGCCGCACACGCCGGCGTAGAAGGAGGAGATGGCAAAGGACAGCAGCTTGTAGCGGAAAATATTAATGCCGATGATTTCGGCGGCGATGTCCTGGTCGCGGATGGCGACGAAGGCGCGACCGATGCGGCTGCGGACGATGTTGAGGGTGGCAATGACCGCCGCCACGGCGAAGGCCAGGAGGAAGAAATAGAGCTCGCCCTGGCTCTTCAGCTCGACGCCGAAGACGGTTGGGCGCGGCACCTCGATGGAGGCTTGGGCGCCGCCCGAGATGGCGGGCGTGTGATTGATCACCCACTCGATGATGAGCTGGCTCGCGAGCGTGGCAATTGCGAGATAAAGGCCTTTGATGCGCAGGCTGGGGATGCCGACGATCGCACCAATGAGCGCAGCCATCAGGCCACCGGCAGGCAACGTTACCCAGAAGGGAAGGTGCAAGTGCACGGCAAGGTTCGCCGCGGTATAGGCGCCGACCGACATGAAAGCGGCGTGCCCGACCGAAATCTGCCCCGTGTAGCCGACGAGGATGTTGAGGCCCAGCGCGCCCACGATGGCAATGAGCACGAGATTGATGATCGAGAGATAGTACTCATGCAGGGACAGCGGTAACACCACCGCGAAAATCACGAGCACGGCGGCCACCGTCCATCGCGCGATCGGCAGCGGGTAAAGCGCCATGTCGGCCGCGTAGCTGGTCTTGAAGACGCCGGACTCCCGATGCAGCATGTGGTCGATCCGTTTTTTCTATTACACGCGCTCGATCCGGTGCGTTCCGAACAGCCCGTACGGCTTGAACATCAGCATCAAGATCATGAGCACATAAGGCGCAAAGTCTTTGGTGCCGCCGCCGACGTAGGGGTCGAGGTAGCCGGCGGCGATGCTTTCGACGACGCCGACGATCAGTCCGCCGATGACGGCGCCGACGATCGAATCAAGGCCGCCGAGAATGACGACGGGAAACACCTTGAGGCCGATCAGAGATAGCTGCGTGTCGACGCCCAGCATGCTGCCCCAGATGATGCCGCCGAGCGCGGAAACGACGCCGGCCATCGCCCAGGCGATGGCGAAATAGCGCTCCACGTTGATGCCCATCGCCATCGCCACCTGCTGATTGTCGGCCACGGCGCGCATGGCGATGCCCATGCGGCTCTTCAGGAAGAACCAGGTGAAAACGGCAAGAAAGCCGACCGACACGATGACGCCCACCACCTGCACCGGCGGGATGACGGCGGACCACAGCGTAATGGGCTCATCGCCGATCGGCAGTGGCAAGGCCTTGGTCTGTGCGCCGATCGTAATTGGGGGAAGGCCGCGCAGGATGGCGGCGAGCCCGATGGTGGCCATGATGACCGCTACCACGGGTCGCCCCAGCAGCGGGCGAAGCACGGTGCGCTCGAGCACGAAGCTCAGCGCGATCATGCCCAGGATGGCCGCCGCGATGGCCGCCCAGATCGGCATCTGGGCGGCGAGCGCGGTCGTGGCCATGAAGCCCGCCAGCATCACAAACTCGCCCTGCGCGAAATTGATCGCGTCGGTGGCCTTGTAGATGAGGACGAAGCCGAGGGCGATCAACGAATACATGAGCCCAATCGCGAGCCCGCTGACGAGGAGCGCAAACGCAAACTCCGCCTCATCCCACATCAGCCGTCTCCTCGAGTTGCGCGTCGGCCAGCCGGTGTCTCGCTACCGCTTGCCCACGCTTGCGCGCGCGCAGCGATGAGGGTTGCGACGAAACGGCGAGGACGTAATCGGCACGCGCTCTCCATCTACGCCGCCATGCGGCCGCTAACTGCGGGCTCGAGCGGAGCGACGTCGTGCACGAGCATCGTCGAAGTAAGCTGGCTCTTGCGGCCGTCCTCGAAGGTAATCTCCATGATCAGCTGTGCCTCGTTGGCGCCGTCATAAAGTGCGCGGATCACGGGAGCGTACTTCTCGGCGACGAAGCCGCGCCGCACCTTGCGCGTGCGCGTGATCTCGGCGTCGTCGGCGTCGAGCTCCTTGCTGAGCAGCACGACGCGGCGGACCTTGGTCACGTCGGGCAGGGTCGCATTGATCTTCTCGACCTCCGCGATGATCAGGCGTGCCACCTCCGGCTTGCGCGACAGGTCCATGTAGCTCGTGTAGGGGAGGCTCCCATCCTCGGCCCACTTGCCGACCGTGTTCATGTCGATGGCGATCATGGCTGCCACGAACGGGCGCTGGTCACCAAAGGCGACCGCCTCGCGGATGAAGGGGCTGAACTTGAGCTTGTTCTCAATGAACTGCGGGGCGAACGGCGTGCCGTCGGTAAGCTTGCCCACGTCTTTGGCACGGTCGATGATGGCAAGATGGCCGCGCGGGTCGAAGAGACCGGCATCCCCGGTCCTGAGCCAGCCGTCCTCGGTCAGCGCGTCCCGCGTGGCCTCCTCCTGCTTGTAGTAACCCAAGAACACGCCGGGGCCCTTGACCAGCACCTCGCCCTGCTCGGCAATGCGCACTTGCGTGTCGGGTACGGTCCGCCCGACGGTGTTTGGATCGGCCTCGTTGTCGCCCTGGAGGGCGACGAGGCCGCAGGCTTCGGTTGAGCCGTAGACCTGCTTGAGATTGATGCCGAAGGAGCGGAAGAACCGGAACGTGTCGGCGCCCAACGGGGCGCCGCCGGTCAGGCACGCCCGCGCATTGCGCAGGCCCAACTGGTCGCGCACAGGGCCGTAGACGAAGATCTCGCCCAAGCGGTAGCCAAACCTCGTCCACGCCGGGATCGGCTTGCCGTCGGCCTTGAGGAGCTCGCGACGCTCGGCGAGCTCGCGGAAATGGCGATAGACGTTGCGCTTCAGCCAGGAGGCGTCGGCAGCCTTGACCTGCAGGCCCGTCAGCATGGTCTCCCAAATCCGCGGCGGGGCCAGGAACATGTTGGGCCCCAGCTCGCGCAAATCGCGCTGCACGGTCTCCGGGCTCTCCGGGCAGTTGCAGGTGGCGCCCGACACCATGCTGGTGCCGAGCGAGTAGGTCATGTCGCCGACCCAACCCATCGGCAGGTAGCACAGCCAATTGTCGCCGCGAGCGAGGTGCTCGATCTTCTGGAAGATCTCGGAGGTCGCAATCATATTGGCGTGGCTGAGCAGCGCGCCCTTGGACCTGCCGGTGGTTCCCGACGTGTAGGCGATCGCGGCGACGTCGCTGGCGCCGCCCTTGTCCAGTTCGCGCTCGAAGTAGCCGGGGTTGTGCTCGGCAAAATCGCGTCCCATCGCCTCCACCTCGGCGAAGGACTTGAGGATGGGCTGGTCGTAGGCGCTCAACCCGCGCGGGTCCTCGTAGATGACGAGACGGAGGTTGGGCAGCTTATCGGCGATGGAAAGCACCTTGTCGACCTGCTCCTGGTCTTCGGCCACCACGACCGAAACCTCGGCGTGATCGAGGACGAAGGCGAGCTCGCTGGCGATTGAATCCTGATAGAGCGGCACGGACATGCCGCCGAGCGACAGAGCGGCCAGCTGCGCCCAATAGAGGCGGGCCCGGTTGTCGCCGAGCACGGAGAGCTTGTCGCCGCGCTTGAAGCCTGCGGCCGCCAGCCCGCGCGCGAAATCGCCCACGTGTGTGTAGCAGTCGCGCCAGGTGTAGGTCTGCCAAATGCCGCCCTCCTTCTCGCGCATGCCCGGCTGGCGCGGGAATTTCTGCATGTTCCGGCGCAAGAGCTTCGGCAGGGTGTCGGTGGCGGCATCGGCGATGAACGTCATGCTGGCACGCTCCCTTGGGCGGTTCCGAGATAGGCGGCGATGACCGCCGGGTTCTGCTGCACGTCGGCTGGCGATCCCTCGGCGATCTTGCGGCCGCGATCGAGCACGACCACGTGATCGGAGATGTCCATGACGACGCCCATGTCGTGCTCGATGAGGACGACCGAGATGCCGCGCTCCTGGTTCACGTCCAGGATGTAGCGCGCCATGTCCTCCTTCTCGTCCTGGTTCATGCCCCCCATCGGCTCATCGAGCAGCAGCACCCTGGGCTCCAGAGCGAGCGCACGCCCGAGCTCGACGCGCTTGCGCAGGCCGTAAGCGAGCGCGGCAGTCGGCTGCCGACGCAGGTCTTGCAATTTGAGAAACTCGATAATCTCCTCGCACACCGCACGGTGACGAACCTCCTCGCGCTGGGCCAAGCCCCAGTAAAGGACGCACCGCAAGATCCCGGAGCGCATGTGCACGTGTCGACCGAGCATCAGGTTGTCGAGCACGGTGAGGCCACCGAACAGGGCGATGTTCTGGAAGGTGCGCGCCACGCCAAGCGCGGCGATCTCGCTCGGTCGCTTGCGCGTGATATCGAGCCCTTCGAGCGCGATGCGGCCCCGATCGGGCTTTTAGAAGCCGGAGATCATGTTGAGGAGCGAGGTCTTACCCGCCCCGTTCGGACCGATGATGGAGAGGACGCGGCCCTTGGGAATTTCGATCGATACATTTTCGACGGCCGTAACGCCGCCGAATCGCTTGCTCACACCCGCAACGGAAAGCTGAACCGAGGCAGCCTTGATCTCTTGGGACGCCGGCGTGAAGTTCATCAGCCCGCCCTTGACGTGGCGGCGCGCTGATAGGCGCGAGCGTAATGAAGCCGACCGCCTTGCATCGGAGAACCCTCCCAGATCCCACGCTGCGACGGCGAGGTTGTCACTCTTTGCGGTGATCGTCCTCTCTGCCCGTGGGCGGCTGTGATCTTAGAGCAGCCGCCGCGGCTCCGCCAAGGCCCGTCGTGGGCCACCACCCATGAGGACACTGGCATGCCAGGCGCAGCCTGATCACCGAACCCTGGCCCCGAGCCTGGCCCCGAGCCTGGCCCCGAGCCTGGCCCCCAAGCCAGACTACGGGCCGCCCCAGATGTGCAGAGCCGTGTCGACCCCAGCTGGAGCTTCTGCCACTGCTCGTCCTCGGTCAGGGCGTTGCCGCCGGCCTCGCTGGCAAAGCCGCATTGGCTCAACAACCCGAGCTGATCGATGGCAACGACGCGGGCGGCCTCGTCGATGCGGCGCAGCAAGGCGTCCTGGTCTCCCAGCGAGGGGCTCTTGGAGGAAACGAGGCCAAGCACAACCCTCTTGTGCCAGGCAGGAAGCGCAGGGGACGGAAGTCGCCGGCGCGCTCGCTGTCAAATTCCAGCAAGAAGATGTCGACGGGTGCCTGGTTGAAAAGTTTCTCCGCCACCGGCTCAGAGCCGCCCACGGCCATCCAACGGCCGCGGAAGTTGCCGCGGTAGAGGTGCAAGCCAAGCCGCATGGGGGGAGGATCGGCAACGATCCGTTCTAGCAGTGCAATGGAGGTGCCTGGGAGGGTCGCCGGATCGCCGCCCTGCGCCTGGGCCTGCCGGAAACCTGCGGATCGCACAGCATGGCGATGGGCACCTCATCGCCTTGCACATAGCGGCAGCCGGCGCGGGCGAGCTCGGCGAGCGAGGCCCGCCCCGCATCCTGAGCCGGCCGCAGCGCAAGACGCTGCCGATCACCTCGGCACGAAACGGCGGCATGGGCTTTGGCGCAACGCGGGCGCGGCCCTTGACCTTGATGGCGACCTATCTTAGCCCTGAACGTGGGGCTGCGCGGAGAGACCAATGCACCGCATCTCGACGTTGGAAGAGCTCGAGGCCATGTACGGCCAACCGGCCGGCGCGGCCGTCGTCAAGGAAATCGACTACATCTCCGACCACTACAAGGCCTTTATCGACAAGGCGCCATTCGTGGTGCTGGCTACGGTCGGGCCAGAGGGGATGGATTGCTCGCCGCGCGGCGATCCCGCGGGCTTCGTGCGTGTACGCGACCCCAAGACGGTGCTGATACCGGACCGGCGCGGCAACAACCGGGTCGATACGCTGCGCAATCTGGTGCGCGACCCCCGCATCGCCTTGCTGTTCATGATCCCGGGCATCGGCCAGACATTGCGCATCAACGGCAGGGCCGAGATCGTGGTCGATCCAGACCTCAGTGCGAGTTTCGCCATCAACGGCAAGCTGCCCAGGTGCGTGCTGGTGGTGACCGCCGACCGGGTTTATACGCAATGTCCCAAGGCGCTCGTGCGCTCGCACCTGTGGAGCCCGCAGTCGCAAGTCGATCGCGGCGCGCTTCCCTCTCCGGGAGAGATGATCGCGGCGTTGAGCAACGGCACCATCGATGGCGCCGAGTATGACCGCGCCTATCCAGAACGTCTCAAGCAAACCATCTACTAAGCCTCGGGGTTCACAGCCGGATTTGAAAATCGGCTAGCCAAGGGCAGATCGGGACGAGCGGGCCTAGTTCGGTGCGAGGGCCCTCCCTGTGCATGGCCCCCGTGCATGGCCCCCGTGCATGGCCCCTGTGCGACCCTTGTCGCGGTTCAATTTAAGGCTGTCGTCTCAAGGCGGCGAGCTCGGCCTCGAGCGTTGCCAGGCGAGCGCTGAGCCGGTCGTTCTCCTCGCGCGCCTTGGTGGCCATCTCCCGCACCGCTTCGAACTCCTCGCGCTGCACCACGTCGAGCTCGCGTAGCAGGCGTTCGCCTTGGGCTTTCATCATGGTTTCGAAATCTCGGCGCATACCCTGTGCCGCGCCGGCCGCATCGGTCATGAGCCTGGCGAGCTCGTCGAGAAACCTGTTGTTGGTCTGGGTCATGGAGCCTGCTCGCTCGGTTGGCAGGCGTGTGCACTGCACTGCGCCGCACGCCGCCGGGCGCGATCATGGTTGTGAGGATTACTATGCTGATGGAGGAGGCGGGCATCAAGCCATCCCGCGGTCGCCGGGGGGCCCAGCTGTTCTCCGCCGGGCTTTGCTTGGCTCGGGATTTCCTGCCGGGTCTTCCCTGTCCCCACATCTCGGCTGCGGGGTCCTGCGCGAGGTTCCTTGACAGCCGACACGCCGGCCGATAGCTGCGCCCTATGGACGTCCTCACCATTCCCTACCCCGCCATCGACCCGGTCGCCCTGCGGATCGGACCTCTGGCGGTCAAGTGGTACGGCCTTGCCTACGTGGCGGGGTTGTTGCTCGGCCGCTTTTACGTCAAGGCGTTGCTTGCGCAGGGCCGGCTGTGGCCAAGCGAGAAGCGCCCATTCGCGCCGGAGCGGGTGGACGACCTCTTGCTGTTCATGACCGTCGGGGTGTTGCTGGGCGGTCGCCTGGGCTACGTCCTCTTCTATCAGCCGCGTTTCTTTGCCACCCATCCCCTGCAGATCATCGCCGTTTGGAACGGCGGCATGGCCTTCCACGGCGCGCTCTTGGGCTCGATCGCCGCCATGGTGTTGTTTGCACGGCGCATCGGTGCCGACCCATGGAGCGTGATGGATCTCTCCGCGGCGGCGACCCCCATGGGGCTGTTTTTCGGCAGGCTCGCCAACTTCATCAACGCGGAACTGTGGGGTCGAGCCACCACCGTGCCGTGGGCGATGGTGTTTCCGGCACCGGACGCCGGCGACATCCCCCGCCACCCGAGCCAGCTCTATGAGGCGTTCACGGAAGGGATCTTGCTGTTTGCGGTCTTGCGATGGCTCACACACCGCAAATTTGCATTGCGCCGGCCCGGCTTGACGGCCGGTGCCTTCTTGGTCGGCTACGGCCTCGCGCGTTCGTTTTGCGAGCTTTTCCGCGAGCCCGATGCCGGACATCTCTTTACCATTGGGCCCTTTACTGCGGGCATTTTGTATTCGTTGCCGATGGTGCTTGCCGGCCTGATTATGATCCGCGCCGCCGGACGTCGCGTTCGGGAACCGGCCGATGTCCAGCGCTGACGGCGATAGCCCACTCCTTGCGCATTTGCGTGCGCGCATCGAGCGGGAAGGTCCATTGCCGGTCGACGAATATATGCGCAGCTGCCTCGCCGATCCCGATCACGGCTATTTGCAACGCCCGACGACGATTGGCGCGGAGGGCGATTTCGTCACGGCGCCCGAGATCAGCCAGGTATTCGGCGAGCTGATCGGACTGTGGGCGGGGGTGGTCTGGCGCACCTTGGGTGCACCCGCCGCGGTCAACCTCGTGGAATTGGGGCCCGGGCGCGGCACGCTGTTGCGCGATGCCCTGCGTGCGGCGCGCACTATCCCGCACTTCCTGGCCGCGGCCAGCGTGCATCTGATCGAGCGGAGCGCTCCCTTGCGTGAGGCGCAACGCCGCACGCTGGCCTCTCCCTCCTGCCCAGCAGATCGCTGCCGGCACGGGCATGACGGGGCGCTCACTTGGCATGAGACGATCAGCACGGTGCCGGCCGGTGCCACCATCGTCATCGCCAACGAGTTTCTGGACGCCCTGCCCATTCGGCAACTGGTGTGGGAGGGGGGGACGTGGCGCGAGCGCGTGGTCGATGTCGGGGGGGGCGGTGACCTGCGCTTTGCAGTTGGATCGGCGACAAAAGTGAGGACCGAGGCCCCGTGCCTGCCCGGCGCCATCTTGGAGCTGCGCGACGGGGAAGAGGAGCTCCTCGCCGCGCTGGCCCAGCGTGAGGCACCCCTCGTTGCGCTCTTCATCGACTATGGGCCCATGCACTGGGCCACGGGCGATACGCTGCAAGCCGTGCACCGCCACGCCTGGGTCGATCCGCTGAGCCGACCCGGCCGGGCCGACCTGACGGCGCACGTGGCGTTCGCTCGCCTGGCGGACAAGGCGCGCAGCGCCGGACTAGGCGTCGATGGGCCGATAACGCAGGCCGAGTTCCTCGGCCGCCTCGGTCTGGCGGAGCGCGCTGCCCGACTGATGGCGGCCAATCCCGGGCAGGCCGGCGCGATCGAAGCCGGCGTGCAGCGGCTAATCTCTCCGACCGGGATGGGCGGACTGTACAAGGTGCTGGCAGTGCGCTCGGGGACCCTTGCAAAGGTGGTGCCCTTCGCCTGACGTCGGCCGTCAAGATCGAAGACGGCGCATCGCCCGCGAGGTTGCCTCGCCATGCGCCGGCAAGCCACGGGCCGCCGAGGGCGCCAAGCCCGCTTGGCGTCCCACGTTGATGTGGCGCGGACCTGCGGGGGGTTTGGCAGGAGGCAGGGATCTGCCTATCGCTTGCGCAGTTTCGGATCCAAGGTATCCCGCAAGGCATCGCCGAAGAGGTTGATGCCCAGGACCGACAGGACGATCGCAACACCGGGGAAGATGGCGATCCATGGCGCCGTCGAGGCGTATTCCTCCGCCCCGCCCTGCAGCATTAAGCCCCACGCCGGCACCGGCTCCTGCACCCCGAGGCCGAGGTAGGACAGCGACGCTTCCGCCAGGACTGCCTGACCGACGAAGGCCGTGACCATGATCAGGAACGGTGCCATCACGTTGGGCACCATGTGGCAGAGAATGATCCGCG
>JAMXLN010000351.1 GCA_024281145.1 Hyphomicrobiaceae bacterium | reverse complement strand
CCCGAACCTGGCGCGAGCGCCGGCCCCAAAGTCGTCAGCATCGACGCCTTCCGCAAGAAGTGACGCGCAGACGTGGACTGCGTGGGGCTCGGCTGCGGTGTTGACCCCCATCAGGGCCCCGCGTCTTGGCCCCGCGTCTTGGCCCCCCGGGTCTTGGCCCAGGGGCTGGCCCGTGGTTGGCCCCTGGTTGGCCCCTGGTTGGCAAGCGGTTGACGGCATCCCGCGGTCATACAGCCGTTGCCGTCAGGCAAAGCCTTGCCGCTCGCGCCGGGATCCCCATTCGATGGCTCGCGCTGGCGTTCGGTGTTGTGGCCGCGGCCTTTTGTACCGGCGTGGGCGCTGGATGCGATCGCTTCGCGCGACGTCGGCGGCACGACGGTGGTGGTGGACTGCGGCATCGACCTTTACAATTGGATCCCACTGCCAACGGCGTGATGTGAGTTGGCATCCCCGTCGCGCCACATAGTTCCTGGACGAGACCCCCGTCCCCGCACCGGGGAGGATGACCCTGCCCTGGAGCGGCCACATGCTATTCCGGCAACTCAAGAGTATCTCCCGCGCGTGCTATGAGCTCTTCGCTGACAGCGGTTTCGCCATGGCCGGCGCCGTGGCCTACTCCTTCGTCCTGTCTTTGTTTCCGTTTTGCGTCTTCCTAGGTGCGCTCGCCGGCTATTTTGGTGGCGAACCGCTGGCCGAGCAGGCGGTGGCCCAGCTCTTCGAGCTGGCGCCCGCACCCGTCGCGCAGGCGATCGCCCCCGAGGTGAGAGCGGTGATGGCGCAGAGCCGCTTCGGCTTGCTCACCGTCGGTGCATTGATCGCGTTGTTCTTTGCCACCAGCGCGATTGAGAGCCTGCGTGCCGCGCTCAATGTGGCCTATCGCGTCAAGGAAAAGCGTTCCTACCTGTGGTGCGTGTCGGAGAGCATGCTGTTTGTCGCGGTGAGCGCGGCCGGGATGCTGGTGTTGACGTGGGGCGTCGTCGTTGGTCCGCAAGTGGCCGCACGCTTCAAGCCCAACTGGCTGCTGTGGCTCGCCGACACGGGTTGGGCTGCCTTGATCGCCCGCTACGGCATCGTCATCGCGGCGATTGGTCTCCAGCTCACGGCATATCACCTGTGGCTGGCGGCGGGGCAGCGGCGTGCCGCCGACGTTTGGCCCGGCGTACTGCTCAGCATTCTGCTCTGGCTCGTCGCCGCCCAGCTCTTTGCCTCCTGGCTCACCATCAACGACTACTCGCGCTTTTATGCTGGCCTCACGCGCATCATGAGCGCGCTGGTGTTCTTCCAGGTAAGCGCCATCATCGTCATCCTAGGGGCAGAGCTCAACCGCGGCATCGTCGAGGTAAAGCGGCGGCTCGCCCAGGCCGAGGGCCTGAACGAGGACGTCACGACGGTGCCGCTGCCGCCCACGCGTGCCAGCTATCGCGCGGACGCCTAGCACGGGCTAGGTCGGGCCCGCCGCCTGCAAACTATGGGCGCCAATGGGTGCCGAGCGGTGGATGCAAACCATGCACGGGGTCGGTCACGGGAAAGGGCACGCGGGCGATGCGCGCCAGCATCTGCGGCGTCGGAGCACCGCGGCATAGGTCGGCGGTCTGGCCCGGCGGATAGGCGCCAACGACCAGGAAATCGCGCGTGGCTTGCAAGCGGAAATGGCCAGTGCCGGCCGGCAGCAGGGCCACATCGCCCGCCGCGATCGCGACCTCGTGGCCGCCGGGTCCTCCGAGCACGAGCCGCGCGCCCCCGGCGGCGAAGCCCAATACCTCGTGCGCATCGGAATGATAGTGGTGAAAGTCATAGACGCCGTTGCGCCACTGCGCCGGCCAGCCGTTGCGCCCAAACAGCTCCTCGAACGCGGCCGCGGGATCGCTGCCCGTGATGGGCACGACCTGTCGGTAGAGCAGCACCGGCAAGCGCGGATTGTTGGGCATCCAATCGTTGGCGCAAAGTTGCAGGATTTCCGGCATCGCACGCTACCCGCGAGAGATCGCACCCTTGATATGCCGGCTTGGGAAGGCACACGAGAGGGGGGCGGCCTCAAGATTGCGTGAGGCCACCACGCGGCAGGGTCCAAGGCGCCCAAGGCATCCACCCTGGCGTGGTGTGGGCGCCCCGCAGGTCGTGCGAGGGGCGCGCGCCCCGATTACTTGCCGCCGGCTGCCGCAGCCTTTTCCGTCGGGGTCATGACTGCGGCAGGCTTTGCGGGGTCATGGTTGTGAGAGCCCAGCACCTCGCGGGTGTGCTCGCCAAGCGTGGGTGCTGGCCGGCGGAGGCTGCCCGGCGTGTCGGAGAGCTTCACGGGGATCCCCAGCGTCTTGAGCGATCCGGCGGCCGGGTGTTCGCTGACCACCGCCATGCCGCGCGCCACGACGTGCGGATCGGCCATCGCCTGATCGAACTCGAGCACCGGGCCCGCCGGAATGCCGGCGCCATCGAGCAGATTGAGCCAATGTGCTGAGGGCTTCTCCTTGAAGCGGCGTTCGAGCAGAGTGACCAATGCGTCGTTGTTGCGCACGCGGTCGGCATTGGCGACAAACCGCGCATCGGCCTTGAGCTCCGGCACGGCCAAGAGGTCGCAGAGCCTCTTCCAGAAGTTGCTCTGCGCAGCCCCGACGGTGATCCAGCCGTCGGCTGTCGGGAACACCTGATAGGGTGAACTGCCGCGATGCGCTTGCCCCAGTCGCGGCGGGGGCCCGCCTGTGGCCGCAACATGCGCGGCCTCGTACACGCCCAACGACAGTGCGGCTTCCAAGAGCGAGGTTTCGACCAGCTGTCCGCAACCGGTGTGATGGCGGGCCTCCAAAGCAGCCAGGACGCCGACGGCAAGGTGCATGCCCGCGGCGACGTCGGAGATCGCGATCGGCATGCGATGCGGCGGCCCGTCCTTTGGACCACAAACGCTCATCAACCCCGACATCCCCTGCGTGATGAGATCGAAACCGCCGCGCGCGCGATAGGGGCCGGTCTGGCCGAAGCCTGATATCGCGGCGTAGATCAAGCGCGGATTGCGCTCTCGCAGCGATGCCCAGCCAAGCCCCAAACGATCAAGCGTGCCGGGCCGGAAGTTCTCAATGAGCACGTCCGCCTTGTCGATCAATGCCAGCAACTGCGCCTTGCCCGCTTCGGTCTTGAGGTCGATGACGACCGAGCGTTTGTTGCGGTTCCAAATCATGAAAGGGGCGCTTTCACCGTGCACGAAGGGCGGCATGCCGCGTGCCTCGTCGCCGCCGGGTTTCTCGACTTTGATGACGTCCGCGCCCTGGTCGGCGAGCAGCATCGCGCAGTAGGGCCCTGACAAATGGCTCGACAGGTCGATGACCCTGAGCCGTTCCAATGCACCCGCCATCGGCGATCCTTCTTCCTTGTCCGACAATTCCGGCTATTGTGCCCGGCGCGCATGCGTGATGCACGAGCTTTCGCATCCCGTTCCGGCCGAACGGCCCGAGATCGGCCAAAGCTCGGCGAGCAGGATCAAGCCCAGGGCCCTAGGATTGAGATTTGGGCCTAAGTTCATGATCTGTGGGGTTGGCCGGGGCCGGCCCCAATGCGACGAGGTTGTCCGGTTGTTTCGAGGTTAGACGTGGAAACGGCAGAGAACATTGTGGTCGGCGTCGAGGAGAGCGGCGTGGCGACCATCACGCTCAATCGTCCGGCCAAGCGCAATGCCGTGTCACTGACGATGTGGCGGCGGCTGGCCGAGCTCGTGCCGGAGCTCGCACAGCGCGAGGGTGTGCGCGTCTTGATCCTGACCGGCGCCGGCGGGCATTTCTGTGCCGGGGCCGACATCTCCGAGTTCGCAACGGCGCGCGCCGATGCCACATCGGGGCGCATCTATGAGGTCGCGAACGAGGCCGCGACCGCAGCGCTGCGCGATTGCCGCAAGCCGACCATTGCCGCGGTCTCGGGCTACGGGATGGGTGGTGGCTGCGCGCTGGCGTTGGCCTGTGACCTGCGCGTTGGGGATGCCACCACCCGGATGGGCGTACCGGCGGCGCGGCTTGGCGTCGTCTATGGCGAGCTCGACTGCGCGCTACTTCTGCGCCAACTCGGCCTCGCCAATGCCAAGCGTGTGCTGTTGACGGGCCGCGCCTTCGACGCCGGGGAATGTGCGGCGATGCGGCTAATCGACATCATGGCCCCGGGCCCGGCGCTCGCGGCAGCCCGCGTTCTGGCGGATGAGATCGCCGGCAATGCGCCACTCTCCTTATACGGATCGAAGCTCGTGCTGGAGGCGCTCGCCGACGGGACATTTCCCGCTCGGCGCGCGGAAATTGCCGCCGTCATCGAAGGCGCCATGAACAGCGCCGATTACCGCGAAGGTGCGCGCGCGTTCCTGGAGAAGCGCAAGCCCGTCTTCGAGGGCCGGTAGGGCTGGCCCATGCTTTGGCTCGGCGTCGACGTTGACGGCCCGTTCACCGATCTGGTGCTGTTTGAGCCGATACCGGCCGGTTGCGCATCTTGAAGACGCCGTCCACGCCGGCCAATCAGTCGGCGGGTGTGCTTGCCGGCGTCGTTGGCTCGACGTCGCACCATAACAATTGGAGCGCATGGTCCACGGCACGACCGTTGTGACCATCACGGCGCTCGAGCGCACCGGCGCGCGGCTTGCAGTCCTCACCACCGCAGGTCACAGAGACGTGCTGATCGTGGGACGTGGCAACCGCACGGTCGTGTACGACATTAAGGCGTCAACTCCACGGCCGCGGTGTCGTCCGCGGGCGTCTTCGGTTATGTGTTCCCGGTGTGTTCGTGACGCGATAACGCGCCGACTACGGAGGAATA
>JAMXLN010000350.1 GCA_024281145.1 Hyphomicrobiaceae bacterium | reverse complement strand
ATCAGTTCCACGCCCGGCTCGAAAGGGCGCTCGCTCACGAGGCAACGTTCCACGCTCTGCCCGTCAACGTGAGCCCGCAGGCGGTGCTCGACATCGTGCAAGGGCACGCGAGCTGAAGCGGGAGCCGCAAATGGCGCGCCGTCTCGCCGCTGCACATTGGCACTGGAGCGCTCGCGGGACTTGGCCTCCCTGCCGTGGTGGCGGCCACCCGCACCCGCAAGGGCCAGCGCTGGCGCCTTTACCAGCGGCGGCGAGATGCTAGAGTGCACCCCAAGTCAACCAGAATGACGTCCAGGGTCCACGAGGGCTTGAACCGGGCGCCGGAGACCGACTGTGGAGGGTGCGAAGGACCAGGCCGGCCCGGCGCTGCGCGCCACCGTGAGCGGGTGTCAGGAGGGCGACCTCACTGCTCCCGAAGCTGGGGCATCCTCGATCGCCCACGCTCCGATGTGGCAAAGGTCGGGCGGCGCTGCAGCACCGCAAGAGACATGGTCCCTGGAGACAGGGACCCAAGAGACACAGCCTCAAGAGACTGGGCCCCAACAGACACAGCTCCAAGAGACACAGGTCCAAGAGACTGCGCCCCAGCACGTAGAGCCGCGGGATGCCGCACCTCACGCCAGGGGCTCCCCGGGCATCGGAACCCCCGCGACATGGTCTGAGGTTGGGTCTGAGGTTGGGTCTGAGCTTGGATCTGAACTTGGACCCGAGCGTGGACCCCAGCATGCCCGCGCAGGCGCGCCCGAAGAAGCGCCCCACGATGGGCCCAACGAGCGGCTCGCGCCTCACCGGCACTCCTGCGAGCACTCCCGCGAGACATGGGCCCGGCGGGGGAGCCCGAAGCCCGCCTACGCCGCTCTCGATCTCGGCACCAACAACTGCCGGCTGCTCGTTGCACGGCCCTCGCGACGTGGCTTCAGGGTCATCGATGCGTTCTCGCGCATCATTCGGCTGGGGGAGGGCGTGTCCTCCACTGGCCGGCTCTCGGACTCGGCGGTTGAGCGCACGTTGGACGCCCTCAAGGTGTGCGCGGCAAAGATCCGGCGACATCGCGTGGCTCGCTCCGGGCTGATTGCCACGGAGGCCTGCCGGCTCGCCGGCAATGCGGAGGAATTCCTCGCCCGGGCACGTGCCGAAACGGGGCTCGAAATCACGATCGTGAGCCGCGAGACAGAAGCCAAGCTCGCTGTCTCGGGATGCGCCTCCCTCATCGATTACGGCTGCGATTTCGCATTGGTGTTTGATATTGGCGGGGGCTCGTCCGAACTCATTTGGCTCGATCTTGGTCGTCGCAAGCACGCCTGGCGGCACACGCTCACCCAGCGCGTCGAGGCGCAGAGCTGCATTAGCGCCTGGACATCCCTGCCCGTGGGCGTCGTCACCTTGGCCGAGCGTTTCGGCGGACGCTTCGTAAGCCGCGACGTGTTCCAGACCATGGTCGCCCACGTCGTGGACCTGCTGCAGCCCTTTGAGGCGCAGCACAGGCTGCGCGCCCGGCTGGACGGCGGCAAGACACATCTGCTCGGGACCTCCGGCACCGTCACCACCGTTGCCGGGGTGCATCTCGGTCTGCCGCGCTACGATCGCAGCCGCGTCGACGGCTGCTGGCTCGACATTGCCGAGATCCGCGGCGTGACCTCCAACCTGCTCGATGCCAGCTATGAGGAGCGCGTGGCCGAGCCCTGCATCGGCAAGGAACGCGCCGATCTGGTGTTGGCGGGCTGTGCCATTTTGGAAGCCATGCTGCAGATGTGGCCGTGCGAGCGCCTGCGCGTGGCGGACCGCGGACTGCGGGAGGGTATTCTGGCCACGCTCATGGCCGAGGACGGCGTCTATCGGAGCGAGCGCCGCTCCGGGTATTGGCGGCGCTAGAGCGCGCGGGATGAGAAGCACCAGGCGGAGCGGCAGCGGCGACGGCGGGCGACGGCAGCTCAAGGTGCGCCTGAAGACCGCACGCCAGCGCACGGCCTCCTCGCAGCGCTGGCTCGAGCGCCAGCTCAACGACCCCTACGTGGCCGCAGCCAAGCGCGAGGGTTATCGCTCGCGCGCCGCCTATAAGCTGATCGAGATCGACGACCGCCACCACCTGCTGAAGCCAGGTGCGCGGGTGATCGATCTTGGCGCGACCCCCGGTGGCTGGGCCCAGGTCGCGGCCCAGCGCGTTGGCTCCGTCGAAGGCAAGGGGCAAGTGGTGGCGATCGACCTCCTGCCCATGGAGGCGCTCGCCGGCGTTGAATTTCTGCTCCTCGACTTTTTGGACCCGGCTGCTCCGGCGCGTCTGCGCGCCCTGCTCAGTGGCGGCCGCGCCGACGTGGTGCTCTCCGACATGGCGGCGCAAGGCACGGGCCACGCTCGCACCGACCACCTCCGCGTCATGGCCTTGGCCGAGGCGGCGGCGGAATTCGCGTGCGAAGTTCTCAAGCCGGGCGGGGCCTTCCTCTGCAAGGTCTTCCAGGGCGGCACCGAGCAGGCATTGCTGGGGCGCCTGAAACGCTCCTTCAGCTCCGTCCGCCACATCAAGCCTCCGGCCAGTCGCGCCGGCTCGGCTGAGCTTTATGTGCTCGCCACGGGATTGCGACGAAGCGAAGAGGCCGAGACGGGTTGAGCGCCCTTGCGGGGATTGTGGTCACCCCTGACCCACCCTTCCCCCGCTTCCCGTCGAGTGCTAAGAAGCGCTTTGGAGCGATTCCATCACACGGGCGGCTCAAGGCGCCGCGTGCCGGGGCGAGGGGCCCGGGCGCGCCCGGTTTCGGCCATCCGAGCGGTGAGGGAGAGCAAGGGAGATCTAGCATGGCGCAACGGCCGATCCTGGACGAGACCTCCGTGGCGCTCACCTTTGATGACGTGCTGCTGGCCCCCCGCCCCTCCGACGTGCTGCCCTCCGAGGCCGACGTAAGCTCGCGCGTGACGCGCGAGATCGCGGTCAGGATCCCGGTGCTTTCCTCGGCCATGGACACCGTGACCGAGAGCCGACTTGCCATTGCCATGGCCCAGGCCGGCGGCATCGGCGTCATCCATCGCAACATGACGCCGGAGGCGCAAGCCGAGCAGGTGGCAATGGTGAAGCGCTATGTCGCCGGCATCGTTGTCAATCCCGTGACCATCCATCCCGGCGCCACGCTCGCCGATGCGCTGGCGCTGATGGGAGAGCACCACATCTCCGGCATTCCCGTGGTGGAGCCTGGCAAGAAGGGCAAGCTCGTCGGCATTCTCACCAATCGCGACGTGCGGTTTGCCACCAACCCCAAGACGTCCGTGGCGGAACTGATGACCAAGAAGCTGGTCACGGTGAAGGACGGGGTGAGGCGCGAGGAGGCTCAGAGGCTGCTCCACCACCACAGGATCGAAAAGCTGTTGGTGGTCGACGATGATTTCCGCTGCATCGGCCTCGTCACCGTTAAGGACATCGAGAAAGCCCAGAAATATCCGGACGCCTCCAAAGACGAGCAAGGCCGGCTGCGGGTCGCGGCGGCCACCAGCGTCGGCGATGAGGGATACCATCGCACGGAGCATCTCATCGAAGCCGGCGTCGATCTCGTGGTGGTCGACACCGCGCACGGCCATTCGCGTCGCGTGCTGGAGGCTGTGACACGCATCAAGAAGCAATCAAACCGCGTGCAGGTGATCGCCGGCAACGTCGCCACGTCAGACGGTGCCAAAGCGCTCATCGACGCGGGCGCCGATGCCGTCAAGGTCGGCATCGGCCCCGGGTCCATCTGCACGACCCGCATCGTCGCCGGCGTCGGCGTCCCTCAGCTTACGGCCATCTTGGATTCGGTCGAAGCCGCCCGCCGACAGGACGTTCCCGTTATCGCCGACGGTGGCATCAAGTTCTCCGGCGACCTCGTGAAGGCGCTGGCCGCCGGGGCCGACTGCGTCATGATCGGCGCCTTGCTTGCGGGCACTGACGAGGCCCCGGGGGAGACATATCTTTATCAAGGCCGCACCTACAAAGCCTACCGCGGCATGGGATCTGTGGGCGCCATGGCGCGGGGCAGCGCCGACCGTTATTTCCAGCAGGAGGTCAAGGACACCCTCAAGCTCGTTCCCGAGGGCATCGAGGGGCAGGTCCCCTACAAGGGCCCCGTCGACGGCGTGCTGCACCAGCTGGTGGGGGGCTTGCGCGCCGGCATGGGCTACGTCGGTGCAGAGAACCTGAAGGCCCTGCGCGAGCGTGCACACTTCGTGCGCGTATCGGCTGCGGCTGTGGCCGAAAGCCATCCCCATGGCGTGGGCATCACGCGCGAGGCGCCGAACTATCAGCGCAACGGCTGATCGCAGGGGTCGTGGACGGACCGCGTTGGCGTTGGATGGCAAGAGGGTCCGGGCGAGCCGGACGATCGGCGTGAGCCACATCTCCCCCCGCTACCTGGGATCGGTCGAGGTCCACTTCGCTGTTGGCGCGTCGACCTGGCTCGCCTTCGTCGGCGCCGCCGTGCTCCCGGAAAGTGTCGAACGCCCTGCACCCAGCGACGCGCCACGGCGCACACTGGGCATGACAGTGAGCGCGCCGCTCGTGAGGCCTAACTGGCACGAGCTCGGCCGCAATGGGCTGATGTCGGAGCCGTCGCGGTTCGTCGCGTCGGCACCATCCGGGTAGGCCCATGCGTCCCGGCGCGCACATCAAGGCCGCCATCGAGGTGCTGATCGAGGTGTTGGAGAGGCACCGACCCGCGGCATCCGCCCTCTCCGATTGGGGCAAAAGCCACAGGTTTGCCGGTTCAGGCGATCGCGCGGCGATCGGCAACCTTCTCTATGACACTTTGCGCCGCCGCCGGTCGCTCGCCGCTCAGATGGAGACCGATACGCCACGCGCGGTCGTGCTTGCGGCCGCGCCGCGCGCACTCGGTCTCTCCATCGCCACCGTTCTTGCCAGCGCCGACGGTTCGCCGCACGCGGTCGAGCCCCTGACCGAGGCGGAGCGCGCGGGGCTCTCGCGCAGCACGCCCGCGGACGCACCGGCATCCGTGCGCGGTGATTACCCCGAGTGGCTTGAACCCTCCTTCGACCGCGCTTTCGGAGCGAGCGCCGCCGAGGAAGGTGCGGCTCTCGCCCGCCGTGCCCCGGTCGATCTGCGGGTCAACACCCTGAAGGTCGATCGCGACAAGGTCCTCAAAGCGCTGGCGCGCTTCACCGCTCTGGCAACGCCACTGTCGCCCGTCGGCGTGCGGCTGCCGGCCCCCGAGGGCGCGGGACGACAGCCCAATATCGAGGCCGAGAACGCCCATGGGCGGGGCTGGTATGAGGTGCAGGACGAGGGCTCCCAGATCGCGGCCCTCATGGGGTGCGCGGCGCCGCGCGAGCAGGTGCTCGACATTTGTGCAGGCGCCGGGGGCAAGACGCTGGCGTTTGCCGCGATGATGCGCAACACCGGGCAGATCTATGCCTACGACGACGAAGCGGCTCGCCTGCGTCCCATCTTCGAGCGGCTAAAGCGCGGCGATGTGCGCAACACGCAGGTGCTGCGCGCCGGCGATAGCGCTGCACTGATGGCCCTCGGAGCGAGGTTCGACCTCGTCTTCGTCGATGCGCCGTGCACCGGGACGGGCGCCTGGCGCCGCCGACCCGACGCCAAGTGGCGGCTGCGGCCAGCCAACCTCATCCAGCGTGAACAGGAGCAATCGGTACTGCTCGAGGCGGCAGCGCCGCTGGTCAAGCCCGGTGGCCGCCTCGTTTACGCCACTTGCTCGGTACTGCCGCAAGAAAACGGCGACCGCATCGCCGCCTTCCTGGCGAACCATGCGGAGTTCACCACGTTGCCGTGGCGCGAATCGTGGGCGCGAGGCGTCGGTGGTGAAGTGCCCGTTTCAGCTGACGGCAGCGAGGCGACACTCCTCCTCACTGCGGGACGTCACGGCACCGACGGCTTCTTCATCGCCGTCCTCGGGCGAAAAAATTGATGATGCGATGGCGCGTCGAGCCATTTAAGAGCTTGCACGAAGTCTTCATCGTCCACAGATAAAAGTTTGACAGGGAAAATCGACAGACTAAGGATCGCGTCTTGTCGAGGCTCGGCGAGCCTCGTGTCGACCGGCCGAGGGACGGTACCGAGGGGAGGAATGGTGCTCTCCAACGGTCGCCGCGGTAGTGAGGAGGACAGCTGTCCACCATGGTGATGCCTGCACGGGCCAAGCGCCCTCGACGATTGGCAACGCGTTCTTGCCTCGGTCCTGTCGCGGACCTTGAGGCTCACCTTCCGGAAGAGTGGTGGCGGAAGCTCTTCAATGCCCTTTATGTGAAGACCGACGGCGATGTGGTGGAGAACCGCGAGAACACCCGTCGCGAAGTGGACTTCATCGTTTCCGCGGCCAAGGTCCAGCCGCACAGCCAAATTCTGGACTTGTGCTGCGGCCAGGGCCGGCACTGCCTGGAGCTTGCCAGACGCGGATTTCGCCACGTCATGGGGCTTGATCGCTCGCGCTATCTGGTGCGGCTCGCCAAGAAGCGCGCGCAGAGCGAGGGGTTGCAGGTTGTCTTCAAGGAGGGGGACGCGCGCAACCCGCGGCTCGCGGAGAACAGCACGGACTGCGTTGCCATCATGGGCAACTCATTCGGCTATTTCTCAAACAAGCAGGACGACGAGAAGGTCTTGACCGCGGTCGGCAAGATCCTGCGTCCCAGCGGCCAGCTTGTGCTCGACATCACCGATGGCGGGCACATGCACGAGAACTTCGACAAGCGCTCGTGGGAATGGATCGATGACCACCATTTCGTCTGTCGCGAGCGCTCGATCAGCCAGGATGGGGAACGCCTGATTTCGCGCGAAGTCATCGTGCACGACGAAATGGGCGTGATCGCCGATCAATTCTACGCCGAGCGCCTTTATACCCGCGACAGCATCAGCAAGCTGCTGGAGAAGACCGGGTTTCGCAATATCCGCCACCACGGCCACGCCGAGCCGCTCTCCGACCGCGACCAGGACCTCGGCATGATGGCGCGGCGCATTCTGCTCACCGCCGACGCACCGCAGCTGCCGGTGCGCAAGGGCCGGGGACGGCTGCAGGCCGTCGATGTCACGGTCCTTCTGGGCGATCCTCGCCTCCCGGACCAGGTCAAGCGCGGGGGCGCCTTCAATCCCGAGGATCTCGACACCGTCCGCCGCCTGCGCGACGCGCTCTCCGAGCTGCCGGGTTACAAATTCCACTACCTCAACAATCACGGCACGCTGGACCGCGATCTGTCCGAACTGACGACCGATATCATCTTCAACTTGTGCGATGAGGGCTGGAACAACGACCCGTTCAAGGAACTGCACGTGCCGGCCCTCCTTGAAGTGTTGGGCATCGCCTACACCGGTGCTGGTCCCTCCGCCCTGGCAGCCTGCTACGACAAGGGGCTGGTGCGCGCCGTAGCTCAGTCACTGGACGTGCCGGTGCCGCTCGAGAGCTACGTGCGGCCCGGCGACCAAGGCGCAACCCTACCTTCCGTGTTCCCGGCGCTGCTCAAACCCAACCACGGCGATTCGAGCCAGGGGATCACCAAGGATTCCGTCGTCTCCAATGAGAAGGCGCTCCTCGATTACCTCGATCGGCTGCGGGCCGATTTCCCCAAGCGCGGGATTCTGGTCCAGGAGTTCCTCACGGGAGCGGAATACTCCGTCGGCCTCATCGGCAATCCCGATCACGGCCTGCGCGCCCTGCCCGTGCTGGAGGTCGACTATTCCAGTCTTGATCCTGCGTTGCCCAGGATCTTGGGCTATGAGTCGAAGTGGGAACCGGACAGCGCCTACTGGACCCAGATCCGCTACCGCGAGGCGACCTTGTCCGATCAAATGCAGCAGCAGCTCATCGATCACTCGACGCGGCTCTTTGAGCGACTTGCCTGCCGCGATTACGCGCGGTTTGACTTCCGCACCGACGCCAAAGGCGAGATCAAGCTGCTCGAGGTTAACCCCAACGCCGGCTGGTGCTGGGACGGCAAGATGAACATCATGGCCGGCTTCGCCGGCATCCGCTACTCGGAGATGCTCTCCCAGATCCTGCAAGCGGCCGTTGAGCGCCTTGGGGTGGTCGGCAAGCCGGCGGTGCAGCAGGCCGGCGCGGTCGCCAGTGGCAACGGCCACGCCGTGGCCGCGGAGTAGACGCGCCAGCCACGCCGTGGCGGTGATCTCCGCCAAGAGCGTTGAGACGAACCCCGAGCGCGCCCTGCGGCGGTTGCCGGCGCAGCGCGGCTTTCGCGCACCACATCCAAACTTCTGGGACCCGCGCTAGGGCGTGCCGTCGGGCTTGGAGGGCACAAACAGCGAGACCGGCAGATCCGCGCCGTAGCGGCGACCCTTGGGACGGCGCTGAAACTCTGGCCTGGGGCTCGTGTCGGGCTCCACGACCTTGCGGTATAGGTGCCAGGTGGAATGGCCCAGCACAGGCATCACCAGGGCAAGACCGATTAAGAAGGGCAGCGAGCCAAGGACCAGCGCGCCCGCCACGAACAGGGCCCATGCGGCCATCGGCAACGGGTTTGCAAGCACGGCTCGGATCGAAGTGATGATGGCGACGGCGACGCCTGTGTGACGGTCAAGCAGCAGCGGGAAGGACACGACGCTCAGCGCAAACGCCACCACGGCGAAGAGGAAACCGACGGCGTTGCCGATGAGGATGAGCCTCTGTCCTGCGGACGTCGTTAGGACGTTGCGGGCGAAGGTGGCAGGCGTTGTCGGGGCCTCGCTGCCAAAATTTGCCACGTAGATGGCATTCGCCACGGCAAGCCAGATGGCAAAGATCACGAGCAGAAGAAAGCCGAGGGCTGCGATCGACCAAATGGACGGCGAATGAATGATGTCGAAAGCATGCTTCCATGAAGTGTCCAGCCCAAGCTCGCGGCGCCGGCTCAGCTCGTAAAGGCCAATCGCGGCGAAGGGACCAATGAGAGCGAAGCCCGCGGCAAGTGGAAAGAGGAGGGGCAAGACATCGTAAGCGAGAGTTGCGCTGGCGAGCGCGACCCCGACGACGGGATAGATGAGGCTCAAAAAGATCACGTGTGTGGGCATGGCCCAAAAGTCGTCGAGACCCTTGGTCAGGGCATCCCTGAGGTCCACCAAGGTGATGGTGCGAACCGCGGGCAACTCGTGCAGTCGCTCCGTGGGTAGAATGACGTCGCTTTGTGCCATCGTGATCTGCGCCTCCTTTTGGCGGGCATCCTGGGCCCGCCTCGTTCAATCCCGAACGCGGCCAAGACA
>JAMXLN010000349.1 GCA_024281145.1 Hyphomicrobiaceae bacterium | reverse complement strand
CCAGAGACTTGGCCAGAGACTTGGCCAGAGACTTGGCCAGAGACTTGGCCAGAGACTTGGCCAGAGACTTGGCCAGAGACTTGGCCAAAGACTCGCCCAGAGACTGCAATGCGCAGAAGCCAGACCGATTCGGCCAAGGACAAGATTTTGCGGGCGGCCCTGTCGCGCATTCGCACCAACGGGTACGCGGCGACGACGGTTGAGGATCTTTGCGCCGCTGCCGGCGTCACCAAGGGGGCCTTTTTCCACCACTTCGACAGCAAGGAAGGTCTGGCTGTTGCCGCGATCGATTACTGGTCGGAGGTGACGGGGGCGCTGTTTGCCGGGGCCCCCTACCACAAGCTGGCCGACCCGCTCCAAAGGGTGCTCGGCTACATCGACCTTCGTAAGGCGCTGCTCACAGGTGAACTCCCCGAATTCACCTGCCTGGCAGGCACGATGGTGCAGGAGACCTACGACAGCAACCCTGCCATCCGCGATGCATGCGCGCGCTCGATCATCGGCCATGCCGCCACGATCGAGCGGGATATTCGCGCCGCAATCGCCAAGCACGGCATCAAACCGGCGTGGACGGCCGCAAGCCTTGCGCTCTACACGCAGGCGGTGCTGCAGGGCGCCTTCATTCTTGCCAAGGTGACCGGAAGCGCGAAGGCCGCCGCCGACGCCGTCGATCATCTGCGCCGATACGTCGAACTGCTTTTCAACCGAGCCCAGCAGAAGGAGAGCGCTCGATGACCGAAACGCTTGTCAGAACCACCGAGAAAGCGAGAGCGTCTGCGAGGCGCGAGGATCTGTAGAGCGTCACGCTCCACGTGTGCGGGGGCAGCCGAGGCCATCGAATTCTACAAGCGCGCCTTCGGCGCGGTTGTTGCTCCTGACGGCAGGCTGTCAGCAGGGGCGTTGCATGATCGTGCCGATGGTGATGAGCCAAGGTCTCGCGCCGGAAATTCGCCGCATGCGGCTTGCGATTTGGAATTGCAGCATGGCGTTGCATCGAAAGTTCGACGCGATGCTCGGTTTGCAGCCCGATATTGCCGTCATTTGCGAAAGCGCCGACCCGCAGCGATTGCACGCGTGGGCGGGCGCGGACGGCATCGGCGCCGAGACGGTATGGGTGGGCGACAACTGCAACAAGGGGCTCGCCGTGTTCGCCTTCAACGGCTATCGGGTGAGCCTGGCCCAGCCCTTTCACGCTCGGCTTCGCCACCTTGCGCCAATTCGCGTCGGTGGCCCCATCGAATTTAATCTGTTGGCCGTGTGGGCGCAAAACGGCAGCGGCGGCGTGACCCGCAAGCACCAGCTCGGTCCGCTGCGGCGTGCGCTCGTCAAGTATCGCAGCTTCCTCGCCGAGCGGCCAAGCATCGTCGCAGGGGATTTCAACAATAGCGTTTACTGGCATCGGCCTGGCTGGCGCATCAATCATGCCAATGCCGTCGCCACCTTGAAAGAATTGGGCCTTGCCAGTGCCTACCACACACTGCGAGGCGAGGCGCAAGGCCAAGAATCAGTGCCGACGATCTACTGGCGGGACCGCAAAAAGGAGGGTCCCACCTACCATATCGATTACGTCTTTTTGCCCGCACCTTGGCTCGTCCACGTGCGCGAGTTGTTGATCGGTACCTTCGAGGACTGGTGTGGCGCGGGTCTCAGCGACCATGTCCCGATCGTTGTTGACATCAAGCTCTAACCGGAGGGCGCATGGAACTGCTTATTTTTGCCCGCTTCCATGCCCGCGCGGGTCAGGACCAAGCCCTCGCAGTCTTGATGGGAGAGCAGCTGCAGCCCGTGCGCGCCGAGCCCGGATGCCTGAGGATCGATGCCTTTCGTTCCACGCGCGACCCAAGCCTGTTCTTCTTCCACGCGCGCTGGGTCGATGAAGCCGCATTCGACACGCACGCCGGCCTCCCACGTACGGTGCGGTTCCTCGAGCGGGTACAGCAGCTGATCGATCATCCCCTCGACATCGCCCGCGTGCGCCGATTGGAGTGCCGATTGGAGTCATGGGCGAGCTAAGGCCTCCTGTCCCGTTCCCCCGTGAGAGCCTTTGTTCGCAACGCCGCGGAAGAGAGGGCGCTGCGAGCAAGGCGCGGCAAGGCAGATCCCTTGTGCCATCTGCCAAAGCGCCGACTGAGCTAGCACCCTTGAGGGTCTGGGCGACGATCCGTTCAAAGAATGATTTTGCTTTCGCGCCCGGGCTCCAGAACAAGTGCTGAGCATCGCCGGCCGCGGTCCCGCATCGCGTCCGTGACTTTCACGTCAAATGACGCCGCGCGCGCTCAAGTCGGCGATGGCGGCTTCGGAATACCCAAGGCCGGTCAAGACCTCGGCCGTATGCTGGCCAAGGTCGGGGGTCGGCCGCATGCTCGGCGGCTGCGGTGCGGAGCTCATGTTGATGGGCTGGCCGACGACCCTGATTTCCCCGAGTTGGGGATGCTGCACCGGGCGGGCAATGCCCAGGTGCTGGACCTGTGGTTCCGCGAACGTTTGATCGATGGCATTGATCGCTCCGCAGGGAATGCCCGCTTCGTTCAGCGCCGCGATCCAGTAGGCGCTCGAACGCTCCTGGGTGATGGCGGCAAGTCGAGCATTGAGGTCTTTGCGGTTCTTGGAGCGCAGCTGAGGCGTTGCATACTCCGGCTTCGACAAGAGCTCGGAGGCTCCCACGGCGCCACAGAGCCGTTTCCACAAACCTTCCCCTGCAGCAGCGATATTGATGTGCCCGTCGCTCGTCGGAAAAACGCCGGTCGGGACGGAGGTGGGGTGGTCATTGCCGGCTTGCTTGGCCACTTCGCCACTGATCAGCCAGCGCGAGGCCTGGAAGTCGAGCATGAAGATTTGCGCTTCGAGCAGCGACGTGTGCACCCACTGGCCGCGACCGGTCCGCTCGCGTTGGTAGAGCGCGAGCAGGATGCCCTGCGCCAACAGCAAGCCCGACGTGAGATCGGCAATGGGAATGCCGACCCGGACGGGACCTTGCCCCGGCAGGCCCGTGATCGACATCAGCCCACCGAGACCTTGTGCAATCTGATCGACGCCGGGTCGCGTGGCGTCAGGTCCGGTTTGGCCAAACCCCGAGATGCTGCCATAGACGATGCGCGGATTGATGTTGGCGACGGCCTCGTAGTTGATGCCTAGGCGGTGTTTCACGTCGGATCGGTAGTTCTCAACCACCACGTCGGCCGTCGCTGCGAGCTTGAAGAAGATGTCCCGCCCTTCCTTGTTCTTGAGATTGAGGGTCATGGCGCGCTTGTTGCGGTGAAGGTTCTGGAAGTCGAAGCCGTGCCGACTGCCACCGACCACATCGCCGTGTGCCGAGCCGGGCGGCTCGATCTTGATCACCTCGGCACCCCAGTCCGCCAGCTGACGCACGGCAGTGGGTCCGGCGCGATGCGCTGTGAGATCGAGCACGGTCAATGCAGCGAGCGGCATGTTGGTCATGGTCATTCCTCTCCCCATTTCACACCGGCCCCGGAGCGGCAGCCCTCGAGTTCGGCTGTGCTATTTGCCCCGGAAATTGGGTTTGCGCTTCTCCATGAATGCGCGGCGGCCCTCGACATAGTCTTGGCTGTCGAAGCAGGCTTTGACCATCGCCTCGAGCCGCGCGAAGTCGCGTCTCGTCTCCGGCTTGCCGATCTCGCGCGCGGCGGCTTTGGCAAGGGCGATCGTCAGCGGCGCGTTCTGGGCGATGAGGGCCGTGGTCTCGGCGACGGCCGCATCGAGATCGCCGTCTGCGACGAGGCGTTGCACAAACCCCATTGCAAGGGCCTCCTGGGCGGAGAATTGCCGGCCCGTGTAGATGACCTCCAGCGTTTTCGCCAGACCAATGCTTTCGGAGAGGCGGCGCACCCGCTCGAAGCCGTAGCCCAGGCCTAACCTCGCCGCGGGAACGCCGAACCGGGCGCCCTCGTTGCAGAAGCGCAGGTCGCAGCAGCCGGCCAAATTCATGCCACCGCCGATGCAGTAACCGGTGATTTTCGCCAGCGTGGGCTTGGGAAAGCTGTACAATAAATCGTAGGACTTGCCGGAGATGGCGTCGTATCTCTTCTGCGCCTCCATGTTGGCGCGCTCGCTCTCGAATTTGGAGATGTCGGCGCCCGAAACGAAAGCCTTGCCGCCGGCTCCGCTCACAACCACGACGCGGATTGCCGGGTCATCTGCGTATTGGCTGAGCAGCGCGTGCACCCGCTCCCACATGTCGAGGGACACGGCGTTGTGCTTGCTGGGATTATTGAAGATGACGTGGCCGACGGGCCCATCACTGCGTCCAATAACTTTCTCGTCCTGCATGCTGCATCCCCTTCTCGCATTCCGTACCGATTGCTCAGCTGTTAGCCTGCCTCCGGCGCAGCAGGGCCGGTCCCCAATCAGGGACAATACCGACACCGATACCCTGGGGAGGAGAAGAGATGCAATCGCTCTCGCGATGCGACGCGCTCCGTGCAGCGGCGGCGGCCACCGCCGGCACGGCCTTAGCCCCGGCCGGATGGGTCTGGGCGGCAGCACCGGAGACGCAGAAAATCACGCCCGTGTTGATTGCGGCGGCGCAAAGGGAAGGCAAGGTGAGCTTTTACACCTCCGTTGACCTGCCGGTGGCCGAGAAAGTTGCCAAGGCCTCGAGGCAAGGTTTCCCAACATCGCAGTGCGCGTGGAGCGTACCGGCGCGGAGCGAAAATTTCCAACGCATCGCGCAAGAGTAGGCGAGCCGGATTTATGCCTGCGACGTCCCGCAAAAGCGCGGATGCTGCGCACTTCATCGCCTGGAAGCGGGATGGGTTGCTGGAAGCGTATCTGCCCGAAGAGGTGGCCAAGCCTTATCCGCCCCAACATAGGGACATCGACGGCATGTTCGCATCCTGGCGCATCTATCTTTCGGTCATCGCCTACAACCCCGGCGGGCCCGAGGGCGCTCACCGTTTGGGCTGGGCGGCAACTGGTGCATGATGGCGAGGCCGAGCAAGCAATGTCGCGCAGGTTAGAGGCCAGTCCACCCAGCAGGCGGGGTGCACCTCGACTGCGCGAGCAATCCTTGAGCTCCCAAGCAGCGGACGCACCATGCCCGAGACCTTCGATCCTGCCGCCCACCGGTTCGCTCCCTCCCGCTACTTTGAGGATTTCGTCCTGGGCGAAGCGTTTTACATCCCCTCCCGCACCGTGACGGAAGCGCAATTCCTGGCCTTTCAGGCAGCGTCCGGCGACAACCATCCGATCCACTACGACCGCGAGTACTGTCGCCGCCACGGCCATCCAGATCTCTTGGCGCACGGATACCAGGTGCTGATCCAGACGGCCGCGGGAGCGGGGCTCTTTCCGTTGCTGGTGGAAGGCTCCCTGTTGGGCTTCATCGAGCAGTCCTCCCGCTTTTTGAGGCCCGTCTACGTCGGCGACACGCTTTATCCTGAGCTCAAGGTGAGCGAGCTCAGGCCACAGCGCACCACGGGCGTGCTGGCGCTCGCCTCCACCGTTCACAATCAGAAGCGCGAACTGGTCATGGATGGCGTGCAGCGCTATCTGCTCAAGCGGCGCTCGACAGCCACCTAAAGGCCCAAGGCGTACGGTGGAAGCTGGGCATCGCGCCAGCTCAGCGGCCCGCGCCTTGGTCCGGGCAAAGGCCTGTTTGCCGCGGCTCCCGCAGGCGGCACTGCGATCGAGTTGGAGCACCAACCTGCGTGCCGAAGCATCGGTGGTCCTCGGCGGAGCCGTGACGGCGTCGGCCTTGCATCCGAGCCCGGCATCGCCGGGCGGGGCGGCATCTCCCAGATGCTCCCCCAGCTTGCCGCGACTGGCCCTCGTTGGGGAGCGTGATCGGGCGGCTGGCCAAATCGGATCAGGCCAAATCGGATCAGGCCAAATCGCATCAGGCAGGTTTGGGTCGAGCCCGACGGCCGGGCATGGCCTGCGGGCAGTGGTTTGGCCGTTGCAGACCTCGACGTCATCCGCTATGAGCCCGGCGCGCTGGATCGGCAAGGCGATTGCTGACGGCCGGGGCTCGCTAGCGTAGACTGCGCGGGGGGAGCGGATGGGAGGCCAGTGACGCCGTCATGAGCCGGCGCACAACATTCCTCAAAGCGATGCTATCGGCGCTGCACTATTCGGGTGCGGACGCCATGATCGCGCCGTTGACGCGGGGCATTGGTGCAATTCTCGTGTTGCACCAGGTTGGGCCGGAGAAGCCCAGCAGCCTCGAGCCCAACCGCATATTGAGGGTGACGCCGGATTTCCTCGAACAGGTGATCACCCAGGTGATCGCATCCGGCTTCGAGATCGTCTCGCTCGAGGAGGCGCATTTCCGCCTGATCGAGGGGAACTATGGCAAGCCCTTCGTCTGCTTCACCTTCGATGATGGCTATCGCGACAACCTCGAGTACGCCTATCCGATCTTCAAGCGCCATAACCTGCCGTTTGCCGTCTATGTGGCCACCGAGTACGCCGATGGATACGGCGATCTGTGGTGGTTGGCCTTGGATAAGGTGGTCGTCCGGGTCGAAGCCTTGAGCGTGAAGCTCGGTGGGGTGCAGCGGCGTCTTCGCTGCGATACGCCCGCGTCCAAGGATGCGGCATTCCAGGCGATCTATCGGTGGCTGCGGAGCATAGACGAAGCCGATGCCCGCGCGTTCGTGCGCGAGCTCTGCGACAGTGTTGGGTTCATTCCGGAAGATCTGTGCGCCGACCTCATCATGAACTGGGAGGAGATCCGGCAGCTGGCGGCCGATCCGCTCGTCACCATCGGCGCGCATACCCGGCGCCATTACGCCCTGGCCAAGCTCACGCTGGCGGAGGCACGTGCCGAGATTGTCGAGAGCGTGCGACGCTTGGAGCGCGAGATCGGTAAGCCCTGTTGGCACTTCAGCTATCCCTATGGCGACGAGGCGAGCGCCGGGCCGCGGGAATTCGACCTCGTCAAGGAACTGGGCCTGAAGACGGGGGTGACGACGCGCAACGGCCTCATCCATCCCAGGCACGAAGCCGAGCTCACCGCGCTGCCACGCGTCTCCATCGACGGCGACTATCAGAAACAGCGCTATGTGAAGGTGTTGCTGAGCGGTGCCCCGTTCGCGCTCCTCAATGTGGTGCAGCGCGCCTCAAACAGCGCCTCGCCGGTCACGTGATGGGCCGGCCCGCGCCGGTGGCCCAAGCGCCGCATGGCGAAGCGCGCGAAAGGGCGGCATTGTCTGAGCCATGGCGCAGTTCTCGACAGTCGGGCTCGCCCCAGCCGTTGCCCCCAAGAGCGCAGGTTTGCGGGCATGGCTGCTCGGGGTGGCGGTGCTGGTCTTCTTGATGGTGAGCGTTGGGGGTGCGACGCGGTTGACCGGGTCTGGCCTTTCGATCACGGAGTGGCGGCCCATCGTCGGCATCGTGCCCCCGCTCTCGCAGGCCGACTGGCTCGATTTGTTCGCCAAATACCAACAGATCCCCCAATACCAGCACCTCAACAAGGGCATGAGCCTCGACGCCTTCAAGGCCATCTTCTGGTGGGAGTGGGTCCATCGCTTTCTCGGCCGCTTGGTGGGTGCAGCCTTTTTGTTACCGTTCGCCTACTTCTTGGCCGCACGACAAATCTCGCGCGCGCTGATGGGTCGGCTTGCCGCGATCTTTGCGCTGGGGGGACTGCAGGGCCTGATCGGCTGGTACATGGTGAGCTCCGGGCTCGCCGAGCGCACCGAGGTGAGCCAATATCGGCTGGCGCTGCACTTAGGATTGGCAGTCCTGATTTTCGGAGCGCTCGTTTGGGTGGCGCTCTCGGTCGAGGAGAGGCAGGCGCGAGCCTCGAGCGCAAGGACGCTTCATTTGGCGCCGGCCGCGGCGATCGTCGTGCTGGTTTTTTTGCAGATCGTGCTCGGGGCCTTCGTCGCCGGCCTCAGGGCCGGCGCCTCGTACAACACTTGGCCGTTGATGGATGGCCGGCTGGTCCCAGAGGGCCTCGGCGCCATGGAGCCCTGGTATCTGAACCTTTTCGAGAACGCACTGACCGTACAATTCGCCCATCGCCTCGTGGCCTATGGCCTCGTGCTCACCGCGCTGTGGCAGGCCTGGAGCGTGCGGCGCGAGCCGTGTGATCCCTGGATCCGCTTGAGCGCGGCGTGGCTGGCAGGCGCTGCACTGGCCCAAGCCAGTCTCGGCATCGCGACCTTGCTCGCGCACGTACCCTTGACACTGGCGCTTGTGCATCAGGCGGGCGCCGTCGCCCTCTTCGGGCTCGCGCTATGGCACCTCAACACGGTGCTGCGTCCGCGGCTCAACCCAAGGCCCGCGTCATGAGCGAACTCATCTTGGTGTTCGACTTGGACGACACGCTCTACCCCGAGCGTCAGTTTGCGCTGTCGGGCTTTGCTGCCGCCGGGCGATGGGCAGAAGCTGAGCTCGGCGTGGCCGGGCTGGCCGAGGACATGGCACGCCTGCTTGATGAAGGCTACCTGGGCGAGCTCTTTGGCATCGCGCTTGCGGGCAAGCTTCCCCATCACACCCCCGAACAACTGACGGGGCTCATCGGCGCTTACCGCGACCACGACCCGGAACTGTCGCTGTTTGACGATGCGGCCTGGGCGCTGCACCATTTTGCGAACGCCAAGCTTGGGCTGATTACCGATGGCACGCATCGCATGCAGGAAAGGAAGGTGACGGCGCTGGGCATTGCCGCGCGATTTCGCGAGATCGTCTACACGCACGCGCTCGGCGGGCGCCAATATTCCAAGCCGCACCCGCGCAGCTTCGAGGTGGTCGAGGCGGCACTGGGCGGGCGCGGCGACCGCCTCGTCTACATCGGCGACAACCCTGCCAAAGACTTCATTGTGCCCAACGAGCGGGGCTGGATCAGCATCATGGTGGAGCGTCCCGAGTTCCGGCGCATCCACGCGCGTGCGAAGGTGGCCCCTGGCGGCGCGCCGCAGCATACCGTTGCCTCCCTCACCGAGTTGCCGGCGTTGCTCGGTCTGTGAGGAGACACGGCGCATGGCATCTTGCGCAGCGCCCGGCGGCGACTAGCTTGAGGGCATGGTCATGAACCCCATCGTGCCCGACGCTCGCCCCGACAACTGGGTTGACCACATCGCCCCCGCCTCGTGGCGCCCCTATCTGCGGCTTGTGCGGTTCGATCGTCCGATCGGCGCTTGGCTGCTCCTCTTCCCCTGCTGGTGGGGACAGGCATTGGCCGAGCTTTCGCTCGGGCACCCCTATCCCAACCCCTGGTATCTCGCGCTCTTTTTTGCCGGTGCGTTCCTGATGCGGGGAGCGGGCTGCACCTATAACGACATCGTCGACAAGGAATACGATGCGCGCGTTGCGCGCACCGCTGCGCGACCTCTCCCGTCCGGTCAGGTCAGCGTGGCCAAAGCGCAGATCCTTCTCGTGCTTTTGTTGATCGCAAGCTTCGTCATCCTGCTTCAGTTCAACCGTTTCACCATCGTCCTTGGAGTGTCGTCGCTCATCCTGGTGGCGATCTATCCCTTCATGAAGCGGGTCACCGACTGGCCGCAGATCGTGCTGGGCCTGGCCTTCAAATGGGGTGCGTTGGTCGGTTGGTCCGCGATTGCAGGCTCCCTGTCGCTGGCTTCACTCACCCTTTATGCGGGCTGCGTGCTTTGGACCATCGGCTATGACACGATCTATGCCCATCAGGACAAGCAGGATGACCTGCACGTGGGCCTGAAATCCACGGCGTTGCGGCTCGCCGCGGCGACACCAAATTGGCTGCTCGGCTTTTATGGTGGAGCGATCTTGCTATGGGGGGTGGCCGGAGCAGCGGCGGGCGTGCACATCGCCTTCTTCGTGGCACTTGCCCTGGCCGCGGTGCAACTCGCCTGGCAGGCAGCGACGCTCAAGGTGGACGATGCCGCCAATTGCCTCGTCCGCTTCAAGTCGAATGAGCTCGTTGGCTGGCTGCTGTTGGGCGGGCTTGTGGCCGATATGGCCCTCCTCACCCCGGGCGCTGCCCCGTCCTGAGCGCATCGCTGGGAAGAGGGGGCCAGGAAGAGGGGGCCGGGAAGAGGGGGCCGGTGAAGAGGGGGATGAGCCCGTCATCCCGTGGGGCCCCGAGGGGGACGTGCTCAGCGATCCCGGCAGGCCCTCCCCGCAGCAGAAAAGTGCGGCGGGTGCAGCTTGCGCCCGTCCCGCCGCACCCCCCTTGTGCAGGCTTTGTCTGCTAACTCCTGAGCAGCCGTCTTGGGCGACCTTGTTCTCAGCCTGCCACAAAAGGCTTCCGAAGCGCTTAAATGAAAGGGTAAATGAGACGTTGGAGGCCACCCGGTGGCGCGCAAGGTCGCCGCGGCTCACGGGCCAATGGAGAGATTGACCATGCGCGCCGCAGACGCTACGAGCCGACCTGCCAAGCAGCTCCTGCACCTTGTGTTCGGCGGTGAGCTCAAGTCGCTTGAGGACGTCGAATTTGCCAATGTGAGCGAGCTCGACATTGTCGGCATCTTTCCGAACTATGCGGAGGCCTACCAAGCCTGGAGGGGGGTGGAGGACAACGCGCACATGCGCTATTTCATCGTGCACGTGCACCGTCTTTTGGACCCCAGCGCCGCGGCACCGCCAAGTTCGTGAAAAATTTGGCGTCTGGTTGGGTGGCGTCGATGCGCGCGAGCTGCTAGGTAGGCTCTAACGGGGGAACCTTGGGTCAGCGCTCTAAATTGCCGCGCGTCAGACTTCGCACGCTCGTCCTCGACGAGTGGGCCAAGGGCACGCTGCGGCGCTTCGTCGCTGATTGGGTGGCGCCGCGCTGGCGCGAGATCGCGGTCGCCTTTGTGTTTACCGCGGGCCTGGCGGCCACCACCGGCGGCTATCCGCTCATCATCAAGCACTCCTTCGATTCGCTGATGCGCTCCGACAGCAGCGTGCTGCCGTGGGTGCTCGCGGCCATCGTGCTGGTGACGTCCGCGCGCAGCCTCTTCCTTTATCTGCACCAGGTGGCGTCCGCTCGCATCATCATGCGCATGACGACCGACCTGCAAAAGGCTGCCTTCGCCCATCTGATTGGCGCCGATTTTGCGCGCCTGACGCGCGAGACCACGGGCCACCTCGTGTCGCGGCTCACCAATGATCTGACCTCCATCCAACAGGCGGCGCAGATCTCCATGATCGCCTTCGTGCGCGACCTTCTGTCGGTGTTCTCCGTCCTGATCGCCATGTTCTACCTCGATTGGATGCTGAGCCTCGTGGTCATCGGCATCTATCCGTTGGCAGCCCTGCCCATGAGCAGCATCGGGCGGCGCTTGCGCTCGGTTGCAAAGCGCACCCACACGGAGGTCGGCGACATGACCGCGCGGCTCACGGAGTTGTTGGCCGGCGCGCGCCTCATCAAGGCATTTCGGCTGGAGACGTACGCGACCGAGCGCCTCAACAGCAGCTTCGAGCAGATCTATCGCCTGAGGATGAAGGGCGTGCGCGTGCGCGGCCGCACCGGACCCGCGCTGGAGGCGCTCGCAGGCCTCGTCATTGCCGGGGTCATCGCCTTTGCGTACTGGCGCATCGCGGCGGGCATCAGCACGGTCGGCGACTTCATGGGATTTATTACCGCCCTGCTGTTGGCCTCCCAGCCGATCAAGTCCCTGGGTTCGGTGGCCACGTCCGCTCAAGACGGCCTGGCGGCAGCCGAGCGCCTCTATGAGCTGCTCGACGAGAAGCCCACGGTCATTGATGGTCCCCAGGCCAGTCCCCTCGCCGTAGCGCAAGGCACCGTCGTCTTCGACAACGTGGGCTTTGCTTATGCGACGGCCGCAGGCAAGCATGCCGTCAATGGCTTTTCGCTCACCGTGCCCGGCGGCAAGACGGTGGCCCTGGTGGGGCGCTCCGGAGCCGGCAAGTCCACCATCATCAATCTCGTGGCGCGGCTCTTCGACGTGGATTGTGGCCGCATCCTGATCGACGGTCAGGACCTTCGCCAGGTGACGCTCGCAAGCCTTGGCCAGGCGATGGCGATCGTGAGCCAAGAGGTGACGCTGTTCGATGATACGATTCGCGCCAACATTGCGCTGGGCCGCCTAGGTGCGAGCGAGGAGGAGATCGTCGCCGCCGCCAGGGCCGCGGCGGCCTACGATTTCATCATGGCGCAGCCCCAGGGCTTGGGCACGATGATCGGCGATAGCGGGCTGCGCCTGTCGGGCGGACAACGTCAGCGCGTGGCGCTGGCAAGGGCCATCCTGAAGAACGCGCCGATCCTATTGCTGGACGAGGCCACGAGCGCCTTGGACGCGGAATCGGAGCGCCTGGTGCAGACGGCCCTGACGCGTTTCACCCGCGATCGCACGACGCTCGTCATCGCCCATCGGCTGTCGACCGTGCAGCGTGCGGATCTGATCTGCCTGATGGACCAGGGACGCATCGTCGAGACCGGGACGCATGCCGAGCTCATTGCGCGCGACGGCGCCTATGCACGGCTCTGCCGCTCGCAAGTCTTGCTCGATCTCGACGCTGGAGCCCGGGCCGAGCCCGCCAAGTCGACGGCGGCGGCTTGAGCCGCCTTTGGCGGGGATGGAGCGACAAAGGCCCTGGCGAATCAAGGCTTTCTTAGTAGGCTAAGGATCGGCTATAGAAGCGCCAATCCCTTGCCCGAACCAGCAGCAGCCAGGTGTGCCGCGGATGGCGGATGTCCAGCATAAAGCGAGACTTATCGACCGGCTCGCCGGAGCCGCGCTTGCCCGCTACATCCGCTACGTGCGCCGCACCTCCCGGGGCATTCCGCAGATGGAGGCGACCGTCGCGGCCAACGTACGCCACCATCCATGCATCGTCGGCATGTGGCACGGCGAATTCATGCTCTTGCCGCTCATAAAGCCGCCCACCAAGCCGACCGACGTGATGCTGGCGCGGCACTCCGACGCGGAGTTTCTAGGTGAGGCTCTGAGGCGCTTTGGCATGGAGCTCATCCGCGGCGCCGGTGCTGCCGGGCGCGGCAAGGACCGCGGCGGTACGCATGCGTATCGGTCGGCCATTCAGGCGCTGCGCGACGGTCGCGCGGTGGCGATGACGGCGGATGTACCGGGCGGGCACGCACGCAAGGCCGGCCTCGGCATCGTCATGGCTGCCAAGCAGTCCGGAAGGCCCATCGTTCCCGTCGCCATCGCCACGCGGCGCTATCTGGCGCTGCATACGTGGAGCCGGATGAAGATCAATCTGCCCCACTCGAGCCTGGGTTTTGCCGTGGGCCCCATCGTACGGGTGCCGCGCGAGGCGACCGCGGAGGAGCTCGAGACCTACCGGCAGGAGGTGGAGACCAGCCTCAACCTTGCCACGCAGCAGGCCTACGACCTCGCCGGCGGTGTGTTGGGCAACGCCGCCCCGGGCAGCGCAGGTGCAAATAACAGGCGCCCTGGGCTGGGGCTCAGGATCTACCGCAAGCTGACGAGTTACGCGCGCCCGCTGGCGCCCGTGCTGCTGGGCTTGCGCGCGCGCCGCGGCAAGGAAGAGCCGCTGCGGCGCAACGAGCGATTGGGGCAGCCATCCATAAAGCGGCCCGCGGGGCGCCTGGCTTGGTTTCATGCGGCCAGTGTGGGCGAGACGAACGCGGTTCTCCCGCTGATGGCAGCGCTTGCCACGGAACGCCCCTCGCTGTCCTTCCTGCTCACCACAGGCACGGTCACATCGGCCAAACTCGCGGCGCTGCGGCTCGGTCCGCGAGCTGTCCATCAGTACGCCCCGCTCGATGCACCGCAGTTCGTGGCGAGCTTCCTCGACCATTGGCGGCCGGATCTGGCGGTTTTCACCGAATCGGAGATCTGGCCGAACTTGATCCTTGAAAGCTCCGCACGCGGAATTCCCCTGGCGCTCGTCAACGGTCGCATCACAAAGCGCTCGTTTCGCCGTTGGCGGCGCACGCCTGGCTTTGCCAATCCATTGTTTAGCCGGTTCGATCTGGTGTTGGCGCAGAATGAGGCGCTCGCTCGCCGGTTTGCCATCCTGGGTGCGCCAAGGGCCGTATCGGCCGGCAACTTAAAGGTCGATGCGCCGCCGCCGGTCGTCGACGATGCTGAGCTCGATCGTCTGCGCCGTGCGCTCCAGGATCGACCAATCCTGATCGCGGCATGCACGCACGCGGGCGAGGAAGCCGTTGTCGCCGAGGCGCATCAGCAGCTCGCGACGAGCGTTCCCGGCCTGTGCACCATCCTTGCGCCGCGTCATCCCCAGCGTGGCGGCGCCGTTGCCGAAATGTTGCAAGGGCGCGGCCTCAGGGTGGCGCGCCGCACCCTGGGACGGCTTCCCGATCGCGCGAGCGATGTCTATCTCGCCGATACGATCGGGGAGCTCGGTATGCTCTACAAGCTGGCTCCGGTGGCTTTCATCGGCGGGTCGCTGGTGGATCGCGGTGGCCACAACCCCGTCGAGGCGATGCGGCTTGGCGCCGTGGTGTTGGTCGGGCCGCATTGGCAGAATTTCCCCGATGCTTACGGTGCCCTCATCAAGAGCGGCGGCGCCATCGTGGTGCACTCGGCGCAGGAGATCGCCGAGGCCGCGCGCAGGCTTTTGGCGGACGCGGCCGAGCTCGACAAAATGCGCGGACGCGCCGACGCCGCGCTGGCCACCATCTCCGGCGCGCTGCCGCGCACGATCGAGGCGCTGTTGCGCTATTTGCCGGGAGAGGAAGGTCTGGCGCGTGCGTCTTGACGAGCCGTCCTGGTGGTATGCCCAAGCCCCCTGCCGCCTCGCCAAAGTCCTGCAGCCGCTGGGCGCGCTCTACGGTCGGGCTGCCGTAGCACGCTACGTTCGAGCGAGATCCTACAGATCGCGCCTTCCCGTCATCTGCGTCGGCAATTTCACGGCTGGGGGAACGGGTAAGACGCCGCTTGCAATCCACCTCTGTGGGCGCCTCAAAGCCCTCGGCCACCAACCCGCGATCTTGACGCGCGGTTATGGTGGGCGGTTGTGGGGGCCATCGTGGGTGAACCCCAGCTCCGATATGGCCCTCGATGTGGGCGATGAGGCGTTGCTTCTGGCGCGGGCAGGGCCGACCCTCGTGGCTCGCGATCGGCGGCTCGGTGCTCAGGCCATCGAGGCAGGGCCCAATCCCGTGACCGTCATCGTGTTGGATGACGGCCTGCAGAATCCCGCACTGGTCAAGGACCTGGCCATCGCGGTGGTCGACGGCAGTCGGGGGCTCGGCAATGGCCTGGTGATACCGGCAGGACCTCTGCGGGCGCCGCTTGACTTCCAGCTGGAGCTTACCGATGCCGTCGTCGTCAATGAGGGCGCGGCCACGGACGCTGCCGGTTCCGTGACGGAATGGCTGCGCCGCACGTTTGCGGGCCCCGTGCTGCGGGCAGGCGTTGTTCCCGCGGCAACGGCCGACTGGCTGAGGTCGGCCCGCGTCGTCGCCTGGGCTGGCATCGGTGCGCCGCAACGCTTCTTTGCAACGCTCCGCGCGCTCGGTGCCGAGCTCGCGGAGGCAGTCGCTTTTCGCGATCATCAACGGCTGGGTGAGGAGGATGCCCGGCGGCTGTTGGACCTGGCGCGCTGCCATGGAGCCAGGCTTGTCACGACCGAGAAGGACATGGTGCGCCTAGCGGGTGCTGCCGGCGCGTGTGCCGCGTTGGCCCGCGCTACAAGTGCGCTCCCCGTGCGGCTTTCCCTTGAGGAGGCCGATGCGGAGCGCCTGCTCTCGCTGAGCCTTGCTGCGCTTGAGGCGCAGCGCGGCTGAGCGCACCATTGCGCCTATGGGGAGCCTACTGGAGCGCCGCGCCGGCGCGGTTCCAGCCGCGTCCACCCTCGCCGTAGATCTCAAAGCCGGTGTCGGTCACGGCCACCGTGTCCTCCAGCTTGATGAAGCCGCGGCGCGGGTGCTGCAGTGTGGTCTCCACCGAGATTACCATGCCCGCTTCCAGGGGCCGGTCCGCATCGTAGGCATCGTAGCCCATTCTGTTGGTGAGCCGCGGCGCCTCGTGGCTGACGAGGCCCATGCCGTGCGCCAGGAAGTGCAGATGTTCGGCGTTCTTGGACTTGTGCACCAGCGGATCGCCGATGCCATAGATCACCGAAGCTGGAGCACCGGCCTTGATCGGCTGCATGGCGGCGCGCTGCACCATTTCGATTTCGCCCAACAGGTCTTCCAGTTCAGCGTCCGGTTCCCCGAGGATGGCCATCCGACAGAGATCGCCGATGTAGCCATGGTAATTGGCACCGGAGTCGAGCGACATGATATCGCCCTTGGCGAGCTTGTAGTCGGACGGTGCCCGGTTGAGGCTGGTGCCGGCCGTCAAGAGCAGGTATTCGAATGTCAGACCGCGGTTGACCTCTTCGCGCCGCAGGGTCTCAAACAGCTCCGCCTTGGTCATGCCCGGG
>JAMXLN010000348.1 GCA_024281145.1 Hyphomicrobiaceae bacterium | reverse complement strand
GGCTGGAACCGCGTCGCCAGGCAGTCACGCACCTTGACGAGGTGCTCGGCATCGCCGATTGGGGGTGTCCCCCATTTGCCGCGCGGGCCATTGCAGCGCGTCTTGAGCGTGCGTCCTCTGTCGAGCTCGACAGCCAGTTCAACATACATCTCCTCGAAACGGCCGGGGATGCTGGGGTCCAAGCGGACCTCGAATTTGCTGAGCAGCCTCTGCATGTCCGGCTCGGTGAGCCGCTGATCCGTGAACGTGCGGATGTTGACCTTGCCATCGAGCAGGGCGGCGGCGGCCGTGTATTGCAGCGAGAACTTGCCATCGAGTCCGGTCTTGGGCCGTGGCCGGTCGACATAAGCCATGACCGGGGCGGTCAGGATCACCCGGTGAATGGCCGCGGCCGCGGTGATCTGAGGGCGTAATTCCAACGCGGCGGTGATACCAAAGTGGGTGCCGAACTGGCTTGGGAAGAGCTTGATGGCATAGCCGGGCTCGACGATGCGCAGGGGCGCGTGACCGAAGGCCAGCATCTCCTCCGCCTTGAACCGATCATCGTAAAAGGCCGGCGCATAGCCCTGCGGCGCCTCGAACACGTCGACATTTGCGGTGAAGCCCTGCTCGGCGAGGAGGGCCGACTGTAGGCCCAAGGCCGAGGCGTGGCCACAGTGGCTTGATTTTGTCATGGTGCCGGCGTTGGCAAGGAGGCCGCCGGCGCGCGACGCGGCAATGCCCAAGGCATGGGCGAGCCGGCCGGCGTCAAGCCCGATGAGATGCCCGGCCGCGACCGCCGACCCCAAGGGGCCCACCGCGCCCGGTGGATGAAACCGCGTCGTGCGCGCCTCGAACTGCCCCGAGGACTGCCGGATCCAGCCCTGGATCTCGATACCCTTGACGAGTGCGGTCATGAGTTCGCGGCCGTTCGAACCGCGCGCCTCGGCCAGGGCGAGCGCGCCTGGGAGGGTGGTGGAAAGTGCATGGTTGGCCGGGCTCCACATGGGCTCAAAGTCGAGCACATGCATGGCCGCGCCATTGAGCGCCGCGGCGGAGATTGTGTTCAAGCGCAAACTGTTGGCGATCGCTGTCGCCTGTGGAACTCCGCCTTGCTCCTTGAAATGTGCGGCGAGGATCTGGATCGCCTCTTCCTTGGACCCCGCGACAGCAATGGCGATGCCGTCGAGCACCAGCTGCCGCGCTGCGGCGGTGGCGGGCGCGCCGAGATCGGCATAGCCAGTGGCAGCGATCTTCTCGCAGAGCTGGGATGTCACGGACATGTGTGGAATGCCCCTGTGTCGCTTGGCGCCATGGTGCATCGGAACCAAAGGCCTCGCCAATATGAAGAAGCCCCGCCTCGCGCTAGCATGCTCAAGATCCCGGCCCCCAGATCCCGGCCCCCAGATCCCAGGGGCTCTAGCTCGTCACTAGCCGGCCCTCGGTATCACGCCCTATCCTATTCTATATTCGCTGGGCGCGCGCCCAGCACTCTGAGAGGATGCTGCCATGACGTCACGCGATAGCTCCACTACGGCAGGTTACGCCGCCGCGAGTACGGCAACGGCGCCTGCGCGCGCGCTGGCCGAGTTCGTGGCCGGCCTGCGCCTGTCGCATGTGCCGGTTCCGGTGCGCGCGCGGGCGCTGCAGCTGATGCTCGATGCCATCGGCGTAGGGCTGGCGGCAGGGCGTTATCCGTTTGCGGAGCGTACCTTGGCGGCGGCGACGCAATTGGGGGGCGGAGGGACCGGCAGTGTGATCGGCCACAGGCAGCGCTTGTCGCTCCGCGACGCGGCGCTCGTCAATGGCGTGCTGCTGCACGGATTGGATTTCGACGACACCCACCTCAACGCGATCATTCACCCGACCGTCGCCTGTCTGCCGACGGCGTTTGGGATGGCCGAAGCCCGCAGCGCCAGCGGCGCCGATATGTTGGCGGGCTACATCGCCGGCATGGAATGCGCGATCCGCATCGGCGCGAGCGTCAAAGGTGCCTTTCATCACGTCGGTTTTCACGCCACTGGGGTCATCGCCCATTTCAGCTCCGCCCTGGTGGCGGGACGTCTGCTTGCTCTTGATCCCGACGCGCTCGTGCGCGCGCAGGGCATTGCCGCGTCGACGGCGGGGGGTGTGCAGGTCTTTCTGGAGGAGGGAGCTTGGACCAAGCGCCTCCATCCGGGCTGGGCTGCCGTTGCCGGCATCACCGCGGCGACACTGGCGGGAGGCGGGTTCTTCGGCCCGTCGCGCCCCTATGAGGGCCGTTTCGGGCTGTTCGAAACGCATCTTCAGGCGCACGCCGCAAAGGTGGACTTGGGGCGTATCACGGCCGGCATGGGCAGCACGTGGGAGCTCACGGAGACCTCGATCAAACCTTTCCCTGTGTGCCACTTCCTCCACGGCGCTGCCGAGGCCGCCATTCGCCTGCATCGCGAGCTGCAGCCGACGCCGGGGAGCCTTGCCGAGGTGCGCGTGCGCATACCGAAGGACACGCTACCGATTGTGGCCGAACCCGCCGCCAAGAAAGTTGCACCCGGTAACGATTACGACGCCAAGTTCAGTGCCCAGTACGTCGTCGCCACTTGCTTGCTTAAGGGGCGGATGGGGCTCATGGAGCTCGAGCCCGAGGCGCGCAACGATGGCGTGGTGCGGGCACTGGCGGGGCGGATTTTGGTCGAGGCAGACCCCCAGTCCGACTACCCGACGTACATGTCGGGCGGCGTCAGCCTCCTTACCGTGGATGGTCGCCGACACGATGCTTATGTCCCAGTCAATAACGGGTCCGGCGCGCGGGCGCTCGACAGTGAGGGCATCGCCGAAAAGTTCTTCGCGGCAGCCGAGCTCGCAGTCCCGCACGCCAGGGCAAAGCGCATTCACGACGCCATCCTGGCGCTTGAAAGTATTGCCGTCGCCGAGCTTGCCGAAGCCGTGCGCATCGACTGAGGGCTCGTCTGCAGGCCGCGCATGCAAGCAACGCGCGGGGCTCGCGCAGGCTCTCCCGAGCTGAGCTGCGGCTTGGGTTGGTTGCCAGCTGGTGGCAATCGGCATCCGTCGATCCCTCGACGTTGCTCGGCGGCATCACCAGTTTGGCCGGGATCCAAAGCGCTTCGCAGGCCACGCGCGTGCTTGCGCACCTAAAAGAGCGCCCCTCCAGTCATAGAGGCAAAGTGTTGCCCGTGTCACCTCTCTCGGTAGTGTACGCGCCCCTCGAACAGGCGGCGCGCGGTTCGGTAGACGGCGGGGAATTGTGCGTGCGGCGGGCTATTCTTGGGCTGGTCGATCTAGGCATCGACC
>JAMXLN010000347.1 GCA_024281145.1 Hyphomicrobiaceae bacterium | reverse complement strand
GCCACCTGCATCGAAGGTGGCATGGCTCAAGTGCTCGCTGAGACTGAAGGCCGCCATCAGTTCGAACATTGGCACCTCGACGTATCCGGGCGCCCTCCCGGTGCGCTGGCGATAGAGCAGGGCGGCCAGCACGGCGTGGGCAAGGTGCAGGCCCGACACCTTATCGGCGGCAATGGTGGGCGCGTAGAGCGGCGCGCCATCGCGCATCTGGAAAAGACCGGCGAAGCCGGAGGCGGCTTGGATCACATCATCATAAGCGGGTTTGCCGGCGTAGCGGCCATGGCGGCCGAAACCCACGGCCGCCGCATAGACGATGTGGGGATTGGCGGCACGTACGGCCTCGTAGGTGAAGCCCAGCTTGTCGAGCGCGTGCTGGCGCATGTTGTGCACGAAGGCATCCGCGGTCGGCAGCAGCTTCATGAGAGCCGCGCGGCCGACTTGCGTTTTAAGATCGAGGACGACGGAGCGCTTATTGCGATTGTTGTTGGCAAAGATGGCGCTAACCCCGCCGGCCTTGACCGGTGCCACAGGGCGCATGCTGTCCCCGTCGGGAGGCTCGACCTTGATGATCTCGGCGCCAAAGTCGCCGAGGATCTGAGTAGCGTAGGGTCCAAGGATAACGGACGTAAGATCTAGGACGCGCAGGCCTTCGAGGAGGGGGATCATTGGGCTAGGAGCGAGGCTCGGTGATGGAAAAAGGCGCCTTCTCCTCCCAAGCACGTCGAGCGCCACCTCGACCATGGGGGCGGCCAGCGCCGCACGCCCGCGCGATCGAAATCGGGGGCGCGCGGGAAATCGCTGGGCGAATGAGGCTAAAGTTCTGAAGTCTGGCGTGTCGACGTTGTGGGCATGACCCGGCGGGGCACGGGCCTATCCCATTGCAAGCGGCCTTGCGACCCAGAGTGGCCGATGGGCGTGAACAAAGATGGGGGGCTCATCGCTCCGGTGAGCCTCGCGGAGAGCCCGGCCCGAACCCGCCGGGGGGTGGGCGATGCCAGGCGCGCGGCACAACCGGGCGGGGAGCGCACGACCCTCACAGTCTCGTGAGGTGATTACCCCAAATTTCCCTGCTCCTGCCTTGACTTCGCCGCCTTCTTGCAAAATAAAACGGTCGTTCGTTTTATTTTGTGCAACGCAAGAGGAGCGAGGGCCCACTTGCGCAGGCGGTCCGATGAGGGTGTCGGGGGCCACTGAGGAGATTGGGAGGGGACTGGCACACATGCCCAAGCTCAAGCCCAACATCCAGCGTGCCCGGCGCGAGCACATCCTCGATGCTGCCGAGCAGTGCTTCGCGCGCGCCGGTTTTCACCGCACCACCATGCACGACATCTGCCGCGCCGCCGGCGTCAGCCCCGGGGCCCTCTATGTCTATTTCGACAGCAAGGAGGCGCTGATCGCCGGCCTTTCCGAGCGCGACCGGGCCGAGTTCGCCGAACGCTTCGATCAACTCGCCCGCGCACCCGATTTCATGCAGGCGCTCAAGACGTTGGGCGAGGAATACTTCCTCGAGGAGCCGGCGCACAACCAGCGCATGTGCATTGAGATCGGCCTTGAGTCGACGCGCAACCCGCGTGTGGGTGAGATCTTCCAGCGCTTCGATCGCTACATCGCCGACAGCTTCGAAAAGTTGTTCCGCAAGATGCACACGGAAGGCCGCATCGCCCCCGCCCTTGATATAGCGACGGTGACCAAGGCCTTCATCATCGTTTGCGACGGCATGTTCTGGCGGCGCGCGGTGGACCCCTCGTTCGATCCGTCAGCCGCCATGCCAGCCGTGCTGCAGCTCATCCGTGCGCTTCTCAATCCGGTTCCGCCCTCCGCCTCCCGGCACCAACAGCCGGACGCACAGTGAGTGATGATCATGCGACAGGTCCTGATCGGCGCCGTGCTGGTCCTCTCTTTCCTGATGATTTCGCTCACGCTGGTAGGCAAGTCGCTACCGCGCGCCCCGCGACCATCGGCTGCCCCGGCCAATGCGCCGTCGGCCGATACGTCGCTCACTCTCGCTGCGGCCGTGACCGTCGCGCGTGCCGCGCCAGCGGACTTCGTGGAGACGGTGCTGGTGACGGGCTCCTTGGTGGCGCGCGAGGAAATCTTGGTCGGGCCCGAGGTCGAAGGCTTGCGCATCACGCAGGTGCTGGCGGATGAGGGCATGCGCGTGAAAAACGGGGATGTGCTGGCGCGCCTCGTCGCCGACACGCTCGACGCTCAGCTCGCGCAAAATGACGCTGCGCTCGCGCGTGCCACCGCATCCATTGCCCAGGCGCGCAGCAGCATCGTGCAGGCCGAAGCGCGTCTCGTCGAGAGCCGCAACGCCTTCGAGCGCGCCAAGCCGCTGCGCCAATCGGGCGTCATGGCCGAGAGCGCCTACGACACGCGCGAGCAGGCCGCGCGCACGGCAGAGGCCCAACTCGTCGCTGCCCGCGACGGGCTCACGGCCGCGGAGGCCGAGAAGGCCCAGATCGAGGCTCAGCGGCGCGAGCTCGCCTGGCGCCGCGGCCGTACCGAGGTGGTGGCACCCGCTGACGGGATCGTCAGCCGCCGCATGGCGCGCATCGGCGGCTACGCCGCCGGGGCGGCAGAACCCATGTTCCGCATCGTCGCCAATGGCGAGGTGGAGCTCGATGCCGAGGTGACCGAGACGCGCATGGCCGCCATCCGCATCGGTCAGATCGCCCGCGTGGAGGTGACGGGCGTCGGTACGCTGGACGGCACCGTGCGGCTCATCTCGCCGGAGGTCGACAAGGCAACGCGCCTCGGCCGCGTGCGCATTTTCCTTGGGGATAACGCAGGCCTCAGAGTGGGCGCCTTTGCGCGCGGCAGCATCGAGACCGCCAGCGGCCGGGGACTGGCTGTGCCGGCCTCAGCCATTCTCTGGGGTTCCGACGGTGCCTCGGTCCAGGTCGTACGCGCCAACCACGTCGAAACGCGAAAGGTGAAGACCGGGTTGGCCTCAGGCCCGCTGGTCGAGGTGCGCGAGGGATTGAGCGAAGGGGAGACCGTCGTGTCGAGGTCCGGCACCTTTTTGCGCGATGGCGATGCGGTGCGCCCCGTGATCGGCGATCGCTCCAAGCTGAGCGATGCGCGGCTCGACCGAGCCGTCCCATGAATTGGAACATCTCTGCCTGGTCGATCCGCACGCCGGTGCCCTCGCTGGTGCTGTTCATGGTGCTGATCGCGCTCGGCTACGTGAGCTTCGGTGAGCTCGCGGTCACGCGCTTTCCCAACATTGACGTGCCGATCGTGCAAGTTCGCATCTACCAGTCGGGGGCGGCGCCGTCGGAGCTTGAGGTGCAGGTCACCAAAAAGATCGAGGATGCCATTGCCGGCGTCAATGGCGTGAAGCACCAAACCTCAGCCGTCACCGAGGGCTCGTCCATCACCACCATCGAGTTCCGTCTGGAGGTCAACCAGGACCGCGCCCTCAACGACGTGAAGGATGCAATTGGGCGCATCCGTGCCGAGCTGCCGCGTACCATCGACGAGCCGATCGTCACACGCATCGAGATCGAAGGCCTCCCCATCGTCACCTATGGTGCGAGCGCCGCTGGCATGACACCGGAGGAGCTCTCCTGGTTCGTCGACGATGTCGTGGTGCGCGCGCTGCAGGGGCTCAAAAATGTGGCGCAAATCGAACGTTTCGGCGGTGTCGAACGCGAAATCCGTGTCGCGCTCGATCCCGACCGACTGCTCGCCTTCGGCATCACTGCCGGCGACGTCAACAAGCAGCTCAGAGCCACCAACATCGATCTGGCGGGCGGCCGGGGCGAGATCGCGGGACGCGAGCAAGCCATTCGCACGCTCGCTGGCAAGCAGTCCGTCAGCGACCTTGCCGCCACCAGCATCGTCCTGCCGCGCGGCCGCAAGGTGCGCCTGGACGAGCTCGGAACGGTGGTCGACTCGACCGCGGAGCAACGCACTTTCGCCGCTCTGGATGACCGGCCGGTGGTGGCCTTCGCCATCTCGCGGGCGAAAGGCGCCAGCGACGTTGTGGTTGCCGGCGATGTGGCCAAAGCAATCGAGGACCTGAGGAAGGCCCACCCCAACGTCGAGCTCAAACTGATCGACTCGATGGTGGAGTATACGTTGGGTTCCTACCACGCGACCATGAAGACCCTGCTTGAGGGGGCCGTCCTCGCCATCGTCGTGGTGTTGATCTTCCTGCGCGACTGGCGAGCGACCTTGATCGCGGCAATCGCCTTACCGCTATCGATCATTCCCGCCTTCTGGGCCATCGACGCGGCCGGCTTCTCGCTCAACGTGGTGAGCTTGCTGGCGATCACCATCGTCACGGGCATCCTGGTCGATGATGCCATTGTCGAAATCGAGAACATCGTGCGCCACATGCGCATGGGCAAGTCGCCCTACCGGGCCGCGCTGGAGGCCGCCGACGAGATCGGCCTCGCCGTCATTGCCATCACCTTCACCATCATCGCCGTGTTCGTGCCCGTGAGCTTCATGGGAGGCATCGCCGGACAATACTTCAAGCAGTTTGGCCTGGTGGTGGCCTTTGCCGTGTTCTTTTCACTGCTGGTAGCGCGGCTCGTCACGCCCCTGCTCTCCGCCTATTTCCTGCGCGCCTCCCCCCACTCGGACCGGGAAGGTCTCCTGCTGCGAGCCTATACGCGGCTGGTGCGCTGGTCGGTCGCGCACCATTACCGCGCCGTGGCGTTGGGTCTGTCGATCTTTGCCGCCTCCATCGGCAGCTTCTATCTGCTGCCCTCGGGCTTCCTGCCCGCTGACGATCAAAGCCGGCTGCTGCTTGCCGTCGAGTTGCCGCCGGGCTCGCTCATCGCCGACACGCGCGCTGTGACCCAGTCGATCGCCGGCAAGATCCGGGAGCGACCGGAGGTGAAGAGCGTGTTCGTCAACGGCGGTCGCGTGTTGGGCTCCGGCGCGGAGGTGCGCAAGGCCACGCTGGTGATCAATCTGGTGCCCAAAGAAAGCCGTGAACTGAGCCAGGACCAAGTGCGAGCCGCCATCGGCGCCAGCATGATCGCCATGCCCGACATCCGTTTCTGGTTTCTGAAAGACAACGGTCAGCGCCAGCTGCAGCTGGTGGCCACGGGCCGCAATGGCGCCGACGTCTCGCGCGTGGCAGCCGACCTCACCAGCCAGGCAAAGCGCATCCCTTTGCTCGCCAACGTGGTGTCGACAGCCGAGCTCGACCGCCCGGAGCTCAGGGTGGTGCCGATCGCCGATGTGGCGGCCGACCTCGGCGTCTCCACGGAGGCCATCTCGGAAGCGGTGCGCATTGCCACCATCGGCGACATTGCCGCCAACCTTGCCAAGTTCGACGTGGGCGACCGGCAAGTGCCCATCCGCGTGCAGCTTGAGGAGCGCGCGCGCGGCGATCGGGAGGTCTTGGGGTCACTCAAGGTCGCGACCGGCTCCGGTGCAGCCGTACCGCTGTCGGCGCTGGCGCAGTTCGAGCTCTCGCAGGGACCCACCGCCATCGACCGCTACGACCGCATGCGGCGTGTGGTGATCGGCGCCGATTTGGTCGGCGACGTAGCGCTGGGCAAGGCGGTCGATCGCGTGATGGCGCTACCGGCCGCGCGGAGCCTGCCAGCGGGCGTCGAGATCAAGCAGTTCGGCGACGCCGAGATCATGGGTGAGGTGTTCGAGAGCTTTGCCAAGGCCATGGGTGCTGGGATCATGATGGTGTTTGCCGTGCTGGTGCTGCTGTTTGGAAGCTTTTTGCAGCCGATCACCATCCTCTTCTCGCTGCCGCTCTCGATCGGCGGCGCGATCGTGGCCCTTGCCGTCACCGGACGGCCGATCAGCCTGCCGGTGGTGATCGGGATTTTAATGTTGATGGGCATCGTCACCAAAAACGCCATCATGCTGGTCGACTTCGCGGTGGAGCGGATGAAGCAGGGCATGGCGCGGGCCGACGCCATCGTCGATGCCGGGCGCAAACGCGCGCGGCCCATTGTCATGACAACCATCGCCATGATCGGCGGCATGCTGCCATCCGCCTACGGCCTCGGCTCGGGCGGCGAGTTCCGCTCGCCGATGGCAATCGCCGTGATCGGCGGCCTGATGTCGTCCACGCTCCTGTCGCTGGTCTTCGTGCCGGCGGTGTTCGCTGTGATGGACGATCTTGCCAAAGGGGGCTGGCGGCTGTTCTCGCGGTTCGTTGGGCCGACCGAGGAACCGCCCGCGCCCTTGCCGATCGCGCCGCCCGCAGCAACTCCCCCTTCCTGGCCGATGGCGGCCGAATAGCCCGGCGGAGGTTCGCCGCGCTTTGGGCTGGAGGGGAGCACCCCTAACGAAGTTGTGCCGCCGCCAGCGGCGTACTATGTCCCACCCCCGGTGCGGAGCGGGGCTTCGGGAGCGGGCGGCATGTCATGGCTATGGGCCGTGTTCACGGTTGCGGCTTCGGGCGGCCAAGTGCTGCGCAATGCCATGCAAAAGGAGCTCACCGCCACCTTGGGAACGGTCGGGGCAACGCAGGTTCGCTTCCTGTTCGGGCTGCCGTTTGCTCTGGCCTTTCTCGCCATCGTGCTGGCGATAACGCAGCTGCCCTTGCCGACGCTCAACCCCTTGATGATCGCCTGGACCGTGACTGGAGCCGTCACGCAAATCGGGGGCACGGCGCTGCTGCTCGCTGTGATGCAAGAGCGCTCCTTCGTCGTCACGACCGCCTACGTGAAGACCGAACCGGTGCAGGTCGCCATTTTCGGCTTGATCTTTCTGGGCGACCCCGTCACGCCGGCTTTGGCCCTGGCGATCGTCATCGCCACTGGCGGGGTGCTCATCATCTCGTGGCCGCGCCGTAGCGCAGCTGAGGTTTTTTCCTGGAAGGCCGCCGGGCTCGGACTAGCCTCCGGGGCGCTCTTTGCCATTGCCGCCATCGGCTTTCGCGGCGGCATCCGCGCCCTCGACAGCCCAAACTTCCTGGTTGGTGCCACCACGACCCTGGTCCTGGGCCTCATCATTCAAGTGATCACCCTCTCGGCTTATTTGCTCATTGCCGATCGCACGACGCTCAATGCCATCGTCCGCGCCTGGCGGCCGTCGCTGTTGGCGGGCTTCATGGGGGCGTTCGCCTCGCAAATGTGGTTCCTGGCCTTTGCCCTCGAGACGGCGGCCAAGGTGCGAACGCTGGCGCTCGTGGAAATCCTGTTCGCCCAAGTCGTCTCGCACAACCTCTTCAAGCAGAGCCTCGCTTCCCGCGAAGCGGTGGGGATCGTTTTCATCGGGGCTGGCGTCGTGCTGCTTTTGAACTTGTGACGCCCGACCATCGCGCGTCCTCCCGCCGGGTGCGCAAGCTGGCGCGGCGAACGCCGATCGGGCGCAAACGCGCGCGCCCCGGCAGGTATCCCGTTCAATTCGGCGGATGCAGCGAACTGCCACACGCGGGTCGTCGGCAAATGCCGGCCCAAGCAATGCGTCCAACAGCCAAGGCCGGACGATAGGTGTCCGGCCTTGGCCTCGCCGTTGCCAGCGATCAGTTGATCAAGCCTTCTGCCTTCATGGCTGCCTCAACCGCCGGGCGGGCTCCCACGCGCTTGCGAAAGGCCAGAACGTTGGCATAAGGCGCCAGGTCGACGTCAACGCGCGGCGCCCAGTTCGACACCACGAAGAGGTAGGCATCGGCGACGGAGAAGTCCTTGCCGAGCAGGTATTGGTTGCTGGCCAGATGCTTGTCGAGATGGGCAAAGCGGGCAGCCAGCCGCTCCCGAAAGATCTTCTTGGCTTCATCCGGCATGGCTGGATTGAAGAGCGGCGAAAAAGTCTTGTGCAGCTCGGTGGAGACGAAGTTCAGCCACCCCTGCAGTTTGATGCGCTCGGGCGTACCGTTGGCCGGCGCCAAATTCTTGGCCGGCACCTTATCGGCAATGTATTGCACGATGGCCGGTCCCTCGGTGATCTTGGTGCCGTCATCGAGCTCCAACAGCGGCACGTAGCCCAACGCGTTCACGCTGCGGTAATCGCCGCCGCCATCCATGGCCTTGCTCTTGCCGTCAACCTTGACCTTGTCGAATTTCAGACCCGCCTCGTTGAGAACGATATGCGGGGACAGCGAGCAGGCCCCGGGCATATAGTAAAGTTTCATCGGCCGTCTCCTTAGCGGTTACGGGTTGAAGAGAGGTCTATTTCTATTTCGTGCATCTGCATACGAATGCAATTGCATATATGCCGTACCCATGCAGGTGCAAGCGATTTTTGGCGACGAGATGATCACTCCTGACACACGAAGTCAGCTGACCGGTGGATGGGGCCGCGCATTGGGTCTCGCAATGGGTGGTTCAGCCCGAGGCGATGTTGTTCTAAGGTGGGAACGATGAACGCCAAACTCAAACCAGCCGTGGTCGAGGCATGGGTCAACCTCGTGCGCATAGAGCGGACGCTGCTCGACAGGGTGGAGGAGGATCTCAAGCGCGCGCAGCTGCCGCCGCTCGACTGGTACCACGTGCTTCATGAGATCGATCGCAGCCCGAAGGGGATGTTGCGTCAGACGGGTGTGCAGGACCGCACCCAGCTTGCGCAATATAACGTGTGCCGCCTCGTGGACCGGCTGGAGCGCGAAGGGCTCGTCGAGCGCCACCAGTGCCAGCTCGATGGCCGCAACAACGTCCTCCTCATCACCGCCAAGGGGCGCGCATTGCGCCGCGCCATGTGGCCGGTCTATGCCGCGGCCATTGCGGCGCATTTCGGCGCGCATTTGAGCGAAGTGGAAGCGCGGCATTTGGCGCGCCTCTTGGGCAAGCTCGTGCGCACGGAGGCCGCCGACTGAGGCACGCAGAGCCGCTCCTGGCGCACCCGGCCCGCCCCCAAGGCGAGCGAGTGCGGGGGTCGGTTGGGGCGGGTTGGTCTCTCGCGCGGCAACTGCGCCATCCCACCATGTCTTGGGTTTCATCCCCACATGCCTCGACAAAGTCGCCATGACCCGGCATAGCACCGCCAACAGCAGGAGACGGCCATGGCGCAGAGAGCAAAAAGCGGGGACGGGCGGCGCAAAAGCAAATTGAGCGTGCCCAACCCACTCGTTGAAGCCTGGACTACCCCGTTTCAGCTGCCACCCTTTGATCGCATCAAAATTGATGACTTCCTGCCCGCCTTCGACAAAGGTTTTGCCCAGCATCGCCGGGAGATCGCGGCGATCGTCCGCAATCGGCAGCCCGCGACATTCGCCAATGTGATCGATGCGCTGGAACGCTGCGGCGACCTTCTCAACCGCATCTCGGCCGTCTTCTTCAACCTTGCCGGCACGGACACCAACGAGGAGATCCAGGCCATCGAGCGGGCGCTCGCCCCGCGCTTTGCCAAACACCGCATGCGCATTTACCAGGATGCGACGCTGTTCGGGCGCGTGGATAGGCTCTTCAAGGCTCGCCGGCGGCTCAAGCTCAGCCAAGAGCAGGTCCAGGTCCTGGAGCGATATCACCGCGCCTTCATCAACGCCGGCGCCGGGCTCGCGCCTGGGCCTAAGAAGCGGATGGCGGAAATCGCCGCGCGCCTGTCGGTGCTCGGCACTGACTTTAGTCAGAACCTGCTTGCCGACGAGCAGGCCTTCGTGCTGGTGCTCGATGACGAGGCAGACCTCGCCGGACTGCCCGAGCCAATTCGCGCCGCGGCGGCGCAGACGGCAGCCGAGCGCGGCCACAAGGGCAAGCACGCCATCACCTTGCAGCGTTCCTCGATCGAGCCATTCCTGCAATATTCGGCAAGGCGCGACTTGCGCGAGAAGGCGTTCAACGCCTGGATCGCGCGAGGAGCCAAGGGCGGCAGAACCGACAATCGCAAGATTGTGGCCGAGGTCCTGGCGCTGCGCGCCCAACGCGCGAGGCTGTTGGGCTTCAAGACCGCAGCCCATCTGGCGCTCGAATTCTCCATGGCCAAGACGCCCACCAACGTGCGTAAGTTGCTGATGGAGGTGTGGGGACCGGCCCGCAGCCGCGCCGGCGAGGAGCGCGAGCAACTGCAGCACTGCGTGCAAGCCGAAGGCGGCAACTTCGAACTCGCCGCGTGGGACTGGCGCTACTACGCAGAGAAGGTGCGCAAGGCACACTTTGCCGTCGACGACGGCGAGATCAAATCCTACCTGCAACTCGACAACATCATCGCTGCGGCCTTCGACGTGGCGGGCAAGCTGTTTGGCCTCACTTTCACCGAGCGCAAGGATCTTCCGGTCTACCACTCCGAGGTGCGTGTCTTCGAGGTGACGCGCGGCGGGCGGCGCGTGGGCCTCTTCCTTGGCGACTATTTCGCCAGACCCTCCAAGCACTCAGGGGCCTGGATGTCGGGTTGGCGCAAGCAGCAAAGGCTCGCGGGGGACATCACTCCGATCGTCGTCAACGTCATGAATTTCGCGAAGGGTCGCCCCGGCGAGCCGACGCTCTTGAGCCTCGACGATGCTCGCACGCTGTTTCACGAGTTCGGCCATGCGCTCCACGGACTGCTCTCGAACGTCACCTATCCGAGCGTGTCGGGCACCAGCGTGGAGAAGGATTTCGTCGAGCTGCCCTCCCAGCTTTACGAGCATTGGTTGACGCGGTCCGAAGTGCTGACCCGCTTCGCCCGCCACTACAAGACCGGCAAATCGGTTCCCCCGCAACTGCTCAAACGGTTTGAAGCCGCACGCAATTTCAATCAGGGCTTCAAGACCGTGGAATACCTGGCAGCAGCGATCGTCGATCTCGAGCTGCACGTGCTCAGCGATGCCGCTGGCATCGACATCGACGGGTTCGAGCAGGAGGTACTGAAGCGCATCGACATGCCGAGCGAGATCGTAATGCGCCACCGCATTCCCCATTTCCAGCACATCATGGGCGGGTATGCGGCGGGTTACTACAGCTATCTGTGGTCGGAGGTGATGGACGCCGATGCATTCCAGGCCTTCGAGGAAAGCGGCCACATCTTCGATGGGAAACTCGCGCAGCGCCTTCACGACCATATCTACGCGGCCGGCGGAAGCCGCGCTGCGGCCGATGCCTACGTGGCTTTTCGCGGCCGGTTGCCGTCAACGGAGCCCCTGCTCGAAAAGCGCGGGCTCGTGGCGAGCGGCCCGGCCCGTTGAGCGCGCCGCTACTGGCTTGCGCGCGCGCCGAGGCCCAGAGCGGTCGCCATTACCCGAAACACGCGCGTGTTGTCCATGTGGCCGCGGAACAGCTCCGCGCCAGGGCCCATGGCGGTAAGCACGACGTCGTCGGCCGAATGCACGCCCTGCGGCTGGGAGAAGGGCAGATTGCCTTGCATGCGCGTGGCCTGGGGTGTGCAGAAGGCCTCGTTCACCACCACCTGATGGTCCTTCTCTTCGGTCGGCCTGAAGGGCCCGGTAAGATAGGGCTTGCCCGAAGCGCAATGATCGGGAAACCCCGCGAACACGAACGCCAGCCGCCGCGATACGTCAATGGTATGCGGATAGCCCTCCTGGTCCGCCTTGGGATAGTTGGGAAATTTGGCCTCGGCGTAGACGCCGAGCTTATCGCGCAGCCGTTCGCCGGGGCGCGCGTCGTCGTAGGTGCCGATGATGGCCACGGGATGCGTATGGTCGGCCACGACGATGATCAAGGTGTCGTCGCGATCGGCGGCAAAAGCCTTCGCAGCAGCCACCGCATTGTCGAGCATGATGGTGTCGTAGACGGCACGCTCCCAGTCGAGTGCGTGGCTGTACTTGTCAATGAGCCCCGATTCCACCATCAGCAAGAAGCCGTCCGGCTTGCGCGATAGGATTTCGATCGCCGCCCGCGTCTGGTCGGCGAGGTCCGGTTGGTCAGGATAGCGCGACACGGTGCCCTTCTTGAGCACGAGACGGTCGAGTGCGCCGTCGAGATTGCCCAGATGAAAGAGGCCGAGCAGCCGTGTGGTCGCCTTCTCCGCAGCGGCCGCCTTCATGTCCGTCGCGGTCGCAGCGAACGGATAACCTGCCGCCTTGAACTTCTCCAGATAGTCCTCCTCGTCCTTGCGCCTGCCGTCTTTGTGCGTCTTGGGTAGGAAGAAAGCGGCCCCACCGCCCATCATCACTTCGGGCTTGGCCTCGTAGAACATGCGCACGATCTCGTCGTAGTCGCTGCGGCGCCGGATGTGCACGATCATGCCCGCTGGGGTGGCGTCCTCAATCTCGGTGTTGGTGACGACGCCGACACCCATGCCGCCGTAGCGGCGCTTCACCAGCTCGGCAAGGTTCTCCACGCGGGGGTGGGCAAGGCCGCTCTTGTTGTGCGCGCAATAAACGCCCATGGCGTTGACGCAAGACTTGTGACCGGTGGTGTAGGCACTCATGGAGTTCGCCGAATCGGTGACTAGGGAATCCATACCGGAGGTGGACACAAGGGCCATATGGGGCATGTCGTCGATGGCCAGTTCGCCGCCGTAACGACCCTCCACCAATCCCTTGGCGAGCACGCGCGCGGCGGTACGGTGCGCCATGGATAGGCCGTCGCCGATGAAGAGAATGACGTTGCGCGCGCGGCGCGGCGGCGTATCGAACACCTCCCATCTGACGGTCTGTGATTTGTCGCCCGCCGTCGCCACAACCTCGTAGGTACCGGGCGCATTGAGACTGACATCGCGGATCCAGTATGCGGTGTGGCCCTGCCCCTCCTCGTTGCCATCCACCAATGGGGTTTTGCCGAGCGCTTGCGCCGCATCACGACCGTTGAGCGTGACCTTGAGGTCGCCAGCCGCGAGCGCACCCGCAAACTCCACCTTGAAGTCGAACTTGGCGCCGACAAGCAACTCCGCGCGGTCGATCGGATAGATCGTCTGGGCGAGGGCTGGCAGTGCCGCCGCCATCGCGCAAAGGGTCAGGACTGCCTGCGCTGGTCGCTTGATCAGCATCTCCAAGCCTCAACTGTTTGTGTGTGGCGACAAACCCTACAACGGAGCTTATGACGGTTCGACATCAGGTTTGACAACGGGCGCTGCGCCAAGGCGCCGGCGAGACGAGTACCCCTCCCGACTGCGGCTGCAAAGCCGCGCCGCTAACCCTGCAATGCAACCCAGACATGAGAGCGGGGCCGGACCACCCAGCCCGCGGATGGCAATGGAGCGTGCTCATGCCGCTCCTGTGCCCCGTGTGCGCCGAGAGCCAGCCCGGCAGCGGCTCGCCAGCGGGGTAGGCGATACGCAGCCACCGGACTGGCTCAAATCGGACGCTGCCGAAGGCGCACCGCGTCCGAACCAACCAGCTGCTACAGCTCCGCACACAGACAACGCAACACACCGGAGCCGCACAGCCTTAGACGATTGTCCTCTTCCCGCCTGGAGGGCTCCTCGATCCCTTCCCAGCCTGGACCGGATCATGCCGCCCCTATGTAACGAGGCTGTGACGCGTGAAGCGAAAAATTCCCCGCTGCGGCTTGCCTTTTCCGACCTGTGGAAAATCGCCGCCCACGAAACGGTAACCGGCGCGGGCTGCTTTGCCCTGGCGGTTCGCGCTCGAGCGGCGCGCCATGCACCCCCCTGATGTAGTCCTGCGTACCCTGATCGTTAAGCGTGGTGAAGACGACTTGCGTGGGTTGCAATCCTCAGACGTGACGACGCGCCCGCGCCAAGCAGTCCGGATTGACCACATTGATAGGGGTGCCAGCGGCATAGGCCAGAATCTGGTCGAAGACGTCGGAGAACTGGATCTCGTATTCCTCGCGCGACACGTAGCCGATGTGTGGAGTGGCGACGACCTCGTCGATCGCGAGGAGGGGGTGGC
>JAMXLN010000346.1 GCA_024281145.1 Hyphomicrobiaceae bacterium | reverse complement strand
GTCGCCGCTCCAACGCCAATGGGCTTCCGGACGCCCCACAGCATGAAGCTGCGGCTCAAGCAAGGGCAAGCTGAGGGCGCATGCCCACGCGACGCTGCTGAGGCCAAGCGAAGAGTTGAATGGCACCGGCCGCGCGACCTTTGTCGGCGGCTTTGGGGGAGGAGCGCCAGTCCGGGCATGGCGTGACGATCGGCGGGAGTTGCCGCCTCGCACGCCGACCCCGGTACGACCGCTAAGTCGCTGCCAGATAGCGATTTGTGGCGAATGGCCCGTTTAGTCGTGGCTGCACTGTCAGCGGCCTAAGGCAAAACACCGCAAGCATCGACGGTTTTGACCCGGCGCGAAGGGGCCGCACTCCCGGGCTTGCAGGCTTGCACTTGGGGCTCCAACTGGGGGGAGCGCATTTGCGGCTGGCAGCTAGAAACCGACGGAAATCTCAAAGAAAAACTTCCGGTTATTGGCTCATCAGGCATCCCAACCCCCACGCGCGCTTGGACGAGTTGTGGATACGATTCACTCGGCCGGTACGTGCGAGGCGAATGGCGGGCAAACTAGACGATGCGAATCAGCTGTCGTTTTGCGGAGGCAACATGTCCACACTCATTGATCAGCTCGAGGAAATGCGCGCGCGCATCAATGCAACGCCCCTCATTCCGAACAACAGATCGCCTGCCGTACTGGGTGGCCAGCTCAAGCAGATGCGCTCTCGCGTGGCCGAACTCGCGAAGCTCGAAGGTCAACTCGTGTCAGACCTTGGGAGCACATTGCAGGAGCTGGACGACCTCATCTTGCATGAGGTCCGCACCATCAGCGCCGAGCACGAGGCCCGCCGTGCCAGCCTCCTCAGCGCGCTGCAGTCGCTTGCCATGAAACTCGACGGATCATTTCCGACATCTCCGCCCGCAAGCAGCAGCGGCGGCTCTGACGCGATTACCCAGGATCGTCAGCCCCAATACCTATCAGACGCTCAACGCCAAGAATGGCTGCGCGATACGTTGACCCGCCACTTACAGTCCGAACGGTTGCCGGCCCCGTCAGCCCGTTAAGCGCGAGATAAGACGCAAGGCGAAGCAACGCAACGAGTTGTTTGCTGGCATAGTACCCCCGTCAAGGTCGGAGGCGAGTTAGCTCCCACTCGCTCTCACGAACTGAGATTTAGCAATGCGCAGTCAGGCTCTCAGCGCCATTGGGCGACCGCTTAGTTAAGTTACGTCCACCGTTCCCGGAATCGCGAATGGTCACGTGACGGTCGCACCCCGATTGCTCGACGCGCACATGGGCGAGACCACGCAGCCCCCACCCCGATGCGCCAGCTGCCGCTCCGATGATGGAGACCACGATGGCAGCAAGCGTGGAAGCAATTGCCGCGGACATCATCGTCGCGCATGCGCCTCCTCCGGCGATGGGCCGCGCTGCATTCGCATAATAGAGCGCGCGCAACGCTTCAACACCGCGGGGGGTGGTGCCCCCAGCCGTTTCTGCACTCGGCGAACGGCTGCAAGTTGGGTTGCGTGGCGCACGTCTGGTCCTGGGCCTTGGGCCGGAAGACGTGGAGCCCGGCGAATGGAAGCGGCGCAAACGGGGTGTCCTTGATGCTGCGCTACGACGCAATGATGGGTGTGTTGGTCCAGCGCAACGCGACATCACTGCAAACAAGGGCTGCTGCAGCGCAGCACCAATATTAAACAGCCGTGCCCCCCGGACGAACGCTTGAGTTCTCGTGCCGAAGGCGGCATGCTGAGCATGCGGAACGGGGGAAAGATGGTCGCCAATGCCGATCGTGAGGCGTCCACACACGCGGTGGGCCGCAACGCCTCGCACTTCCAGGCACACATCCTGCCCGGAGTTCGCGCGATAGCGCGGTCTTCATGGACGTCGCTGTTTCCCGACGATTGTGAGGGTTGGGACTACTATGCGGCCTGCGAGGCGGCCCCGCCGCCCGCCTTTGCTTTCTCGGCCATCGCCGTCACCATGCGAGGTCGCTTGGTGGCAGCCGCGCCGATTTTCCGGTTGACCTATCGGTTGGATACGCCGCTCCAGGGCTCGTGGCGGCCCCTTGGCACCTGGCTCAACCGTCGTCTGCCACGCCTCGTCAATCTTCCGGTGATGGGGCTCGGATCTCCCCTCGCCGATCGCTGCCACCTCGGCATTGCCGACGATCTTTCCCCACTTGCGCGTACGGCGGCGGTGCGCACCCTGCTGACCTGCCTGGACGCACATGCGGCCTCTCAGAATGTGCCGATCTTGGCCATCAAGGATCTTCCCGACCAACAGCTCGCGGCCGTGGCCGCACCGCTCAATGAGGCCCGATTTACCCGGGTGGCCAGCCTACCGGTTGCGGTCCTCGATCTGCCATTTGCCAGCGAGGACGCCTATCTGGAGAGCCTCTCGCCCGCGACGCGCAAAGATATTCGGCGCAAGCTGAAGCGAGTGGCAGATGTCCGCGTGGAGATGCGCACCAGCTTGGCCGGCATCGAACAGGCGATCGTCGCGCTTTATGACGAAACGCGGCTCCAGAGCGGCGTGGATTACGGCGATTTTGAGAAGCTATCGCCGCATTACTTCCGTGAGGTCGTGACGCGGCTGGGTGAGCGCGCCGTCCTCATGCTCTACTGGGTGGGCCAGAAGCTCATCGGCTTCAATCTATTGCTGGTTGAGCGGGATCGGATCATCGACAAGTTCATTGGCATGCACTATCCGATCGCGCGCGAGCACAATCTCTATGTCTTGAGCTGGATGACGAACGTACGCTTCTGCCTCGAACGCGGCATTCAACAAATGCAAACGGGGCAAACCGCTTATGCAGCAAAGCTCCGTCTTGGGAGCAGGCTCGATAAGCTGTGGGTTTGCTTCAAGCATCGAGGCAAAGTGCTGAATGGGATCTTCAGGACGTTCGGACCACTGATGGCTTTCGACAAAATGGACCCAGACCTAGCGGTCCTGCACAAGAAGGCGCGCGTGGCACCGCAGGCTCGCGCATCGGTCGGTGGCGATCGGCACCGGTTGAAGCCATAGACCCCGACAATCACGACAATGAAGCCAAGCGCGCCGCCCTGCTCCAACCGGATGAAGCCCGCTTGCGGCTCAATTGCAAGTGGCATCGAGGGCAAACTCGATCGACCAGGACCGGGCAACCAGGACCGGGCAACCAGGATCGGGTTGAGGGCAACGCCACACCCGCTGCGTGGTAGGATTGGCTGGATCGTCGAGGCCTACACGTCGCCGGCCGCGCCATCGGGATCCAACGTGGCCTGCAGCCGGAACGCCGCGGCGCGCAGGATCCGCAATGTCATGGCCTTGCGGCGCGCAGCTGCGAGCTTGTGGTGCGGCGCCGCCCCCACGATTTCGCCGCCGTAGCGGTCGGCGATGATCAGGCCGGTTCCCGGCGGAATGAGCTCGCGGGGGAAATTCGGAGCGATAGCAAACAAGAAGCGGTCGCAGAACTCGCGGTACGCGGGCCATTTCTGGTCAGAGCGCAGGTCGGCCGGGCACGATTTGACCTCAACGATCCAGATCTCACCGGCAGGCGTAACCCCCGCCAGATCCGCGCGTCGGCCGTTTGCCAGCGAAAGCTCGCTGACGACCGCA
>JAMXLN010000345.1 GCA_024281145.1 Hyphomicrobiaceae bacterium | reverse complement strand
CGATCAGCACAACCAGCACCGCCAGTGAGGTCGCCATGCGGAATTGGCCGATGAGGTAGGGCAGGGCGTGACCGATCCCGCCGATCGCCGTCATCAGCCCGGTGATGAAGCCGCGCAGCAGGGGGTGACCGCGGCCGGTGAGCTCGCCATCGTCGGACAAGGCCTCGGCAAAGCCCATGGAAATGCCGGCACCGACGGCCGCGGCCATGCCGACGAGAAAGGTTTGCCAGGTGTCGTGGGTGGCGAAGGCGGCGGCGAACAGCGGCGCCAGGGTTGAGACGGAGCCGTCCATGGGCCCCGCGAGTCCCGGCTGCACGATCTGCAGCACGAACATGCGCCGGCGCGTTTCCTCTTCGGCGTGTTGGGCGCTCGGCGTGAGGTGCTGGGCGCCCAAGCGCTGCGCCAGGCTGATGTGGGAGCGTTCCGCTTCGGCGAGGTCGCCCAACAGCTTGCGCACGCCGGCATCGGAGGCGCGGGTGAGCGCGCGCTCATAGAAGCGGCGCGCCTCGAACTCCATGATCTCGGCCTGCTTGCGCACCCGGTCGAGCCCCAGCGGCCGGACGATCCACAGGGGTTCGTGACGGGCAAAGCCTCTGACGTCGTGGCGCCGGATGAGCGGGATGTGCTCGCCGAACTTGGCGCGATGCAGCTCGATCAGCTGGCGGCGGTGTTCGTTCTCCTCGGCCGCCATTTCGGTGAAGACCTTGGCCGACGCCGGGAAATCGGCCTTCAACCCTTCCGCATAATCTGCATAGATGCGCGCGTCCTCCTCCTCGGCCGAGATGGCGAGCGCGAGAATCTCCTGCTCCGTCAGTTCCGCGAATGCCTTCATCGCACGAGCCCTTGCCATACCCCCTTCGACGTGAGGCCAGTGAACAGGGCTAATCGATCGCCGGCATGGCGAATGGGTGGGCCGTCTCGTAGGCGCGCGCCACGCGCAGCACGAGCCCATCGCGATCGAGCGCGGCAACGGCCTGCAGGCCGACGGGAAGGCCGCTCTTCGTGAAGCCGCAGGGGATGTTGGCGGCCGGTTGGCGCGACATGTTGAAGGGATAACTGAAGGGTGTCCAGTCGATCCAGATCTCCTCTCTCTTTGGGTCGTTGAGATCTTGCCCCACCGGCAGGGCCGGCACTGCCACCGTTGGGGTGAATAGGATGTCGTAGTGCGCGAGAAAGGCATTGGTCGTTTGCATGAGCACGGCGCGCTCGGCCTCGGCGGTGAGAAGGTCGACCGCGCTGAGGCGCGCGCCGTGCTCGGCGGCCGCCACAAAGCCGGGATCGAGTTGCGCGCGCTGGGCCGCATTCATGGCGGTGACGATCTTGGCGCATCCGGCGGTCCACAGCGTCCAGAAGGCATCGCGCGGACAGGCAAAGCCGGGATCGGCGGCTTCGACGTGCGCCCCCAGACCTTGGAGCGCGCCCACGGCGGTCTCGACCAGGCGCTGCACCTCGGGATCGACCTTGGCGTAGCCAAGCGTCGGGCTGAATGCGCACCTCAAACCTTTGACACCGGTGTCGAGGCCTTGGCGGTAGTCGCGGCTGGGGACCGGGAGCGCATAGGGATCGCGCGCGTCCCAAGCGGCGATTTGGGTGAGCATCAGCGCGGCGTCGTCGACCGTGCGCGTCATGGGCCCGGTGTGGGAGACCACGGCGAAGGGGCTCGGTGGCGAGGAGGCCACGAGGCCGTAGGTCGGTTTGATGCCGAACACTCCGGTAAAGGAGCTCGGGATGCGAATGGAGCCGCCGCCGTCGCTGCCCAGGTGCAACGGGCCCATGCCGGTGGCCGCCGCCACCGCCGCACCGGCGCTGCTGCCGCCCGGTGTGTGCTGCCGGTTCCAGGGATTGTGGGTGATGCCGGTGAGCGGGCTGTCGCCGATGGCTTTCCAGCCGAACTCCGGCGTCGTGGTCTTGCCGAGAAGCACGGCACCCGCCTCGCGCAGGCGCGCAACCATCGGGGCATCCTCATCCCAGGGCTGGTCGCGGGACACGGATTTCGAGCCGCGCAGGGTCGGCCATCCGCGTGCCATCATCACATCCTTGACGCTTGTCGGCACGCCATCGACGAGGCCGACCGGCGCACCCTTCATCCAGCGCGCTTCCGAGGCGCGGGCGGCCTTTAGTGCGGCCTCCTCATCGATCAGGAGGAAGGCATTGAGCGAGGGCTGCAACTGGCGCATGCGGGCAAGCACTGCCCGCGTCACTTCGACGGGCGACAGCGTCTTGGCCCGGTAATGCTGCAGGAGCGCCGTGGCGGTCAGCGAGATCTCTGTGTCGTTCATAGGATCCCTCGTCAATCCCTCGGGGGCTCCCTCGGGCGCACCGCGAGGGATGAGTTGGGCAGCCCAATCCTAGGCTGGAGGCTAACCCGATTTCATGGGAGCGGGAAACAAGAGCCGAGTGCGCCTTGAAAGACCCCTTTTTACCCGTTGCTGGTGATAGCGCGGGGCGCGCGCGCGCGTGGGCGCTCGGCCGGCCGCGGGGGATTAGCCCATGGCCTCGAGCTCATCGATCATGCGCTCGATGACGGCCAGGCCCTTTTCCCAAAATTCGCGCTTGGACGCATCAAGGCCAAAGGGAGCCAGCAGTTGCGAGTGGTGCTTGGAGCCGCCGGCTTTGAGCAGATCCAAGTATTTGGCCACAAAGCCCGGATGCGCGTCCTGATAGAGCCCGTAAAGGGAATTCACGAGGCAGTCGCCGAAGGCGTAGGCATAGACGTAGAACGGCGAATGGATGAAATGGGGGATATAGGTCCAATAGGTTTCGTAGCCCTCCTTGAGCTCGATGGCTGGACCTAAGCTTTCACTCTGCACGTCGAGCCAGATCTGACCCAGCCGCTCGGTGGTGAGTTCACCCGCCCGGCGCTCCTCATGCACCTTGCGCTCGAAGCAATAGAAGGCGATTTGGCGCACGACCGTATTGATCATGTCCTCGACCTTCTGAGCCAGCAGGGCCTTGCGCTCCTTGGCGTCGATGGCAGTCTCGAGCAGACCCCTGAAGGTCAGCATCTCGCCGAAGACCGAGGCGGTCTCGGCCAGGGTCAGCGGCGTCGGCGCCAGGAGCGGACCCTGCGGGGCCGCCAACACCTGGTGGACGCCGTGCCCCAGTTCGTGCGCGAGCGTCATCACGTCGCGCAGCTTGCCTTGGTAGTTGAGCAGAATATAGGGGTGCGCCGAAGGCACCGTCGGGTGCGAGAAGGCACCGGGCGCCTTGCCTTCACGCACCGGCGCATCGATCCAGCGTCCATCGAAGAAGCGCATGGCGATGGCGGCCAACTCCGAGGAGAAGTTACCGTAAGCGGTCAGCACCATGCGCTGCGCGTCCATCCATGGCACCAGCCGTTCGGGCTTGTCCGGGAGCGGCGCGTTGCGATCCCAATAGGCGAGCTTGTCCTTGCCTAGCCAGCGGGCCTTGAGCCGATAGTAGCGGTGCGCGGTGTTGGGATAGGCTGAGCGCACGGCGGCCACCAGGGCCTCCACCACCTCACGCTCGACCCGATTGGCAAGATGCCGGCTGTCGGCGACGTCCTTGAAGCCGCGCCAGCGGTCGGAGATCTCCTTGTCCTTGGCAAGCGTGTTGGTGATGAGCGAGAAGAGACGTGCGTTCTCCTTGAAGACCTTAGCGAGGGCCTCTGCCGCACTCCGCCGCCTCTGCCCGTCGGGGTGCATGAGGAGGTTGAGCGTGGGCTCAAGCGGGATCGGTTCCGCCTCGCCCTCCACTTCGAACCGCAGCCGCGTCATGGTTTCGCTGAAGAGGCGGCTCCAGGCGCTGTGCGCGGTGATCGACTTCTCGTGGAAGAGCCGCTCCAGCTCTTCGTTGAGCTGGTAGGGTTTCTCCTTGCGCAGGTCGTCGATCCAGGGCTTGAAGCGCGCCAACGCGGGGACCTGCAGGGCGCGCGCAAGCTCGCCCTCATCGAGCTTGTTGAGCTCCAGTTCGAAGAAGATGAGCTCGGTGGTGATGGCCGTGATCTTCTCCTGGACGTCACCGTAGAACTTGGCGTTCTCGGGGTTTGCCATGTCGGCAGAAAAGAGCAGTCCGGCGTAGGAGCCGAGCCGACCGATGGTGTCGCTCAAGCTCTCGTAGGCGATGATCGCCTCGGCCAGTTTGGCTCCGTCGGTGGCGTGCTCGGCAAGCTTGCCCTGGTAGCGCCGTTTGAGGGCGTGCGCGGCCGCTGCCGCCTTCTTCAGGTCCGCCTCGACCGCATCGGACTTGGGGCTTGGATAGAGGTCGTCGAGCTTCCAGGTGGGCATGGGTCCTATCTGCGGCGCGCTCACGAGCGCCGCGCCACTCGATGGCGCCCGCAAGGGCCGCAGGTTCCGCACTGTCTCGCTCATGTTTGGCTCCCGATCCCACTCGCCCTTGAGATGCCATGTGCGCGAAGGCGCAACTATGGCCGCGTTCCCACAACACTACAAAAAAGCATCAACGCTGGGCGAAGAGAAACGATGCGTTTACCCAGATGCGGCAGTCTTGGGTCGCCCAATAAGGCTTGGGTCGTATCCGTTGTAAGCCAGTTGAGTTGAGTACCCCGCCACATGCCCAAGGTCGTCCTGATCGTCGATGACGATCCAGCCCAGCGCCGCATTCTCGAGGAAACCATCAGACGTCTCGGCCATGAGACGAGGTCCGCCCTGGGCGGCGAACAGGCGCTGCAGATCCTCGAGGGGCCAGATCGCGCGTCCATTGGCCTGGTGCTGCTCGACCACATCATGCCGGGCATGGACGGCATGGAGGTCCTGCGGCGCGTGGCGCCCAAACCCGGCACGCCGCCGATCATCCTGCAGACGGCGCACGGCTCGATCGATGCGGCCATCAATGCCATGCGCGCCGGTGCCGCCGACTTCGTGGTCAAGCCGACTTCACCCGACCGCCTCGCAGCGTCGATCAACAGCGCGCTCAAAATCGAGGCGTTGCAGGGTGAGATTGCCCGCATCAAGAAACGGGCGGAGGGCACGCTGGCTTTCGGGGACCTCATCGTGCACGGTGAGGCCATGCAGCGTGTCGTCTCGCTTGGACGGCGCGCCGCCGCCTCCACCATCCCCGTGCTCATTGAGGGTGAAAGCGGCGTCGGCAAGGAGCTGATCGCACGCGCCATCCAGGGCGAGAGCGATCGCAAGGCCAAGCCGTTCATCACGGTCAACTGCGGCGCAATTCCCGAGACGCTCGTCGAAAGCATCCTGTTCGGGCACGAGAAGGGTTCGTTTACCGGTGCCATCGACCGGCGCATTGGCAAGTTCCAGGAGGCCGATGGCGGCACGCTGTTCCTCGACGAGGTGGGCGAGCTGCCGCTTGAGGCGCAGGTCAAGCTGATGCGGGCCCTGCAGGAGGGCGAGATCGATCCGGTCGGCGCCAAGAAGCCGGTGAAGGTCGATTTTCGCCTGATCTCGGCCACCAATCGCGACATGATAAAGCTCGTCAAGGACGGCAAATTCCGTGAGGACCTTTATTACCGTCTCAACGTATTTCCCATCTGGGTGCCGCCGCTGCGCGAGCGCCTCGGCGACGTGCCGGAGCTTGCCCTGCACTTTCTGGCGCGGTTTGCCGCCGAGGAGGGCCGCCGCATCAACGGGATTTCCAAAGAGGGGCTCGAGTTGCTCACCGGCTACTCCTGGCCCGGCAACGTGCGTCAGCTCGAGAACGCTGTCTTCCGCGCCGTGGTGCTGGCTGACGGGCCGCAGCTGACGGTGTGCGAATTTCCGCAGATCGCGGCGCATGTGGAGGGTTTCCGACCCGCCATCCCGCCGGCGCCCGCTCCTGTGGACAGCCGTCCCGTCATCACTGGACCGGCGATGCTGGGCGCTGAGAACTTGGTTCCCAACACGGTCGAAGTCGAAGCTCCGGCCGGGGGCAAGGGCACGCTCGGCATTCAGGCGGTCACCGATCAGGGCGAAATCCGCTCGCTCGAGGCGATGGAGGCCGACATGATCCGCCTGGCGCTCGGCCGCTATCGCGGGCACATGACGGAGGTCGCCAGGCGCCTTGGCATCGGCCGCTCGACGCTCTATCGCAAGATGCGCGAATTTGGCCTCGAGGAGCGCGTGAACTAGCCCCAGCGGGCGAGCTCGCCAGGAGCCGGCCCGCCGCCAATTGCAGGCCGTTGTCGGGCTGCTCTCGGGCCGCCCTCAGGTCGCACGTGGCCGGCCGCAGCCGGCACTAAGGTTTGACGTCGAGGCTTTAAGGTCGAGGGCTTAAGGCGGGGCTCGCACGCGCCCCTGCCGGCATGGAGGCGCGCCATGAGGGCGCCATCGGCACTTGAGCCCTTGCCGGGCTCAGTGAACGAGCCTGGCTACGCAATCCACGACCACTGCGCTGTCGGCGGGCTTGTTGACCACGGGCGCTTCGGGCCAGCGCTTGGAGGCCTCGCTGGCGTCATAGCGTGTCAGGAGCATGAAGGGAACGCCGAGGTGGGCGAGCCGGTGGCACACGCGCGTTGTGGTGTCATCGCCGATCCGCAGGTTGAGCACGGCGGCCGACAGCGCCGGGTGCTCCGCCAGATAGAGGGCGTCGCGAAGTTTGTCGGCGGCGAACACCTTGGCGCCCGCGCGCCGCAATCCCTCCGCCAAGCCTGACGCGACTTGGGGCTCCTCCTCGACCACGAGAATCGAGCGACCCCGGAGATCGTTACACAACATGACGTCTACCCCGCTTCTGAGGCAGGGCCGCATCCCCGCCTCGTCGGACATTGGCTCAGTCCACTTTCGGTTGGTCAACCCTGTTACAGTGCGCTGCAGCGTCCCCGCCCGCATAGCGCCCGGAATTGACGGGCTTTTCACCGCGATCAGCGCGCGAGCGCGGCGCGTTCGGCCTGTGGATTATTGGCGGCGAGCCGTCGCGTCGGCCGATCGTGGGCCAACAGCTGGGCGAAACCGGCGATCAGGCCGACGATCACACCAGCTTGCAGCGCGCGATCGTAGGAGCCCAGCCGATCGTAGATCGCCCCGCCACCCCAGGCGCCCAGGAATGAGCCCACCTGGTGGGAGAGGAAGGCGATGCCGGTGAGCGTGGAGAGGAACTTAATGCCGAACATCTCCACCACCAGACCGTTGATGAGCGGGATCACGCCAAGCCAGGTTAGACCCATGACGGCTGCGAAGGTGAGCGTCGATGCGGGCGATACCGGCAGGAGAAAGTAGACGGCCATCGTCAGCGAGCGGACGATGTAGATGAGCCCGAGCAGTGTCCGCTTGGAGTAGCGGTCGCCCAGCCAGCCAAACCCCCATGACCCCAGCACGTTGAAGAGGCCGATCACGGCCAGGGCCTCGGCCCCGAGCATTGGGTCCATGCCACAGAGCGTCAGATAGCTTGGCAAGTGCGTCGTGAGAAAGACGAGCTGCAATCCGCACACGAAGAAGGCAAGGCTCATCACCACGTAGCCGGAATGGCGCCGCGCCTCACCGAGCGCCGCGACGAGGGTGAGGTCCTTGTCGCTCGCACTGAAGTTCGCCAACCGGTCGGCTCTACCGGCGACGAAGGCTGCCGGAAGCATGAGAAGGCCCAGCCCAAAGAACACAGCGAGCGCCAGGCGCCAGCCTCCCGCCGCAATGATCGCCTGTCCCAGTGGGGCCAGGAAGAAGGTGCCCATGGAGCCCGCGGCGGAAACGATGCCGAAGCCCAGGCTGCGCCGCTGCGGACGGATGACCCGCGCGGCCACATTGGCGGCGATGCCGCTGGTCGTGCACGAGAGGGCGATGCCGACCAGCACTCCGCTGCCCATCAAGATCATGGTCGCGTTATTGGCCGCCGCCGTGATCGCAAGACCGGCCGCGTAGAGGAGGGCGCCGGTGATGGCGACGAGGCGCGGGCCAAAGCGGTCGACCAGTGCGCCAGCGAAAGGCTGGGTGAACCCCCAGATGAGGTTCTGCACGGCGATCGCCATGGCGAAATCCGCGGCTTGCAGCCCGAGGTCCTGCACGATGGGGGTCTGGAAGAGGCCGAGGCTCTGGCGCAGGCCCATGGCAATGGACAGCATGAGCGCGGCACTCGACAAGATCGCGATGGCTTGGCCGCGCGTGAGGAGGTCGGTGTGAAAGCCTTGACTGCGTCCTGGGCGCGATGGGATGCGCTCTTGCATTGGGGGATCTCGCGGCACCTTGGGCTGTTTGCGGGCCGAACCTATCTGCGGCCTCGTCCACTTGTCACGAGAGCCGCGGCGCGCTTCAGCTATGCGCAACCCCGACGCCGGCGATTGGCGCGCGATTGGCGCCCGATTTGCAAAGGCCAACGGCTTGGCCTGAGATTCCCTCATGAGTGCGCAGAGTTCTTCTCGCTTGTCATCAAGGCGCAGACATGGATTTCAAGAACATGAGTCTGGCCGGACGCAAACCGGACGCAAAATGCCTCCCTTGAGCGTCTCTCCGCAAGCGCCGATGGAGGAAGCCTGATCGTGCGATCGGCAGTGCAGCGCCTTGCATGATATGGCAAAGTCCGGCGCGAACGCGGCTCGATGAGAGGGCTCGCCATCATGACCACAATGACCAGCACTGCCACCACCTCCCCGCAGCCCTTCACTCTCAACGTCCCGGACGCGGACATCGCCCGCCTCAAGGCGCGCCTTGGGATGACCCGCTGGCCGGATGAGCCGCCCCTCGAGCCATGGTCCACTGGGACCAGTCTCGCCTACATGCAGACGCTCGCCGACTACTGGCGCGAGGGGTTCGACTGGCGCCGGTGGGAGGCCAAGCTCAATGGCTTGCGGCAATTCACGGCTCGGATCGACGGTACTCGGGTCCACTTCATTCATGAGCCGGGGCGCGGAGCAAACCCGGTGCCGCTGCTGATCTCGCACGGCTGGCCCGGATCCGTGTTTGAGTTTCACAAGCTGATCCCATTGCTCACGGAGCACTTCACGGTGATCGCGCCCTCGCTTCCGGGCTACACGCTCTCCTTCGAGCCGGGGCAGAGACGCTATGGCATCGGCGACATTGCCGAGGTTTATGCGAAGCTGATGGCCGACGTGCTGGGCTACAAACGCTATGGCGTGCAGGGCGGTGACTGGGGTGGCTTTGTGGCCTCGGTGATGGGGCTGCGCTTTCCCGAGCGCCTCTTTGGCATTCACCTCAATCTGCTGGCCGTGCGTCGTGATCTGAAGATGACGGAGAGACCCACGGCCGAGGAGAGGGCGTTCCTGGGCGAGCTCAACCAGTTCCTGAAAGAGGAGACAGGCTACCAGTGGATCCAGGGCACCAAGCCGCAGACCCTGGCGTTCGGCCTCTCCGATTCGCCAGCGGGTCTTGCGGCTTGGATCGTCGAAAAATTCCGCACGTGGACCGACTGCGGCGGCAACCCAGAGAACGCGGTAAGCCGCGACGAGATGCTGGCCAACATTTCGCTCTACTGGTTCACCGGCTCGATCGGCGCTTCCTTCTGGCCCTACTATGTGCGCATGCACCAGCCCTGGCCCATCCCCGAAGGCAAGACCGTGGCCGTGCCCACGGGTTATGCCGAGTTCCCCAAGGAAATCCTCCACCCACCGCGCTCGTTGGCGGCCAAGACCTACCCCGACATTCGCCGCTGGAGCACGATGAAGAAGGGCGGCCACTTCGCCGCGCTCGAGCAGCCGGAGGCGTTGGCGCACGAAATCATCGAGTTCTTCCGTCCACTGCGCTAGAGCCAAAACTCAGGCGGCCGCCTCAAGCACCATGCGCGCCGCCTTCTCGCCGATCATGATCGACGGCGCGTTGGTATTGCCTGAGGTGAGGGTCGGCATGATCGAAGCGTCGGCCACGCGCAAACCGGAGATGCCGCGCACCCGCAGGTTATCGTCCACGACGGCGGCCACGTCGCTGCCCATCTTGCAAGTGCCTACGGGATGGTAGGTCGTCTCGGCGGTGCGGGTCACGAAATCGACGAGCGCCTCATCCGATTCCACCTGCGGTCCCGGTGCAAACTCCTCAGCCTCGAGCCAGGCGAGCGGTGCCGCTCCGACGAGCCGCCGTACCCAGCGCATGGCGGCCAACGTGCAGTCGCGATCGATGCGCTCGCCCAAGAAATTGAAGCGAATGGCCGGCGGCTTGGTGGGCTCGGCGGAGGTGATGTGGATGCTGCCCTTGCTCTCGGGGCGCAGCTGATGGGTGATGATGGTCATGCCCGTGTCCTTGGCGAGCTTGAGATGCGGAGATACCAGGAACGGCTGCACAGTGAACATGGCGTCGGGACTGTCGAGGCCCTCCCGGGTCCTGAAGAAGCCGCGCAGCGGCGAGGCCGGAAGGGCTAGGAACCCGGAGTTGCGGCAGATGTAGAGCAGGCCCTGCCACAGGGCGCCAAGCCCTCGTGCGCGCTCGTTGAAGGTGACGCCGTGGCGCCCGACGCGCCATTTCATGCGCGGCGCCCAATGATCGCGCAGATTTTCTCCGACGCCTGGAAGGTTGTGCCGCACCGCGATGCCCAGAGCCTTGAGGCGCTGGGCGTCTCCGATGCCCGAGAGCTCGAGAAGCTGCGGCGAGGCAATGGCTCCCGCCGACACGATCACCTCGCGCGCAGCACGCGCCTCGCGTTCAAGGCCCTGCACTTGGTAGCGCACGCCGACGCAGCGCGTTCCTTCCAGGATGAGGGCGCGTGCCAACGCGTTGGTCTCGACGGTAAGGTTGGACCGCGATCGGGCCGGGTCGAGATAGCATCGCGCCGTGCTCATGCGCCGACCGCGGCTGATCGAGGCCTGGGTCATGGCGATGCCTTCTTGGTCCCCCCCGTTGTAGTCGCGGTTGGGCTGGAGGCCGATGCTCTCGGCGGCCTTAAAGAAGCTATCGTAGAGCCGCCCGCTCTCGTCGATGTCGGACACCTTGAGCGGCCCGTCGCGGCCGCGCAGCTCCCTATCTCCGCCGGCGTAACTCTCCATGCTCCTGAAAACGGGCAGCACGTCCTGCCAGCTCCAGCCGCGGTTGCCCAGCTGCGCCCAGTGGTCGTAGTCCTGGCGCTGTCCGCGCACCCACACCATGCCGTTGATGGCGCTGGAGCCGCCCAGCATGCGCCCGCGCGGGACCGGAATGCGCCGACCGCCGGTGGTGGCATTGGGTTCGGAGGAATAGAGCCAATTCACTCCGGACCTGGTGATGAACTTGGCGAAGCTGATGGGCACGCGCGAGAGGGGATGGGTCTCCCCACCGGCTTCGAGCAGCAGGACTTGATAGCGGCCGTTCTCCGTGAGCCGGTTGGCGAGCGCGGCTCCGGCCGAGCCGGCCCCCACGATGATGAAGTCTACCGTTAGCTGAAACATGCGCAGTTCGTCCCCTGAGTGGTTGCCCGCTCCGACTTGCGCCGGCATCGAGCGATGCTGACAGGCGATGTGCCCGGAATGAAGCCCCAGCGTCGGCGCGGGTCGCAAGGTCGCGAGATGGGCGCCACGGCAGGGTGGCTCGCAGCGCGCAGCTCACATCTTGAGCGGCCGCGCGATCTCCGGCGGCACCTCGCGCTGATAGGCATGACCGATGGCGAGGAGCAGCGCCTCCGCATAGGGCCGGCCGATGAGCTGCACGCCGTTGGGCAGTCCACCCGACCGCGGAATGGGCAAGGTGAGCGTCGGCAGGCCCAGGTAGTTGATGGAACGGGTGTACTTGACGACACGGCCCATGGCCGCCTGCACTTGCGGTCCGTCCCTGACATCGAGCTCGGCGATGGTGGGCAACGGATCGGCCAGGATGGGCAGGACGGCGATATCCACATCCCTGAAAGTTTCTTCGAGCGTGCGCTTGAGGATGAGCCCTCGGGCCCTGAGCGCGGTCAGGTGGTCGACGGCGGAGATAAAATGTCCGACCTCGGCACGAGCGCGCACCTGCGGACCGTAGTCCGTGGGGCGGGTGCGCAAGAACACGGAATGGGCGGACGAGGCATCGGGCAGCTGTACGAGCTGAACGAGGTGGTCGAGGGTCTGCCAATCGGAAAAGCGGCAGGGGGCACGTGTGAGGCCCAGTTTGACCAAGATGTCGGTCACGTCGAAGACCATGCGTTGCACCTGGGGGTGCGCCTCGGCGATGACCGTTTCATCGACGCCGACCCTCACCCCCGCAACCGGATCGCTCAGGCGAGCGACGTAGTCGGGCACGGGCACGCTGGAGGCGGCGGGATCGCGCGGATCGGGCCCCGCCAACACGCCCAGCGTGAGCGCCAAATCCTCAACGTGGCGCGCGATCACGCCGACGGTGTCGAGGGCGGGCGCGAGCGGCATCGCCCCCGCGCGGCTGATGCGCCCCCAGGTCGGCTTAATGGACGTGACGCCACAGCAGGCAGCGGGCAAGCGAAGCGAGCCGCCGGTATCGGATCCGAGGCCCGCGGGAATGGCGCCATAGGCCACGGCCGCGGCGGTGCCGGCCGAGGAGCCACCGGTGATGCGGGTGGGGTCCCAGGGATTGCGGGCATGACCCAGCACGTAATTGTGTCCCGTGGGCCCATAAGCGAACTCGGCCAAATGCAGGGTTGCGATCTGGAGCGCGCCCGCCGCCTTGAAGCGAGCGATGGCCGTGGCGTCGGCGGCGGCAGGCTTGTCGGGGCGGATCTTGGCACCCCAGCTGGCGATCTTGCCCTGGCGGTCGAACATGTCCTTGTGTGCCAGCGGGACTCCGGCGAGCGGACCAGTGGCGCGGGCGCTGGCGATGGCCGCATCGGCGGCTTTGGCGGCCGACAGCGCCTCATCGGCCTCGAGCGCGATGAGACAATTGGTCAGCTCGTGGCAAGCCCTCAGGCGCTCGATGGCGGCCTTGGTGGCCTCCACGCTCGACAGGTGTTTGTCGCGGATGGCCTTCGCCAGGGCCCTGGCCGATAGGGTGGCCAAGTCGGTCATGACTTTGCCTCCTCGACAAGCACGCGGCGGAAGTCGTCGACGTCGGCCGAGAATGGCAGCTCGCGGGCGATCCGGTCCGCCGTCTTGGCCAGCAGTGCGGCGTGGGCCTTGGCGGTAGCGCGGCGCTCGGGGGGCATATCGAGGTAGGCAGCGGGCTCTGCGTTGGCAGGGCTCGCATCTGACGTGGGGCTGGTCATGGGCGGTTCCGGTCAATGCGCGCAAGGGGATGCTAACGACCGGCGACGGCGCAAGCAACAACCGGCAACGGCAGCGCGCGCCGACCGACCAAGAACGATGGCGCGCGCATCATGCGGTCGGTGAGGCAAGCCCACGGCGTGGGCTCGCCATCTGGCTCGCGTTCGCGGGCCCCCAAGAGGCGCAGGTTCCCGTCCCTGCGCCAGTGGCCTCGTCCCTTGCCGGTCCCGCGGCCAATGGCAATGGGCCAACTCGGGCGCGGGGTTTGGCCCGCAAGCTCTGCGGGCGCGGGCGAGAAGCCTTGACGCAGGCTCCCGCCCTCATTTCATCGTCGACCTTATTTCATCGTCGGAATGACGAACTCGGCGCCTTCCTTAACCCCGGAGGGCCAGCGCGAGGTGACGGTCTTGGTCTTGGTATAGAAGCGCACCGAATCGGGGCCGTGCTGGTTTAGGTCGCCAAAGGCGGAGCGCTTCCAGCCGCCGAAGGTGTAGTAGGCAAGCGGCACCGGGATCGGCACATTGATGCCGACCATGCCGACGTTGACCTTGGCGGCGAAGTCGCGCGCGGCGTCGCCATCGCGGGTAAAAATGGCAACGCCGTTGCCGTACTCATGGTCGTTGGCGAGCTTGAGGCCCTCATCGTAGGTTTTGGCGCGCACCACCGAAAGGACCGGCCCGAAGATCTCTTCCTTGTAGATACGCATGTCGGGCTTGACCTCGTCGAACAGGCAGCCGCCCATGTAGAAGCCCTTCTCGTAGCCCTGCATCTTGAAGTCGCGGCCGTCCACTTTCAGCTTGGCGCCCTCCTTGATGCCGAGCGCGACGTAGTCCTTGACGCGCTTGAGATGTGCGGCCGTAACGAGCGGCCCGAAGTCGGCGTCGGCCGAGGTGGACGGCCCGATCTTGAGGCTCTCCACGCGTGGGATGAGCTTGTCGAGCAGAACGTCGCCGGTCTTGGGCCCCACGGGCACGGCCACCGACACGGCCATGCAGCGTTCACCGGCCGAGCCATAGCCGGCGCCAACGAGGGCATCGACGGCCTGATCCATGTCGGCATCGGGCATCACGATCATGTGGTTCTTGGCGCCGCCGAAGCACTGCACGCGCTTGCCGGCGGCACATCCGCGGCCATAGATGTATTCCGCAATTGGCGTTGAGCCCACAAAACCGATGGCCTCAATGTCGGGATGATCGAGGATGGCGTCCACCGCCTCCTTGTCACCGTTGACGACGTTGAGAATGCCGGCGGGCAGCCCGGCTTCCATGAAGAGGTTCGCAAGCATCAGCGGCACGCCTGGATCGCGTTCCGACGGCTTCAGGATGAAGGCGTTGCCGCAGGCAATGGCCGGGGCACACTTCCAGAGCGGGATCATGGCGGGGAAGTTGAAGGGCGTAATACCGGCAACGACGCCCAGGGGCTGACGCATGGAGTAAAGATCGATACCTGGCCCGGCACCCTCGCTGTACTCGCCCTTCATGAGGTGTGGGATGCCACAGGCGAACTCGACCACCTCGAGCCCGCGCTGGACGTCACCTTTGGCGTCGGCGATGGTCTTGCCATGCTCGCGTGCGAGGCAATCGGCGAGCTTGTCGTAATCGCGGTTGGCGAGCTCCAAGAACTTCATGAGCACACGGGCGCGGCGCTGCGGATTGGTGGCGGCCCATCTGGGCTGCGCTGCCTTGGCATTTGCGACCGCGGCCGCCACCTCCGCCGGCGCGGCGAATGCAACGCGGGCGCGCAGCTCGCCCGTCATCGGCTCAAACACGTCGCCGGCTCGTCCGCTGGTGCCCTTGACCTCCTTGCCGCCGATGAAATGGCCGTACTCGATCATGGGTCTTCTCCCGGAAATGTCGGTGCTCTTGGCTTCAGCGCTAACACGCGCTCGCCGGGACCCGCAAGCGCAGCCTCCACGCTTGCGCTACCAACCGATCCAAGCCGGCAAGATGGGCCTTGATCTGGGTCGAGGCGTGTTTGAGTGTTCTCTGGCGAGATCGGGTACATGGCAAAGAAAAGGGGCCAAGGGAACGGGCCAAGGGAACGGGCCAAGAGAACCGGCCAAGGGAACCGGCCAAGAGAACCGGCCAAGAGGACCGGCCGTGAACGGTCAAGGGAACGAGCCAGGAGAACAAGCATGGCGGTCAAGCGCGTGGCGGTGATCACGGGCGGAGCGAGCGGAATTGGCGAGGCCACCGCGCGACGCCTGGCGGCAGATGGCTGCGCGGTGGCGATCCTCGACATCAATCGGGCCAGCGCAGAGGCGGTCGCGAAATCGATCGGCGGACACTTTGCGCCCTGCGATGTGGCGGACGCAGAGGCGGTCGACGCTGCGGCTTGTCAGGTCGAAAGGGAGCTCGGTCCTGCCGACGTCCTGGTCACGTCGGCCGGGCTCATCCCCAACAGCGAGGCCATCATGGACATGGACATGGGCGCGCACGCGCGCATGTGGGAGGTCAACTACAACGGCACTCTTCACGCCTGTCGTGCATTCGGCCGCCAAATGATCGAGCGCAAGCGCGGCGCCATCGTCACGTTGGGCTCCATCAACAGCCGCCTCCCGTTACCGCTCCCTGCCTACAATCCGGGTAAGGCTGCCATTGAGCGTCTAACGCAGCTCCTTGCCGTCGAGCTCGGCCGGCACGGCATCCGCGTCAATAGCGTCGGCCCAACCTACGTGATGACGCCGCCGTTACGCGCCAAGGTGGACTCAGGCCAGCGCGACTTGGGCAAGATCATGGGGGTACATGCGTTGCAGCACCTGCCCGAACCCGCTGACGTTGCCGAGGCCATCGCCTTCCTCGCATCCGATGCGGCCAAGGCGATTACCGGCGTGCTGTTGCCCGTGGACGCGGGCTGGCTGGCGGCGGTGAGCTATCGCACCTATGCCGGCGGCGTACCGTGGACGGAGTAATCCACTTTTCTCGCAGTGATGGAGCCGCGATTTGAGGTGTGCCAACGTGCAGCGCTGGTTTGCTAAGGTGTCTGGCGCCCGCCTGGTCGCCATGGGCACGGCCATGCGAGCGCACGTAGGACGTCGAGGAGATCCCCAGTGAGCAATACCGCCGTCAGCTACCGATCGCAGGAGCGCATTGCCATCATCAGCATCGACAGGGCCGAGCGGATGAACCGCATCGACGGCGATGTTGTGGAGGGCCTGCACGCCGCTTGGCATCGCTTCATGGCGAGCGAGGAGGACCGCGTGGCTGTACTCACCGGTGCTGGGACCAAAGCGTTCACGGCCGGGGCCGATCTCAAGGCGCCACCCAGCAATCTCTACCGCGGCATCCCCGGCGTCGGCGTTGCCGTCGACAAGCCCGTGATTGGCGCCGCGGCGGGTTGGGTGGTGGGCGGAGGCATGGTCCTCACCACCATGTGCGACATTCTCGTGGCAGCCGACAACGCCCGCTTCTCCTACCCGGAAGTGAAGGTGGGGTTCACCGGTGGCCTGATCAGCAACCTTGCCGCCCGCATTCCGCACAAGATTGCCATGGAGCTGCTCCTCATGGGTGAACCCATTGACGCCAGGCGCGCCTATGAGGTGGGTTATGTCAACAAGGTCGTGCCGGTGGCAGAGCTCATGCCGACCGCGCTCGACTACGCGCGCCGCGTTGCTGCCACCGCGCCGCTGCCCGCGCGGGCGCTGAAGCGGTTCGTGGCGGCGGTGCTTCCCAAGGGGCCGACCGAGATCGCCGGTCAAGCTCGCGCCGACACGGATGCCATCTTTGCCAGTGCCGACTGGGAGGAGGGTCGCAAGGCATTCGTCGAGAAGCGCGCGCCCAACTTCAAGGGTCGCTGAGGCGAGCGCGTCGGCGGGGTGCATCCCCCCGTGCATTCGCGCTGGGACGAGACCCGGACTAGAATGGCGCGGCGACCAAGAGCCTGGGCGGGTCCGGCTGGGGAGGAAGAATGAGCGAGGTCCAAGATGGGTTGACGATCGGCGAGGTGTTTGCTTCCGCCGTCTCCTCCCATGCTGACCGCCCATTCTTTGCGGTCCCGCCGAACGAGCAGCGGGACTATCTCAAGGCGGGATTTGAAATCACCTATCGCGACGCCGCCCAACGCGTTGCCGACCTCACCGCCGCCTATCGCGATGCGGGCTACGGTTTGGGCCATCGGGTGGCAACCCTGCTTGAGAACCGCCCCGAATTCGTTCTCAATAAACTGGCACTCAACGCCCTTGGCGTTTGCTGCGTGCCGATCAATCCCGACTACCGCGCCGGCGAAACCGCCTATCTCCTCGAGCACTGCGAGCCCGACCTCATCTTGACGTTGGACCGCCGTGAGGGGCAAGTGCGCGAGGCGCTCGCGCGAAGCGCCTGCCGACCGCACGTCCAGATCTTGGAGAGATTTTCGGGGCGCGCGTTGCCAGCGCCATCGCGGCACGCGGAGGGACAGTCGGCGGCTCCCGAGACGCCGGCTTCCATTCTCTACACGTCCGGCACCACGGGCCGACCCAAGGGTTGCATCCTCTCGCAGGGCTACGAGGTGGCCTGCGGTGCCTGGTATGCATCGCTCGGTGGCGTCCCGTCGTTCCGCCGGGGCGAGGAGCGCATCTACAATCCGCTGCCCCTCTATCATGCCAATGCCGGCGTGGTGTCCCTGATGGGCGCGCTCTGGACCGCCAATTGCCAGGTGCAAGCCGATCGTTTCCATCCGCAGCGCTGGTGGACAGAGGTGGCCGATACCCGGGCCACCGTCGTGCATTACCTGGGCGTGATCGCGCCGCTGTTGCTCGCGCAGCCGGTGAGCAAGCACGAGGCCAACCACACCATCCGCTTCGGCATCGGCGCCGGCATCGAACCGCAGCTGCACGCGGCTTTCGAACAACGCTTCGGTTTTCCGATGATCGAGCTGTGGGGAATGACCGAGATGGTGCGTGTGCTCGCCGACTGCTTTGAGCCGCGCCAGGTGGGCACGCGCGCGTTCGGGCGGGCGGTGCCTGGGGTGGAGGTGCGCGTCGTCGATGCAAACGACGCCGACGTTGCCGACGGCCAACCCGGAGAAATGCTAATACGCCATTCGGCGGCAACGCCGCGGCGAGGGTGCTTCTCGGGGTACCTCAAGGACGCGGCTGCGACAGAGACGGCCTGGCGTGGGGGCTGGTTTCACACCGGCGACACCGTCTACCGCGCCGCCGACGGCATGCTGTATTTCGTGGACCGCAAGAAGAACATCATCCGCCGCTCAGGCGAGAACATTGCCGCCGCCGAGATCGAAGCGATGCTGCTCAGCCATCCCGAGGTGCAGCAGGTGGCGGTGCTGGCGGTCAAGGACGAGCTGCGCGAGGAGGAGGTATTGGCCTGCGTGGTGTTGAAGGGTTCGGCAAGTACCGCCGGCGCGGCCGAGCGGTTGTTCCAGCACTGCTACGAGCGCATGGCCTACTACAAGGCGCCTGGTTGGATCCATTTCCTCGACTGCCTGCCGAC
>JAMXLN010000344.1 GCA_024281145.1 Hyphomicrobiaceae bacterium | reverse complement strand
GTATTTCCGCACCGTCTCGGGAATGATGTTCTGGCCGTTCCCGGGTTGAAGATCTCGACCGTCAAGACTGATGTCCGTACTTGATGGGGGCCGATAGCGCCAGTTCACAGCAAAAATGGGGGATGGCCCCACTGGACTCAGGCCTACAGCTGACGCCATCCTGCCGACCCCGTCCCAAACCTATCGCACGCCGTTGCTTCACCTCACCGACACACGCGCCCTGTTCGCACTCCCCGACTACCGCCGGCTGTGGGCCATTGGCGGCCTGACGGGCGTTGCGCGATGGCTTGAATTCGTTGCCATCGCCATCTTCACCTTCGAGCTTACCCGATCTCCTCAGCTCGTCGCTCTGCTGGCTGTGCTGCGCATGGTTCCTTATGTGCTGTTCGGGTTCCTGATGGGCGCACTGGCGGATGCGGTTGACCGCAAGCGCTTGCTGGTGGCGAGCTTCGCAATGATGGCTGTGGCGTCGGCAACGATGGTGGTGGTGACGGCGATCGGAGCGGCGACCTATGCCGCCGCCGCCGCGATTGTGATGGTGTCCGGGGCCTTCTGGACGACCGACATGCCCGTGCGACGCCGTCTCTTGGTCGATGCTGTTAAGACGGAAAGCGTTCCAGCCGCGCTCGGTTTTGATAACTCGACGATGTATGCAACGCGGGCGTTGGGCCCACTGATCGGTGGTGCCACCTACCAGGGGCTCGGGATCAGCGGCATCTATGCGCTGATAGCCATGAGCTACCTCATCAGCCTAGTGCTCGCCGCGCGCGTTGGTGTCACTTCCAAAGCACCGATAGTGGCGTCGGCGCGTGGCGGATTACGCTTCTTGATTCCGCCCCGGCAGCTTATTCTCGATCGGCCCTTCCAAATCATCATGGGCGTGACCCTCGTCTACAACCTTTGGTGCTGGCCGTTTATCGGCATGGTTCCAGTCATCGGGCAGAGGGATTTCGTGCTCACACCTATGCTCGTCGGCGCCTTGTCGGCTTGCGACGGGTTTGGAGGCACGATAGGTGGGATGACGGTCGGGCTGTTGGCAACTCGGCGCACGCTCTTCCGCTTCTATTATCTCGGAACCCTAGCATGCCTCGTGCTAATGATTGGATTGGCATTACACCTTACCATCGCAAGTGCAGTTGCCATCCTGCTGGTGGTCGGTGTCGCCACAGCTGCCTTTTCTTCGACCCAGTATGCGCTTGTCTACAACCTCGCTCCTCCGGACATGCGCGGCCGTGCCGCCGGCGTGCTTTCGATCTTCATCGGCTCCTCGATGATCGGTCACTGGCATGCCGGCCTGCTGTTTGAGAGGCTGGGCTCGATCACGGCGATGAAGGTGATGGGCTGCGAAGGGCTGGCCGCGATGATTGTCTTAGCGGCCCTGTGGCGGCGTACGCCCATGCACCGCAGCAGCTAAAATCGGCAAAAGGCCGCCAGCATCAAATGTGAGGCGAGTTGGATCTCACTCCCAATCAGTTACTGTTTGCCGCATGGGACCCGGGAGCCGCGATCTCGCCTTGCGGTTAGCCTGGGCACGGGATGTTGACAGTGCCGACGTAAGGAAGCTTCACCGTGCATTCCTTACCACCAGCCTTGCCTTTCACCATCTCACGGGCAAACTTCTCGAGATCCGCAATGGTGGGCTTCACAGCTTTAGGTTTGGACTCCGGGGGGTCGTTTGACGGCTCTGACTTTGTGATCTCGGTACCGGATGGATTTGGATTGTTCGGCGCCGGCGCCGGCGATGCAACCGCTGGCACACCATCGCATCGCTCAAGGTCGGCTGAGGCTCGCTTCCACGTGTATGTCTCGCTGAACATTTTGCTACCCATATAGCCCATGACCCGCAACCTATTCGGGCCGAGGAGCTTCAATTCGACGCTGTAACGCGCATCTCTGTCGGGATCATAAATCCAGCCACCGTCCCACGTGCTGCCAGCGCTGCGTCTTGCACTGCCAATAACCTGCTTGCCACATACGCTCTTATTCCCAGCATCCTTGAGCCAGACGATGCGACCGCAAAGGGCACCTGCGCATTCGGTGATCTCGACCGCGCCGCGACCAGTGTGGTCGATCCAGACCCCCGTTGGCCCCGAAGCAGCCGCATTGCGGTCGCGGGCCGCCTCCTTGGCATTTCCGGGAGGGGGAGGCTGAACTATGGCAGGCTGAGCTATGGCAGGTTGGTCTGTGGAACCCTTATCGGCGGGAGGTTGCGAGATTGGGAGAGGCTGACTTGAGACAGTCGCCTCGCGTTCTTCAAAAGAGGACGTGATGGTCGGCATCAACGACAGGACGGCCCAGCCGCCGATTACCCCGACAGCCACTGCGCCGCAACCTGCTAACAACAAACTTGGCTTCAAGTTGAGCATGGCCTCGTCTCCTGGCACCTGCAACAGAAGCCTTGTGGCACCACATGGAGACGTTGGCTGTTTCCGGGGATACAAGCATCGCAAAGGGTCTGTCTTTGGCTGCCGTCTCGGCGCCGCGAGAGGCGGCGCAATCCATAAAGCCCAATCTGAGGGGAAGGTGCAGATCTGGTCAGAAGGAGCGGGAGCATGAGAAAACTAGACGACTGGGCCCGATATCAAGCGTCAGCTGCGCCTTAAAGCCGTAACCCGGCATTCCCTGGGCCCGGCACGGTGCCCGTGCTTTACCACAGCGCACGTGATCTGCGCCGCCCGCGGCGTGCATTTTCGCTGCGGACGATGTCAATCACAACGGATCCTGTCGGTCTCAATGCTGCGTATGTCGCGCTCGGCTGGAGATGGTCGATGCTCCCTCTGCCGCCAGGCGCGTCGCCAAGCTGACCCCGATCAACACCACGAAGTTCACGGCGAGCGCAATAATTCCGACATTGATGTCCTGGACCGCGGCCGGAAGCCAAGGAAACAGGCTCTTCATACTCACGCCGGTCAACCCAACGACCACGACCGTGGCAACGCCAGCGAGGATTCCCGCCACCGCACCCTCGCGCGTGGCAATGTTGCGACGCGCCAGGCTGAGAACCAGGGCCGGAAAAAGTTGCGTCACGAGGCTGTAGCCCATCAGGAGGAGAGCCACGATTGTTTGTCCACCACGCAACGTAAAGCCGACGGCGATCAGCGCGAGTACTGGCACGAGCAGCTTCGCGAGACGCGACACGCGCGCGTCATCGGCCGAAGCATCGGCAACGCGGTAGAGATTGTTCGCCAGCAGGGTCGCCGCGGTCATCAGGATCATGGAGCCTGGAACCAACGCTGTGAGCACCCCCGTCGCCCCGATGACACCGACAAACCAGGGATCGAACGTCTTCGCCGAGAGCTTGAACAGCGCAAGATCTATGTCCGGTCCGGAAAGCCCAGGAACCTGCAGGGTGGCGGCGAAGCCGACGAAGAACACGAACAATAGGATCAGTTGATAGAGCGGCAGCACGATCGCGTTCTTGCGGATCACTCTTGCTTCCTTCGCCGTGTAGATCGAGCCGAAGGTGTGCGGCCACATGTAGAAGCCAAGTGCGGTGAGCAGCACCGTCGACGCAAACCACCACAGGCTTTCGCCGTGCGGCGGTAGCGCCGTAAATCCGGGCTTGGCCTGCTCGATCGCTTCGAACATCGGTCCTAGCCCGCCATAATAGCGATAAGGCAAATAGAGCCCGAGGAACACCACGATCACCAGAATCATCGCGTCTTTCGCAACTGAGGTCCACGCCGATCCGTGCACTCCGGAGACCATGACATAGGCGGCTACGATGGCGGTGCCAATCCATATGGCGAGCGTCGACGAAATCGCCCCATAGCCGGCGATCTCTACGATGATGCCAAGACCCTTCAGCTGCAGCACCAGATACGGGACCAGGGCAACTATCCCGACGAGTGAGACAACAACCCCAAGCGTGGAACTCGCATATTTTCGCACGAAGAAATCAGACTGCGAATAGAGGCCATTCTCCTTGGCGTAGCGCCAGATCGGCGGCAACATGAAATAAGAGATTACGTAAGCAAGCGTGCCGTAACAAAGAATGTAATAGGCAGGGGCACCCTTCCCGTATGCGAAGCCGCTTCCCCCCAGAAACGTGAAGGTCGTGTAAATCTCGCCCGCCATGAGAAGGAAGACGAACAGCGCGCCGAACCCGCGCCCGCCGACTGTCCACTGCTCGAGATCCATGTCTTTGCCGCGGCGGGCAAGAAAACCCACGCCGAGTGCGAGCAGCGCCGCCGCCGCGATGAAGAGGAGCGCTACGTTCAATTCGCGTCCTCCTGGTTGGCGGGATCAAACCAATAAATCACAGCCATGATGAACGACGTGAGTAGGATCCACGCCACGATCCAGGCGAGCAGAAATGGTAAGCCAAGAACGAAGGGTGTCGGCCGGTTGACGAAGAACGGTCCGATGATCAGACCGATGAATGGGAGGACCGCGAGCCACCGAATGCTGCGCACGTGCCAACCTCCTGGAGCTATGTACCCCCTGATGCGAAACTCGCCCAAGAGTCCAAAGTTTCCCCGGTTCGCCAAAAGGCCGCGGACGGCAATGGCGTGGGCTGCGAGAGGTGGCCCCCACTGGGCGCCGGGCTGCTGCTTAGGCGCGCGCCTTGGACGTTGCGTCTTGGTAAGTGAAACGCGTGCTCCCTTCTGGGACTTTTCTGCCACGCTCATGCTGGCCCGCGACGGCTCGTCCTCTTCTCAGAAAAGAGCGAAGCAATTACCCCTACTTCGCACCTGGACCGGAGCAACACGTGAGCTCAATACGCGCTGCAACTTGGGCGGCCATCGCTCTGCTGACGC
>JAMXLN010000343.1 GCA_024281145.1 Hyphomicrobiaceae bacterium | reverse complement strand
CGGTGCCGAAGCGATGCACGAACGGCACCTCCTTGCCGTCTTCGGTGCGTATCATGCGCTCCGCGCCCGGCTTCTTGTTGCGATAGGCGGGATTGATTTCAGACGGGTCGATGGTACCCAGCATCGGCGCCAGGGCTCCGACCAGTGCGAGGAAGGCCACGATGGCGGCGCCGATGATGATGCTCGGATTGCGCATCACCCGGGCGAGCCTGCCCGGCCTGGGCGCTGCCCGCGCGCCTTCGGCGATCTCGGCTGGCAGTACCTCGATGCTCAATAGCGGATCCTCGGATCGAAGAACGTATACGTCATGTCGACTACCAGGTTGATCAACACGTACGCCAGCGAGAACAGCAGAATGACGGCCTGGATGGTGGGATAATCGCGCGCAAGCACGGCGTCCACGGTCAGCCGGCCGAGGCCCGGGATGGTGTAGACCGATTCCGTAACCACCACGCCGCCGATCAGTGCCGCGACGCCAAGGCCGATAACGGTCACGATCGGTACGGCTGCGTTGGCGAGAGCATGCCGCCTGAGCACGCGACCCTCCGTTTGGCCCTTGGCGCGCGCGGTGCGGATGTAGTCCTCGTTCATGACCTCGAGCACGCTGGTGCGCGTGATGCGGGCGATGAGGGCAATGAGGATCACCGAGAGCGTGAGCGAGGGAAGGATCAGCCGTTCCAGCCAACCAGCGACGCCGAGCGACAGTCGCTGGTAGCCCTGTACCGGAAGCCAATTGAGCTCGATGGCGAACACATAAATGAGCGCATAACCGATGACGAACACCGGCACCGAGAATCCAAGTACCGAGAAGCCCATCACGATGCGATCGAGCCAGCTGCCCTGCCGGTAGGCAGCAAGCACACCGAGCGGCACGGCGATCAGCACCGCCAGCACGATCGTGAGGAACGCCAGGGAAACGGTGGGTTCGAGCCGATCGAGGATCAGCTCGGCCACCTGCTTCTTAAAAAAGAAGGATTCGCCCAGGTCGCCCTGCAGCGTCTTGCCGGTCCAGATGACGAATTGCGTGAGGATCGGCTGGTCGAGCCCGAGACGCTTGCGGATTTCTGCCACCTGCTCGGCGTTGGCGTTGTCACCAGCGATGATGGCGGCCGGGTCGGAGGGCGTAAGGCGCAGCATGAGGAACACGAGGATCGCCACGATCGCCATCACCGGGATCGTCGCCAACAGTCGGCGCAGGACATAGGCAAACATGGGATGCCGTCCGCGGGGGCCGAGTGCTGCTGGCGAGCCCTCGCTCCCCTTTTTCGAACCACTACTGGATCTGAATGTTCCAGAACACGGGCGCTGGCGCTGCTACCATGCCCGAGACGTTCTTGCGCATCAGGGCGGGAAGATACCATTGCCCGAGCGGGATATGGGTAACGATTTGGGTCTCGCGCACTTGCGTCGCCTCGGCGATCGCCTTCTGCTTGGCAGGGTCGGTTTCGTGCGCGAACTCATCGCGGAGCTTCTCCATGGTCTCGTCGCAAGGCCAACCGAACATCGCCTTTTCACATCCGGCGTTCATAAATCCCATGAAGATCGGATTGGTGATGTCGGCGGAGACCCACGACGTGAGGAAGGCGTGCCAGCCGCCGGCGTTCGGCGGATCCCTCTTTGCGCGGCGCGCAACCAGCGTCTGCCAATCCATGGACTGCATGTCGACCTTGAAGCCGGCCTTCTCCATCAGCGACTTTGCGACGGGCGCGAGATTGGTGAGCACGGCAAGGTCGGTTGAATGCATGAGCACAATCGGCGTGCCGTCGTAGCCTGCCTCCTTCAGCAGCTCCCGGGCTTTCTGGAAATTGGATTTTAGCAGCCCATCCATGCCCTTTTCGCTCGAGAAGGGAGTGCCGCACGGGAAATAGGAGTTGCAGACCTTGTAGTACTTGGCGTCGCCCACCACGGCCTTCAGGAAGTCCTCCTGGTTGAAGGCGTAGAGCAGGGCTTGGCGCACCTTCGCATTGTCGAACGGCTTGTGCAGCCAGTTTGGGCGGAACGTGTACTGGTTGCCCCAGGGGTTCCAGTCGAAGGCCTTGACGTTTGCATCGGCAAGACCCAGTGGCAGGAGGTCATGCGGCGGCGCCTCAATGAAATCAATCTCGCCGGCCAACAGCGCGTTGACGGCCTGTTGGTGATCGGGGATCGCGCGCCATTCCACACGGTCGACGTTGACGACCTTGCCACCAGCGAGGCCGGAGGCGGGCTCCGGCCGCGGCTTGTATTTCTCGTTCTTGACGTAGACCGTCTTGTCGCCCGGTTTCCACTCGTCTTGCTTGAAGACGAAGGGTCCAGATCCCGTGAAGTCGGAAATCTGTGTGTTGGGATCGGTCTCGGCTACCCGCTTGGGCATTATGAACGGGACGTTAGAGGACGGTTTGCCGAGTCCCAAAAGCACAAGACCGGTCGGCGATTTCAGCTTCATGACGAAGGTTTTGGGGTCTTTCACCTCCATGCTGTCGACGAAGGTCATCAGCTTCTGGCCCGTGGAGTCCTTGGCGGCCCAGCGCTTGATGGAGGCCACGCAATCCTCCGCCGTGACCGGCTGCCCATCGTGCCAGGTGAGACCGTCGCGCAGCGTGAAGGTGTGCGTCAGTTTGTCTGCAGAGACCTCGTAGTTGCCGACCATCTGCGGCTTGATCTCGCCGTTCGCGTCGGTGGCAAACAGCGTGTCGTAGATCATGTAGCCGTGATTGCGGACGATGTAGGCAGTGGTCCAGATCGGATCGAGGATCTTGAGGTCAGAGTGCATGACGGCGCGCAGCGTCTTTTCCGCATGTGCGGGCGCGGCCAGGCCAATGGCCGCTGCAAGAGCCAACACGGTTTGGCGCAGATAGCCCATTTTCGACTCCAGTTGACGGGCGTTGGTAAATTGACGCGGTCGCTTTCCGCGGCTTGAATTACACAACTCCCCTCACCTCAAGTCAAAGCCTACATGTGCCTCATTTTGCGACCGGCCCTGCTCAGGCTTCCGGCACCAAAGGGCGGTGGCATCCATTTCGGTGCTTTCGTTTTGCCCGCATCCGGATAGTGTGCGAGCGGCCGAACTGGCCAACCGCGAAAACGGGGGAGTTATATGCCGATCGTGAACCGCATCGCCGCCATGCATCAGGAGATCACCGCCTGGCGTCGCGACCTTCATGCCCACCCGGAGATCGGCTTTGAGCTACACCGCACCGCCGCCATTGTGGCGGATAAGCTCAAAAACTTCGGCTGCGATGCGGTCGTTCCCGGCATCGGCAAAACCGGCGTGGTCGGCATCATCAAGGGGCGCAAGACGGGTTCGCGCATGGTCGTGGGTCTGCGCGCCGATATGGATGCCCTGCCGATCCAGGAGGCGACGGGGGTTGCCTACGCCTCCCAGGTGCCGGGCATGATGCACGCCTGCGGCCATGACGGCCACACGGCCATGCTGCTCGGCGCCGCCAAGTATCTGTGTGAGACACGCAACTTTGACGGCACCGTGGTGGTCATCTTCCAGCCCAACGAGGAGGGCCTCACGGGCAGCCTTTCCATGCTCGAGGACGGCCTGATGGAGCGCTTCGGCATTCAACAGGTTTATGGCATGCACACCTCGCCGACCCACGACCTCGGCAAGTTCGCGTTGTGCGCGGGTGCCATGCTTGCGGCATGCGACAAGTTCACGATCGAGATTGCCGGCAAAGGCTCCCATGCCGGCCGCCCCCATGAGGGTGTCGATCCGGTGGTGGTCGCGGCGCAAATCATTATGGCGCTGCAGACCATCGCTTCGCGCAACGTCAATCCGCTCGATGCCGTCGTCGTCTCCACCTGTGTGGTGCGCGCCGGCGAGGCGTTCAACATCATTCCCGAGGGGGCGACCCTAATCGGCACCGTCCGCACCCTTAGCGATAGGGTGCGCGACCAAACGCATGCCAGGATGCGCCAGATCGCCGAAGGAACAGCGGCGCTGTTCGGGGCGACGGCGAAGACCACCTTCGAGGGCGACGTGCCCGTCACCGTCAATGACCCGGAAAAGACGCGGTTCGCACAAGCCGTCGCGAGCGAGATCGTCGGTGAAACCAATGTTAAGACCATGCGACCGATCATGGGTGCGGAGGACTTCTCGCACATGCTCCGCAAGGCTCCCGGCGCTTTCATCATGCTGGGCAACGGCATCGGTCCGGGTCTGCACAATCCCGGCTACAACTTCAACGACGCGGCCATTCCGGTGGGCGTCTCCTATTGGGTGCGCCTGGCCGAGACAGCTATGCCGGCGTGAAGCTGCGCGCCACGCTCGTGGCGATCTTGGTCCGGATGGGACGGTTGGGGTTTACTCTCACGGCGTCCTACCCTGCATCGACGCGGCTTGCCAGCGTCGGCACTCCCGCGATGTCGCTCGGGTGCTGTGGCAAGGCTGGGGGTCATGCGCGCTTGTGGCCCAATCTTGGGGGCCCAATCAAACCCGAAGCCCGCGAGCCAATTCAGCGCTTTGGCACGTTTGGTTAGCTTTCGGCGCGTTCCTCGCGCACCTCCCAGCACAAGAATGCGCTATGCCCGGGGGATGCCAACCTTCCTTCTGTTTACCCTGATGTTTCTCGCGGCTCATACTCTCACATTGCCGCCAGTGTGGCCGTCGTCGCGCTCATAAAACGCTATCTCCTCGCCACCTCGTCGAAGATCTGCGCAAACTCAACCGCGCCCGGCTTTTTTATGTTGACCTCCATGCGCTCCTCGAGGGCTTTGATGAGCTCGGCGGCGGTCCTGTCGCGCACGATGCCGTTGCGGTAATAGCCCGCTCGGCTGAAGAAGTTCGAGGTGGGCATATTCTGGGCGACGGGCAGCAGCATCTCCAGGCCCGTGCGTGGGCCGGCAAGGTTCATCAGCTCGATCTGCGCCCCGGTGAGGCTGCCGCGGCCGGCGGTGGCGGCGTCGTCCTTCAATCCCTTGAGCTTGAGCACCTGCAACCACGGTCCCACGTCAGCATCGAGATTGAGCGCGTGGATGCCAAGGCCGGCGGGCGTGCCAGCGAAGCGCATGTGATGGCCCCACTCATTGGGGATCGAGCGCGCCACTTTGAGCATATGCCGTACGACGCCTGCCTTTGCCGTGAAGGCCCTGGCGCTATCGGGCGGTGTGCCGGGCGCGGCGGCCATGGCGAGCAGGCGTCGCGCGAACCGCTCCCCATGTTTGACAAGCTCGCTCGTGGAGTTGGCGTGCAACAGCTGCGCATAGCCGAGGGCCGAGGAGATCGGCCGGCCTTGCTTGCTGATCGGATTGATGCCCGATTGCATGTCGTAGGTGCCTTGCCCGCCGGTCTCAAGCGCGTAGATGCGCACGACCTGGTCCTTGGTGAGGCCGACCGCCAAGGCCTCCTCGGCATAGCGGCGCTTGAACTCCCGCTCACTGGTGAGCGTAGGCACGAACCCGTATTGTGCTTTTGCGCTCTGCAAAAACTCCGCCACCGTCGCCATGGGCCGCTCCGGCGTTGGCGGCGCCACGACCTCCACGATCTTGGCGATATCGGCGGGAAGCTCGGGCCCCGCGTACTTCGGCGGTTGCTGGGCGATGTAGTCTTGCGCCTGGTATTCCTGTGCCAGCATGCGTCTGGCCTTGCGGGCATCGCGCTTGGCCTCGACGCGGCGCCAATAATATGTGAGCTGGTGCTCGAACTTATCCCGCGCGCTGCGGTACGCCTCGTAGGTGGCAAGCTGCGCGGGGGTGAGCTTGTCGGCGAGATCCCTGGAAGCCCCTTGCGCCCAAGCGCCGATCATCGTCAGCACACACGCGAGGATCCCCGCGGCGAGGACGAAGAGCCCACGACCGAGCCCAGCCCAAGCGCGGCGCTTGCTGAGGGGCCGGCGCGGCCACAGCCTCCTCTTTGCAGCGGGCGCCCGCACGAGACCTTGGGGCTGCCTCCACCTGCCTGCTTGAACGCCCACGCACCCCCCAATGCCGGAGGATGACGCCGGCTTGCCGGTGCGACGCGTGGATGAGAGATGGTGCTTGTGCATCCTTGCCCGAGGCTAGGCTATCGGGCGCGCTGGACGTTCACGGCAGGCTCCGCGCCCAGGAAATGTCGGCGCAGCTCCTCCCGCGCCGCCTCCCCGCTCGCAAGGTCGAAGGCGTTGACGATCGCCACCCGAAAGCCGCCCGGCGGCATGGAATGGCGCTCCGGCGCCTTATCCTCGTGGAAGGTGATCTGCACGCTCGACACGCCGGGCCGCGCGGCGAGCTCCTCGATCAGCGCCGGAGGGGGATGGCGATAGCGGCGGCCCGACGGGCCAAATAAAACGATGCTGTAACCATCGCGCCGGTCGGCGTCGGCATAGATCCAAGCCTTGTCGCGATAGAGGCCCACGAAGGCCTCGATCCAGCCGGCGCCATAAAGATCGGGCCATTGGTCGGAGAGCCGCAGATGTGCCTCGATGATCACGCCGCCGATGGTCTCGAGGTTGAGGATGCCGGTGAAGCCTTTGAGGTTGCTGGCGATCCACGCGCCGCAGGCCCCTTCGAGCGCCGGGTCGTTGGCGGCGTGGATGGTCCAGCGATCGAACATGCCCTCGCCGGTGGCTAGTCCCGTTGCGTGGCGCCACCAGCGGGGCTCGCCAGCCACCAGCGCCACGTCGCTTGATACGTGCCGGCCTTCGAGCAGCGTCATCCAGAAATGCCCGGCAGTATGGTGGCAGTCGTACTCTTCTGCCGAGGCGAGAACGCGGCTGCCGGCGCCGAGGCCGCGAAAGTTCATGATGGGCTTGGAGAAGACTGGGAAGCGTGGCGGCATGGTGCCGTGTGGTCCAGCCTCCAGGCCTTGGCTCAAAGCCACCTGCAGCTTGTCGAACACCCAGCGGTGGTCGCGATTCCACTCCCACGCCTCTGGGTCATCGGTTGGGATGAAAAGATCCGGCGGACATTCCACCGGATCAAAATATTGGTGACGCCAGGGTGCAGGTTCGATGATCGGCACTTGGCTCGTCCTAATCCAGCTGCGGCGCTGCCTAGGGCAGCTATACTAGCGATACCCGCCAGAGGCTTGCCAACGGCGAATAAAGCGGAGTGGAACATGCACGCAGGAAAAAAGCTCAAGAAGGCGCTGGCTGGCAAAGGCCTCCTCGTGACACCCGGTGTCTACGACATGATTTCGGCCCGGATCGCCGACGGCCTCGGCTTCAGCGCGCTTTACATGACGGGCTTTGGCGTGTCCGCGACCTTGGGCCTGCCCGATGCCGGTCTGGCGAGCTACACCGAAATGGTGGAGCGCGTCCAGCAGATTTGCGAAAACACCACGACACCCCTGATCTGCGACGCTGATACCGGGTTCGGCGGCCTCCTCAATGTTGAGCGCACGGTTCGCGGCTACGAGCGCGCCGGCGCGGCCGCGATCCAGATCGAGGACCAGGTATTCCCCAAGCGCTGTGGGCACACACCCGGTCGACGGGTGGTGCCAATTGACGAGATGGTGAAAAAGCTCCAGGTCGCCGCGGCCAGCCGGTCGTCGGCCGACTTCCTGCTCATCGCCCGCACGGACGCACGCACCAGTCACGGTCTCGACGAGGCGCTGAAGCGCGCCGAGGCCTACGCCCAGGCCGGCGCCGACATACTGTTCATCGAGAGCCCCGAGAGCGAGGCGGAGATGGCGCGCATCGGCCGCCACTTCGATCTACCTCTGCTCGCCAATATGGCCGACGGCGGGCGTACGCCGATCCTGCCAAAGCAACGCTTGGAGGAGCTGGGCTACAAACTCGCGATCTTTCCAGCGACGGGCCTGCTCGCGGCGACAAAGGCGTTGCAGCGCGTTTATGGCGTGCTCAAAGAGGAGGGGTCGAGCCACAAGCTTGGAAGCGAGCTACTTGGCTTTGCAGAGCTGTGCTCTTTGGTCGGCTTTGAGCACGTGTGGGAGTTCGAGAAGCGCTGGTCGGCCTGAGCGCGCGCCTGCGCCGCACGTCACGCCGCACGATCGCTGACGCCGTGAATGCCTTCGCTTTTGGCGCAATGTGCGCAGCAATAAATTTTGCCCTTCGCCTCCACGCCGTGGCCGATAATGCGGCAGTTGCAGTGCGCACATTTGGGCGCAAGGGCCTCGATGG
>JAMXLN010000342.1 GCA_024281145.1 Hyphomicrobiaceae bacterium | reverse complement strand
GGGCTGAGGGGGCCTCACCCAGACACGGATTGGCCGCCATGGGGCGAGCCCGCGGCAGGCGGGTGCCGCACTATCGGGCGTTTGCTGCATCGGCGTGGGTGGCCTCACGTTGCGGCCCGCCGACGCCATGGCCATCGAGGCGCTGATATTGCGAACTGACGATGGGAGCGAGCCCGATCAGCCGCGCCAGGGGCTCGAGGCGCTCGGGACGGGCCAGGTAGGCGCGTTCGGCTTGCAGGATCGTCACGTCGCCTTCAGCCTTCTCCAACGCGCGCTCTTGTGCCCGGACGTGGAGCTCGAGGCGACGTGTGTCGTACTTGATGGCGTAGAGCGCGAAGGCGGCGCCAAGCGTCGCTACCATCAAGGCCCAGTTGACCCTGTGATGCATCGGGCCTCCATTGCTGAGGTCATGGGCCAAGGCCCGGACCAGCGCGCACCCCAGAGCGCTGGCCGAGGCGCGGCAACCACCGAGCGCCGCTGGCGCCCTCCCAGGCCTTAGCGTCAGTGCGCACTGCCGCCCTTAGCCTGGCCGATCTCGCTCGCGGATTGGCGGCGACTTCCGTGTCCGTCGGGCTTACTGGTCGATGGTTAAGAAACTGGAAACTGGGCCGGGGGCGCGGTTCGACCTGGGGCGGCAGATGGCGGGAGGCGTGCGGGTGCGGTGCCGCTCGCTCCCTGAAGAAGTGCTTAACCAGCCGGTCCTCGAGCGAATGGAATGTGACGACGACGAGCCGTCCCCCTGGAGCCAACAGCCGCTCGGCTGCAGCGAGGCCGTCCGCCAACTCGAAAAGCTCATCGTTCACGTAGATGCGCAGCGCCTGAAAGGTGCGCGTCGCGGCGTGGCGGCCGGCGATCTTTTCGCGCCCCAGCACGCGGGCGACGAGGTGCGCCAGCTCCGACGTGCGGGCTATCGGCCGCTGGTGCCGCCTCGTCACGATGGCGCGGGCGATGGCCCGGGCGCTCTTCTCCTCGCCAAGGTGGAATAGGATGTCGGCGAGCTGCGCCTCATCCGCGGTGCTGACCACATCGGCGGCCGTCGGCCCACGCAGGGACATGCGCATGTCGAGCGGACCGTCGCCCTGAAATGCGAAGCCGCGCTCGGGATCATCGAGCTGCATGGAAGAGACGCCAATGTCGAGCACGACGCCATCTGCCGGCGCGAAATCAACCGCCGCCGCCAAACGGTCGAGCTCGCCGAACCGGCCCTCACTCAGCTGCAAGCGGCCGGGATTTTGCTCGGCGAGCCAGCGCCCCGAGGCGAGCGCGGTTGGATCGCGATCGATGGCGAGGACCCGCGCGCCCGGAGCTGCCCTGAGGATTGCCTCGCTGTAGCCGCCAGCCCCGAACGTGGCGTCAACGTAGGACTGACCATCGCGCGCAGCGAGGGCATGCAGCATCTGGGCAAGGAGCACGGGAACATGGCGCTCGGTCCCTCGCGGGCCACCCTCGGCCGATCGGGCGCCGCGGTTCGCCATTATTCCCGTGCTCCCCCCTCGCCGCCCCTGTCCCCCTGAGCGGGGCGGCTCCCCGCGCCGAACAGCTGGCGATGCCGGTGCACTTTTTCGCGCGCACGCCCGCGGCGCTCCTCAAAGCGTGCGGGCTCCCACATTTGGAACTTGGTGCCGAGACCCACGAATGCCACGTGGGTGCATAGGCCGGCGTGCGCGCGCAGCGCCTCAGGAAGCACGATACGTCCGTCCTGGTCGACCGGGATGATGTGCACATCACCATAGAGCGCGACAGACAGCTCGTCCCGCTCATCCGAATAATCCGGCAGGCCATCGAGAAGCCTGTCGATGGTCTTGGCAAGGCTTTGGCCGCCTGCATCGAGCGCTGGAGCATCAAGCGAGGGGTAGCAATAAATGCCCCCAGGGATCCCCGACGTATAGCCGTCACGCTCCAACACCGCGCGAAACGAGGCTGGGACGGAGACCCGTCCCTTGGCGTCGATCTTGTTCGTGAACGTGGAGACAAAGCGATCCATCCCTTGCGTGAGCCTCGCCTACACCGACCAAGCGACCGACGCTGATCCCACGAGCCCGAATTTCCCTGGCCTCTGCGCCCTTTCGGAACGGTCTGGGCTATGGGCCTATATGGGATTACATGGGTTTTGGTGGGAGTCAATGGGCGCTGTGTGGGTACCTGTGGATGAGTACGTTCGCGCCGTGTCGACGGCGGGCCGGAGGGCCGTCGCCAAAAAGGGCTTAGCCGGCAGCGCATTGGCGCTGGACGACACGCCGATAGGACGATCCCACGTGCCCCGATTGGAGGACGCAATGCCCCGCTTACGCCCCGCCAAGGCCCGCGATGATCGGCGTTTCGGCTCGAGGTGAGCGATGGGGGCGCGGCGCGGACCCACTCGCGCTCGCCTGGGGCTCGGCCAGCTCAAGGAGCGTGCGAAGCCCGGAACGGTCAACGGGTATCGGTGCAGGAAACACGCTCCGCCCCAAATGCAGCGACCAGTTGCTATGCGTTGGCTTCTTCGTTGGCTTTGCGTGCAGTTGAGCGACGATGCGCGCCGGTCCGCGGTCACAAAACCATCCGAGTTCAGTCGGGGGCTGAGTTTAGTCGGGGGCCATAGTCTGGCGCCGCAATCTGGAGCCGAATTTAGTCAGGGGTCGGCCGACGGTTTCCCTTGTCCGCCGCAGTGGCCTATGTAGCGCTGAGCATGCGCTGCGAGAGGAGCCAACGCCCCCATGCTGAGCCGGTGGAGCGAAGTGGATGCACGCAAGACAGTCGACGTCTTGAGCGCGCTTGGCGTGAGTGAAGCGCTGGCGCTGCGGACCTATACGACCCGGCTCCTCGGGAGCGATCCCGCGCTGGTGCTGCACGGCGGTGGCAACACGTCACTCAAGGCGGAGATGGCGGACCTCCTCGGCGAGACGCATGCGGTGCTGTGCGTGAAGGGGTCGGGCCGCGACATGGCGAGCATCGATCCCACGGGGTTCCCCGCCGTGAAGCTCGCGCCGCTGCGCAAGCTGCGCCACCACCACCAGTTGAGCGATGAGGACATGCTGCGCGTGCAGCGCGCCTACCTTCTCGACCCGACAGCGCCAAGCCCATCGGTGGAGATGTTGTTGCACGCCTTCATGCCGCACGCTTTCATCGATCACACGCACGCCAACGCCGTGCTCAGTCTGATCGACCGGGCCAACAGCGCAGACGTTGCGCGCGAGGTCTACGCGGATCGACTGGGGTTCGTCCCCTATGAGCGGCCAGGATTTGGCCTTGCCAAAGCGGCCGCGCAGGTGTTCGACGCAAACCCCGAAGTCGAAGGCCTAATCCTCGACAAGCATGGCCTCTTCACCTTTGGCGCGACCGCGAGGCAAGCCTACGAGCGCACCATCGAGATGGTGACGTTGGCCGAGGCGCGACTGCAGCGCGGCCGCAGCCGCATATTCTCAAGCATTGCGTTGCCACACCGCGTGGCGGCGCTGGCCGATGTGGCGCCCATCCTGCGGGGCGCCTGCGCCTTGCGGTCTGAGCACGTGGAGGGCGCCTGGCGGCGCTTCATCCTCGAGTTTCGCGCGAGCGCACCCATCCGCGCCTTTGTCGACGGTCGGGAGCTCGCCCGCTACGCCTGCTCCGGCGTGGTTACACCCGATCACACCATCCGCACCAAGGGCTGGCCGCTGATCGTGCCGGCTCCGGCGGAGGGTGGGCTTGCCGATTTCAAGCGCGAGGTGAGCAAGCGGGCGGAAGAATTCATGGCGGACTACGCGGCCTACTTCGCGCGCAATAACGCTCGCGCTGGCGGGGGGCGGACGATGCTGGACCCGCTGCCCCGCGTCATACTCGTTCCGGGGCTGGGCCTCTTCGGCTTAGGGCGTGACAAGCTGCAAGCGTGCATCGCCGCCGACCTTGCCGAATGCGCCGCCCATGTCATCACGGATGCCGAGGGGCTTGGCGAGTATCAGTCCATCGCCGAGGCCGACATGTTCGATTGCGAGTACTGGCCACCGGAACAAGCCAAGCTCGCGCACGCGGGCGAACCGCCGCTTGCCGGTCAGATCGTTGCCGTCACCGGCGCAGCGGGGGCGATCGGGGCGGCAACGGCCCGCACCTTTGCGGCCGCTGGCGCCGAGGTGGCGCTGCTCGATGTCGACGCGGGGGCGGCTGCGGCCAAGGCGCGCGCGATCGGCCCTAGCGCGTTGGCGCTGGCTTGCGACGTGACGGATGCCGCCTCGGTGCGCACCGCCTTCGACAGGATCGCGGAAACGTTCGGTGGCGTCGATATCGTGGTGTCAAACGCCGGCGCTGCCTGGCAGGGCCGCATCGGCGAGGTGGATGAAGCGGTGCTGCGCCGGAGCTTTGAGCTCAACTTTTACGGGCACCAACGCGTGGCACAAGCCGCAGTTCGCATCATGCTCGCGCAAGGCACTGGCGGCTGTCTGCTCTTCAATGTGTCCAAGCAAGCGGTCAACCCCGGCCCCAATTTCGGGCCCTATGGATTGCCCAAGGCTGCGACGCTCTTCCTCGTGCGCCAATACGCGCTCGAGTATGGGGCCGACGGCATCCGCGCGAATGGCGTGAATGCCGACCGCATTCGCTCCGGACTGCTGACCGACGAGTTTGTCCGCGCGCGGGCGCAGGCGCGCGGGGTGAGCGAGAAGGAGTACATGTCGGGCAACCTTCTGGGTCGCGAGGTGACGGCCGACGACGTGGCGCAGGCATTCCTGCACCAGGCTCTTGAGCTCAAGACGACGGGCGATATGACCACGGTGGATGGTGGCAATATCGCCGCGGCCTTGCGCTGAGGCTCGACCGGCCAAACAGCCTGGAGCCTAGCCGCGACAGCTCGCAACGGGCGGGCTGGATCGCCGTGGCAACCCCCGTTATGACAGGCAAGCTTACCGATCGTCAGCCAGGCAAAGTTAGGACGGAGGACCCCCATGCCCGAAGCCGACAAAGAAGGCGAACGATACCAGGCCGATCGGCCGCAGAGCGCGCCCGGCTTCTTCCTCAAGGGTTCGCACCAGCTCGATTGGGGCATGAAGAACAGGCTGGCGCACACCTTCAATCCGGTCACCGGACGCACCGTCATGCTGGCGGTGGACCATGGCTACTTCCAGGGGCCGACCACGGGGCTCGAGCGCATTGACCTGTCAATCGTGCCATTGCTGCCGCAGTGCGACGCGCTTTTCTGCACGCGGGGCATCCTGCGCTCGCTGATCCCCGCCGAGACGCAAAAACCCATGGTGCTGCGGGCAAGCGGTGGGCCGAGCATCCTGCGCGAGGAGCTGTCGGACGAAGAGATCGCCATGGACATGGAGGACGCGGTGCGCCTCAACGCGGCCGGTGTCGGCATTCAGGTATTCATCGGCGGCGAACACGAGACCCGTTCCGTGCACAATATGACGAAACTGGTGGATGCGGGCCTGCGGGTCGGCATGCCGGTGATGGGCATCACGGCCGTCGGCAAGGACATGGTGCGCGACGCCAAGTACTTCCGCCTCGCCTGCCGCATCATCGCCGAGCTCGGCGCGCAGTACGTCAAGACCTACTACGTGGAGCGGGATTTCGAGACGGTGACGGCTTCGTGCCCAGTGCCGATCGTCATGGCCGGCGGCAAGAAGTTGCCCGAACTCGACGCGCTCACGATGGCCTACAATGCGGTGCGTCAGGGTGCCTCCGGCGTCGACATGGGTCGCAACATTTTCCAGTCCGACGCACCAAAGGCCATGATCGCCGCGGTCAGCGCCGTCGTGCACAAAGGCGCCAAACCCGCCGAGGCCCTCGACGTCTACCAGTCGATGAAAGCCAAGGGCCGGGCCTAACGGCGCGGCCCTGCGGGCATTTGGGCCGAGCGCGGCTCGGCAAGCGTGCATCGTGCACGTTAGCTCGGCAGGGTGCCAGGGCTGCCAATGGCAACCTCCCCGCCGGTGATGACCCTGGCATAGACGCCGAAGTCGCCGTGGCCCCAGGTACGTTGCAGGTGGGCCGGCAGCGCCATGTCGCGCACGCCGCGCACCGGATCCACGTTGGTGGCCTCGCACCGGGTCGTGCGTGCGAACACGCCGAGCGTGCTGTCTCCCAGTCCGATCTGCCTATCGATCCAGCCGAACTCGGCCCACGGCGCGACGCCGTCGAGGTAGAGGTTGGCGCGAAAGCGCAGCGGATCGACGGGTCGACCCAAGGTGCGCTCCAATTCACGCACGCTTGCCAAATTGACGATGTGGACGCACTTGGCCGCCACATCGGAGAAGCTGTGACCCTCGGCGTGCACGATCTTCGGAGGCCCGCGCAGCTCGGCCTTCATGTAGGCGGCGATGAACTGCTCGATGAGCTGGCGGCCGAGCGGCGTGGTGAGCTTGCCCCGTGCCACTTGTTTACCATCGCGCAGGATCGTCAGGGTCTCGGTAGCATCATCGAAGTTCGACCTGAGCGCGGCCAGCCGCTCGTCGCGCATCAGCATCAGGAAATGGATCTTGGGCAAATGGCGCGGTTGGGAGGGGTCGAAGCGTCCCGGCCCGTTCTCGATGGCCCAGGCGCGATCGCAGGGCAGCGTCTCACCCGCGACCAGGATCACGCGCTCCAGGGGCTCCGGTGTGAGCCCTTTGACGGGATAGCGGTAGAGGTTTGCAAGGTGCATGGTTCTGCGGCGAGCTTCGCCTCGCCTGATCCTCAGATCCGGCGCAGCGCGTTTGAATAAACTTGGGCATCAAGCTGCGCAAGTCCTCCGTGCTGATGGTGGTGCTGGCGGACCCCAGCCGTCGAGCAAGGAACCTTCGAGACGGTGCAGGCCGGGCCTATGGCCGCCTGCCTTGACCTCGCCCTCGCGCCAACCGGCTGGCCTCTTTGGGACCTCAAATCCTCCAGCGCCGGCGTGCAAATGCTGCTCTTGGCGGCTGCCGCCAGCTCAAAATTGACGTGGATCATGGGCTTTTGAACGCCCCACTGCGACCCTATATCTGTCCGAGTGAGGCTTATCCCCTAGGTGCCGCACGCGGGCCTGGGGTGGTTTTGTTGAGATCCTATCAGACGACGGCGGCTTACGTGCCCGGTTGGGGCGGGCTCCCGTGCCGAGGAGGGATACATGGACTTCGAGAAGTACACGGATCGCGCCAAGGGTTTCGTGCAGGCCGCGCAAGGCATTGCGCAGCGCGAAGGACACCAGCAATTTAGCCCCGATCACCTGTTGAAAGCGCTGCTTGATGACCCGGAAGGCATGGCCGCCGGGCTTATCCAACGGTCTGGTGGCAGACCGGGCGATGCGCTCGCAAGCGTCGAACGCGCCCTAGCGAAGCGGCCCAAAGTGTCGGGCGGCGGGGCCGGTCAGATTTATCTGGCACCCGAACTGGCGCGGGTGTTCGACACGGCTCAGAAGATCGCCGACAAGGCAGGCGATAAGTTCGTCACCGTCGAGCGCCTGCTCTTGGCGCTGGCGATGGAGCAGTCCGACGCCGCGAACGCGCTCAAAGACGCCGGTGTCAATCCCACCACACTAAATGCGGCCATCAACGAGCTGCGCAAGGGGCGCACCGCCGACAGTGCCTCCGCCGAGCAAGCCTACGACGCGCTGAAGCGCTATGCGCGCGATCTCACCGCGCTCGCCGCCGAGGGCAAGATCGACCCGGTGATTGGCCGCGACGAAGAGATTCGCCGCACCATCCAGGTACTGTCTCGGCGCACCAAGAACAACCCTGTTCTGATCGGTGAGCCGGGCGTCGGCAAGACCGCCATCGCCGAGGGGTTGGCCCAACGCATCATCAAGGGCGATGTGCCAGAGAGCCTGAAAGATAAAAAGCTGCTGGCGCTCGACATGGGGGCGCTCATTGCCGGGGCCAAGTACCGCGGCGAATTCGAGGAGCGGTTGAAGGCCGTGCTCTCGGAGATCGGCGCCGAAGGCGGGCGCATCATACTGTTCATCGACGAGCTGCACACCATCGTCGGCGCTGGCAAAGCCGAGGGCGCGATGGACGCCGGCAATCTCTTGAAACCGGCGCTGGCGCGCGGCGAGCTCCACTGCGTCGGCGCCACCACGCTTGATGAATACCGCAAGCACATCGAAAAGGATGCGGCGCTGGCACGGCGCTTCCAGCCGGTGTTCATCAGCGAGCCGACGGTGGAGGATACCATCTCCATCCTGCGCGGCCTCAAGGAGAAATACGAGCAGCACCACGGCGTGCGCATCACCGATTCAGCGCTCGTCGCTGCCGCGACGCTATCTCATCGCTACATCTCCGATCGCTTTCTGCCCGATAAGGCCATCGATCTTGTCGATGAGGCCGCCTCGCGCCTGAAGATGGAAATCGACTCCAAACCGGAGGAGCTCGATGCCATCGACCGCGACCTCATGCAAATGAAGATCGAGCGTGAGGCCTTGCGCAAGGAGAGCGACGCTGCCTCGAAGGATCGTCTCCTCAGGCTCGACAAATCGATCGCCGACCTTGAGGAGAAGTCCAAGACGCTGACGCGGCGCTGGGAAGGCGAGAAGAGCAAGCTCGGCGACGCACAGAAGATCAAGGTTGAACTCGATCAGCGCCGCAA
>JAMXLN010000341.1 GCA_024281145.1 Hyphomicrobiaceae bacterium | reverse complement strand
CGCCGTGCCAAGGTTGGTACGTGCAGTCAGAACTGCGGAATGAATGATAGCGGGCAGCGCACGCCTCCATGTCGCATGGATTGGGTGTCTGCGCCGGGGCCGTGGCGCTCGGTTCAGCATTTGTCGGAACGGCTGGCTGGGGTTGCGTGCGAGCGCGCACAAGCGGCGTTGCGGCATTGACGAAACGCTTCCAGATCTGCGCCGGCACTGAGCCGCCGGTCACACCCCGCATGGGGCTTTGATCATCGTTTCCGACCCACACGCCCACGACGAGATCGTCGTTGAAGCCGATGAACCAGGCATCGTGGTAGTCCTGGCTGGTTCCTGTTTTGCCCGCAACGCCGGGCCCCAGCGACGCCTCCCGGCCGGTGCCGTGATCGACAACGTCGTGGAGCAGGCGGGTCAACGCGTCACGCTGCTGAAGCGTGTTCGCTGGCGCGGCTGGGGCACCCAATGTGCGCAGCGCTCCGGCGTCGGCGCTGAAGGCGGCAATGCCCCAGGGCTCGAGCTTTGGACGGCCGGCGCGGACAGAAGCAAAGGCGCCCGTCATGTCCAGAAGCGTCACGTCGTTGGACCCAAGTGCCATGCTCGGGACCTCTTTCAAGGGCGCGGTGAGCCCGAGCTCTCGAGCCGCGGCGGTCACCTTGTTGAGCCCGACAGTCATGGCGAGCCTTACGGCTGCTGTGTTGATTGAATGTGCGAAGGCATTAGAGAGGGACATGTGCCCGTACCGCGGGCCGCCATAGTTCTCGGGGGTCCATTTGCCGAGCGTCACGGGAGAGGCATCGATGCTGCTCTCGGGGGAATACCCATTGAGCAAGGCCGCGTAGTACACAAATATTTTGAAGGTTGAGCCGGCCTGCCGCTGGGCGTCCGCAGCGCGGTTGAATTGGCTCTTATTGTAGTCGCGCCCGCCGACCATGGCGATGACTGAGCCGTCAGGTCGCATGGCGACGAGCGCGCCTTGCGTAAATCCAAGCCTTTTCCCGTCCCGGTCGATGGCCTCGCGAACGGCCTCTTCCGCGACGCGTTGCACCTCAGGCTCGAGCGTCGTTCGCACGCGCATGGTTCGTTTGAGGTGCCCCGCGATTTTGGGGAGTTCGCTCTTGGCGATCCACTCCGCGAACCATCCCCCGCCACGGGCCACCTGCACGGAAGGCCTTGGCGTCGCGGGTGCACTCTTTGCTGCGGACGCGGCTTGCGCGGTTATCGCGCCTGTCTCAACCATGGTGTCGAGCACCACCGCGGCACGTGCTCGGGCGGCGTCCAGATTGCGAATGGGATCGTAACGCGTGGGGGCTTGGATCAAGCCCGCGAGCATTGCAGCTTCCGCTAGGGTCAATTCAGAAAGGCGCTTGTCGAAGTAGGTGCGCGCTGCAGCCGACATGCCGAAAGCGCCAGCACCCATATAGACGGAGTTGAGATAGCGGGTGAGCACCTCCTCCTTGCCGAGGCGAAGATTAAGCCACGCGGCAGTGAGCGCCTCGCGCAGCTTGCGGTTCATGCTGCGTTCGTTGCCGACGAGTTGAAGCTTGGCAAGCTGCTGAGGAATGGTGCTGCCACCCTCAACGACGGTACCGGCTGCCCAATTGGCGCGCGCGGCGCGAATGATGGCCCAAGGGTCGAACCCCCAATGCGAATAGAACCGGCGATCCTCGATACTGATGACGGCCTTGACGAGGATGTTTGGGAAATCGCCACGTCGCGCCATGTCGCTGAGCGGACCCACACGGCCAAGGGGTTGGCCATTGGCGGCCTCAACCACCACAGAGGAGCCCGCCAATCCGGACTGGGCATCGAGGGGCACCTGATAGAGCGCCCACAACATCGCCATCGCCGTCACCGACAGAACCAGCATGGCGAGGGCGAGGACCGAGATGATGAGCTTGGTGACGTGTCGCATCCGCAGTCCCGCGCCCAGCCGAGCGACGTCGGAAGCAACGGCGCCAATGAGGAGCTTTGCTGCACCCCTGGTGTGCAACGCGGATGGGCGTGCGGGCTCGGGCGACACTGGCTCGGATAGAACTGGGGGGGTGGGCATGTGTCGAGCTTTGGGCCTGCCTGGGGCTTGATCGCAGCACCTTGAGAAACGGGGATACCGCCGCAAATGTTTCGAAGGCGGCGAGCTCGCGCAGAGCTCAATGCGTGGAAGGCTGTTATGCGTGGATTGCTTGAAGGGGATGGTCGAGGGGCGCTGCCCCCTGGCGTGGCGAGGCGCCGCTTGGGTCTTCGAGCGGAGTGGGTCTTGCCCAAATTGCGCGCGTCAGCAATGGCGACGCTTGAGCCCGCTCACCTCGCTGGCGAGTTCCCCGGCTCAGGTGAGGCTGGTCAAACAGAGCGGTCGCCTGCAGCCACTCCCCGACATCCCCAGATCAAGGTAGGTCTAATGAGGTGCCCGCGCGCAAGGCTAAGCCTTTGAGCCGACAAAGCACCTATCGCCTTTCTCGGGCCCAATCCTAATGCGACCGAAAACTTAACCTGCGCGGCTAAATCCGTCCGAACTCCAGCCTTCGCTGCCGACGCCATGATGCACGGTGAAGAGACCGTTGGGGTCGTATCGGCTCTTGATCGCCGCGAGGCGCTGATAGTTCGGTCCCCAGAACGCGTGTTGCCAGTCCTCCTGGAAGTAATCGCATTCATTGAGATAGGCGCCTGTCCCGGGTGCGGCCGCGCGCAGGGCCGTCATCGCCGCCTGCACACGCGTGGCGCGATTGCGAGCGGTGAGGTCGGACACTGGGTTTGCCGGGGAACTGCTATCGGCAATGATGGCAAGCGCGAAGGCCGTCAAGACGTCGGGATTGGTGGCGGTATTGCCGGCCGCGGTGATGGCCGCCTGGGGCGCACCGGCCAGACCCTTGTTGAAGTGAAAACTGACGCCCCAGTGGCGGCTCGCAGCGAACCAGGCATCAACCAGTCGAGATCGCTCCGGCGGGTCCAAGAGGCTCGCCGGCAACCAGGCCGAAGCGTAGGCGTGCCAAAAGGCGCCGACCTGACCCCCATCTCCGCGCCACCAGAAGTCGGTCCAAGACGCCCCGGACCGGCCGTCGAAGTTGACGGCGGAGGCTGCAAAGAAGCGCAGAATCCACCCGTTCCAGAGATAGCGTGCCGAGACGTCGGCCGCGTTAAGAGAATTTTGGCCCTCAAAGTCGGCGGCATTGGCATTTGCAAACTCGATGAGCGGCATGAAGGCGGCGGTGGCCTCCTCCTTTGTCATCCCCTGAAACACGAGGGAGACGCGCAGTCGGTTGTCGGGGCCGGCCCGAACCTGCTCGCCCCAATGGGGATTGAAGAGGCTCGAGGCGTAGAGGTCGATGAAGCGGGCGAGGAGGCGTCGATAGGCCTCGTCGGATCGGGCCTGGAGGGTGACATTCAACGCGCCGAACTTGTTGGGAAGCGGGTGCGTGGCGAGGGTCAGACGCGTGACGACACCAAAGGTGCCGCCACCGCCGCCCTTGAGCGCCCAAAAGAGGTCTCCGTCACGCGCCTCATTGACGATACGGATGACGCTGTCGGCGGTGACGATCTCGGCTTCGAGGAGGCTTGCGGCGGCCATGCCGTAGGCTTTGGAGAAGCTGCCGAACCCGCCGCCCAGCAGCAAGCCGGCAACGCCGACGGTCGTGCAGCCACCGCCTTGGACATAGCGACCGGCCCCACCGGTCACCGCCTGATAGGCGTGCAGCCATTTGCAGCCCGCACCCAAGGACACGGCCGGGACCGCAGACGCACTCGACCCCGCCGGCACGAAGGCGTCGTGCACGGTTACGGCATCCATTTTTCGGGTCCAGATCAAGAGAGAGTCTGGTGCATTGGAGGTGCCGAGATAGCTGTGGCCACCTCCCCTGACGACGAGGCGCAGGTTGTGTGTGTCGGCAAAGCGGACGGCGGCCGCGACGTCATCAGCGCTCTCGGCCGAAACCACATAGGCGCTGGGTGACGAGCGCCAGCCGTCCAACCAGCCGGCACTTTGGGTCAGTGCGGCCTGGTCGGCGATGTAGAACGGGTTGGAAAGGAGTTTGTCCGCCGGATGGACCGCGACGGGGTTGACCCGCGAGAGGCGGCCATGGGTGGCATCATTGAGCGCTGCCCATTCAGTGTCGAGCGGCCAGCCCGGCATTCCCGGTCGCACGCGCTCGACTGCCCCCGCGCGCACGGGGGGGACCCGCAAGGCGGCACTCGCAGCCAATGCGGCGCCGGCTCCAATGAAATGGCGACGATCCACTGGGCTCCTCGCAAGCGCCGCTGACGCCAAGCACGCTTTTTTGCTTCCTCATCAACATTGCCGCAAGCCTCTTGCTTGCCATCACGGCGCGTTGCCGGGGCACTGAGGCAGCCGCACCACCCTGCCGAGCCGGTGGCCGGCAGGGTGAAAGTGTGCGGTTTGGAGGTCGCGTGAGCTCACTGGCGGGTCTGAGCATCCGCGAGCTGGCCGAGTTTGAGGTGGACGCTGTGCGCTTTGCCATCGCGAATGAGGCGCAAATCCACCGATTTGTCTGGCCCAAGCGAGGCGATCCGGCGCGCCAAATCGCGGGGGTCCTTGACCTCGACGCCATCAACGCTCGTGATGATGTCGCCTGGCTTCAGGCCGGCCGCCGCCGCCGGACTTCCGGCTTGCGGTTCTGCCACCAGCGCGCCAGTGGCCGCTTTCAATCCGAGGCTATCTGCGACCTCCTCGGTGACGGGCTGGATCTGCACGCCGAGCCAGCCACGGGTCACATGACCGCCCTTCTGCAGCTGGGGAATGACGTTGGCCACGGTTGTGGCCGGAATATCGAAGGCGATGCCGACCGAGCCGCCTGAAGGCGAATAGATCGCCGTGTTCACGCCGATCACCTCGCCCTTGAGATTGAAGGTGGGCCCGCCGGAGTTGCCGCGGTTCACGGGCGCATCGATCTGGATGTAGTCATCGTAAGAGCCGGAGCCGATGTCGCGACCCTGTGCCGAAACAATGCCGGCCGTGACAGTGCCGCCAAGGCCAAATGGATTGCCCATGGCAACCACCCACTCACCGATCGCGGGCGACGAATCCGCCAGCTTCACGAACGGGAAGTCGGAGCGACCATCCACCTTGATCAGCGCGAGATCGCTCTTGGGATCGGTGCCGATCACCTTTGCCTCCAAGGTCGCGCCGGAATCGGTCAGCACTTCGACTTTCACGGCGTTGGCAACGACGTGATTGTTGGTGACGATGTAGCCGTTGGGACTGATGAAGAAGCCGGAGCCCTGGCCTTGGATGAGGTGGCGCTGAGGTCCGCGCTGGGCTCCGTCATCATTCGGCAGACCGAAGTTTTTGAAGTATTTCTCGAAGGGCGTGCCCTCGAACGGATTGGCATCACCTTCGCTCACCATGGCATGGCCACCTGCATCGGCTCTAACACGAACCGATACGACGGCTGGCTTAACGGCGGCAACGAGATCGCTAAACCCGGGCATCGAAATGGGTGTCGCCGGGACACGCGCAGCCGATGTTGCACCAAAGGGTGAGCCGGCGTCGGCGGAATAGGCATGCAGGGTGTAAGCCGATCCCGAGGCGATGATGGCGAGGGCGGCTGCGCCAGCGAGCAGATGGCGCCTGAAGTTTCGTTGCGGCATCCGGCGCGGAGGCTGAGCATCTTCGATGCGATCAGGGATCATGAGTGTCCAACTCTCTCAAAGGTTGCGTTGACGGCTCCTAATAGATAGGGAGACATCACCTGACGTCGCTATTTCCGTTTGGTTACAAATTCGCAATATGGAAAGCGGCTTGGCCTGTCTCGTGACGGCGCCCGATGGGCTGTGCGTGATGGTCTGTGCAACTGGCGGTCATCGCCGGCTCCCGCAAGACCCATTGCACCTTAAGCCTCGGGGGTAGCTGACCCCATTCAGGGTACCGAGGCGACGTGCAAGACGATGTGCGCCATCTCGGCGGGCCTTATTTTGCGTGGGCCCATCCGGCGTGCCGAGCCCCGAAGCAAGACGTCCCTCTAACTCCCACCAAGTCGACACCACCATTTGGAGCTCTGCGCCCTGTTGCAAGCTTTGCCGTGCTCGGGTCGCAGGGCGATGCGAGCCTCTATGCGCCTCATGCAGAACTGGCTTACCCTCGCCACGACCGCGATCGCATGGCGTCGCCGCCATGGCTTCATTGATGGATGTTGGGTCCGGCACAATGGAGCCGGTTCGATCGGCTCGATGGGCTTTTGCAGCAACGATCCCGGCGCCAACGATGCTACGCGCTAGGCTCCACATGATGGGAGTGCGCGTTAAGACGCGAGGTTAAGCGCCCATGGACAGCAACAAGATCAATCTCTCAGAAAAGCTCGCGACGTTCTCGGACTACTTCGCTCCGCGGACGGTCGCCCGCCTCAACGAATATGACGTCATGGTGGTCAAAGTGAAGGGCGAATTCGTCTGGCATAAGCACGATGAAACCGATGATTTTTTCCTGGTTCTCAAAGGCAAGCTTGACATCCAATTGCGGGAACGGACCGTTTCCCTAGGACCCGGTGAGATGTTCATTGTGCCCAAGGGGGTGGAGCATCGACCCGTCGCGGAGGAGGAAGTGCATTTGCTTCTGATCGAGCCGACCGGCACACCCAACACCGGCGATGCGAAGACGGCGGCGCCGCGAAAGCTGGCATAGGAGTGCACCTGGAGCATTCTTGGGTACATCCTGGGCAACCACTGCGCCATGTCTTGTAGGGGGGACCGACCCAGCCTTCTACGACGAACCCTGCCTCGGCATGGCTCGCTACGGGAGTAGCGACCTGGCGCTGACCGAGCGCTGGGTTCGCGCCGCAGGTAGGCGTTGGAAATCTACCGCATCAGTGCGATCTTGAGGGCGCGCATGGCTCGGGGGGATGCAACCGTTCCAGCGCCACCAAACTCGCTCAGCGCGCGTAGCAAAAATCCGTCCCAGGGAGAAAGCCTATGGAGAGGTCGTTTCTTGTCGCGGCGATCGCGATCGCGATGCTGCTCGGCGCGCCCCATGGCGCCCGGGCGCAGGACGTCATCAAGGTCGGTCTGGTGCACTCGATGACGGGCGGGCTTGCCGCGGTGGGCAAGCAGGCCCTGGCCGGCGTTCGCCTCTACATGGAACAGCATGGCGATGTGGTCGCCGGCAAGAGAATCGAGATCATTGTGAGAGACGACGCGACGGTGGCCGACATGGGCAAGCGGCTCGCTCAGGAGCTCATCGTCAATGACAAGGTGAATATCCTGGGCGTCGGTATAACCCCGACCGCCATGGCCATCGCGCCGCTCGCCACCGAAGCCAAGATACCCGAGGTGGTCATGGTATCGGGTACCTCTGCGGTGACCGAACGCTCACCCTACATCGTGCGCACAAGCTTCACGCTGGGGCAGCAATCCCTGGCGATCGCGGATTGGGCGGCCAAGAATGGCAGCAAGAGGACGGTGATCGTGCAGTCGGACTGGGCCCCCGGTGCCGAAGCGACCGCGGTGTTCACGGATGCCTACAAGAGGGGCGGCGGCGAAATCCTCGATACCATCAAGGTCCCCCTCGCCAATCCGGATTTTGCGCCATTCCTGCAGCGGGCGAAGGACGCCAATCCCGATACGCTATTCGTGTTCGTCCCTGCCGGTCAGGCCGCGACATTTGCCAAGCAGTTTGTGGAGCGCGGCTTCGACAAGTCAGGTATCAGACTGATCGGACCGGGCGACATCACCGACGATAACGATTTGCCCGGCATGAGCGATGCCATGATCGGGGTGGTCACTGCGGGTCTCTACTCCGCTTCCCATGATTCCCAGATGAACAAGGCCTATGTCGAGGCCATCAAGAAGGCCAATAACGGGCTGCGGGCGAATTTCATTTCGCTTGGAGGCTATGATGGCATGCACCTCATCTATGCAGCGCTCAAGAAGACCGGCGGCAAGACCGACGGCGATGTTCTGATGGCGGCGATGAAGGGCAGGGCCTGGGAGAGCCCGCGCGGGCCGATCTCCATTGATCCGGAAACGCGAGATATCATCCAGAACATCTACATCCGCAAAGTCGAAAAGATCGGCGGCGAACTCTACAATACCGAAATCGCGACCCTGGAAGGGGTCAGAGATCCGAGCAAGGCAGCAAAGAAATAAGCGCTGAGCGCCCAACGCTCCGCACGCGCTATTGTGATCGCACAAGTTCGCATGCCCTAGGAGGGAGCTGAGCATGCCAGATTGGCTCGAAATCATCACGCGCCTGGCCGCCGCAGCCTTGATCGGTGGCGGCATCGGTCTCAATCGCCATCTCTACCACAAGGCCGTCGGATTGCGCACGCTGAGCCTGGTCTCGTGTGGTGCGGCCGGGTTGGTGTTGGCATCTCTGCATTCGGCGGGCACGGC
>JAMXLN010000340.1 GCA_024281145.1 Hyphomicrobiaceae bacterium | reverse complement strand
TTGGCGGCGCCTTCCACAGTCGGCGCCTGAGGCTCGTCTCATCCCAGGTGGGCCACGTCGCACCCTCACGTCGTCCGCGCTGGACGCATCGCCGCCGCATCGAGGCCGCCATGCGCCTGCTTGGCTCCATGCCTGCACTCGACGCGTTGGTGGCCGAGGAGATCGCCTTCGAGGATGCCCCAAGCCAGCTGCCGCGCATCCTGGAACCGGGCGGCCACGGCCTTGCCCCCGTCATCCGCTATCCGCAAGTCTGACTTGAGCAGGAGCCACCCCATGTACGCCGTCGAAGTGCGTGACCGCATCATGATCGCCCACAGCTTGCCCGATCCATTCTTCGGGCCGGCGCAGAACATGCATGGGGCAACGTTTGTGGTGGACGTCGCGTTCTACCGCGAGAAGCTCACGCGGCACAACGTGGTGGTGGACATCGGCGCGGCCCTCGACGTTCTCAACCGGACGCTCAAACCCCTCGCCTATCAGAACCTCGATGCCATGGACGCGTTCAAGGGGGTGCTCACCACCACCGAATATCTGTGCCGCTACGTGTTCGACGCCATGGCCAAGGCCGCCAAGGAGGGCGCATTGGGCGAAGACGGCAAAGGTCTCGCCAAGATCCGCGTGACGCTGCACGAGACCGACTTGGCGCGCGCTTCATTTGAGGCCTCTCTCTAGAAAGCCTCGGCCGCAGCCCATTACGCGTCCGTCTCGCCCGCCTCGTAGAGGCTTTCACGGCCAATGCGGTCGAGACAGATCTCGGCGGTCCAGGGCAGCATCAAAGAGCCGCAGCGGCTATCCCGGTAGATGCGCTCGAGGCTCAAGTTCTTCAGCATGGCCTGCCCGCCGCAAGTGCGAATGGCCTTGGCAGCCAGCGCGTTGGCGTTCTCCATGACCGTGTATTGGGCCGCGTACGCGCGCAGGACCTGCTCTTTGGTCGGGTTGGCGCGCGCCTCGCTGATGGCCTGAAACCAGAGGGCTTTGGTCTGTTCCAGGGTGACACGCATGTCGGCCACGGCAATCTGTTTGGTGGGGTACATGCGCCGCTTGACCGGCGGCGTGCCGGGCAGCTCGCCGCGCAAGTAGCGGACGGTGAAGTCGTAGGCGGCCTGGCCGAGCCCCATGTAGGTGGGAGAGAGCGTCAAGAACATGTGCGGCCAGCAGGTGGCGGCGCGGAAATAGACGCCGCGGGGCATCAGCATCTCGTCCTCGGGCACGAACACGTCGTTGAGGAGCAGCGTGCGCGAGACCGTCGCGCGCATGCCCAGCGGATCCCAGTCGCCCACGACCGAAACGCCTTCTGCGTTGGCGGGAATGGCAAGGTAGAGGGTATTGCGGCGGCTCACCTGTTCGCCCTGTCCGCGCTCGGTGCATAAGATGCCGTAGTAGTCGGCGGCCCCCGACAGAGACGCGAAAATCTTCTTTCCGCTCACCCGAAAACCGCCCTCGACCGGCCTTGCCTCCGTGCCGAAAGCGACCGTGCCGGCGGCCGCGGCGCCACCTTCAGAAAAGGGCTGCGAATAGATTGCTCCGTCCCCGACGATGCGCTTGTAGTGCAAGCGGCGGCGTTCGTTATGCTCGGCGCGCTCCTCCACCGTCATCATCAGCTCGTCGGCCAGTGCTCCCGTCCACAAGGTCGAGCACACGTGCATGTTCCAAGAGAGCGCGGTCGCCCCGCAATAGCGCCCGAGCTCGGCGGCCGCGAGGCAGTAGGTGCGATAGCTGGCGCCAAGTCCGCCGTCCGCCTCCGGCACGCAGATGGCGAGCAGGCCTTCGGGATGCATGTCGCGGAAGCTTTCGATCGGAAAGGTAGCATCGCGATCGTGTCGAGCGGCGCGCGGCGCAAGCGCCGTTTGCCCGAAGCGGCGTGCGCGCTCGATGAGTTCGGCTGCCTTGCGCTCGAGGCGAAAGGCCACCGGGTCGAACATCGCGGGCTCGTCATCCCGCTCAAGGTGTTGAACGCTCATTGGACAGCCGGTTGCTCGCGCCTGTTGCAAGAAAACCCCATCCCATCCTCCTGCGCAGCAGATGGCAAGCGGCAAGAGGGCTCCCGCACGGGCACCACAGGAGGTGCCAGCACTGGCGGCTTAGCGGGGTGCGGCGGCAATGTCGCCCAAGAACTTGAGGATCGCGGCATCGAAGGCGTGTGGCGCCTCGAGGTTTGTCAGGTGACCCACCCCCGGCAGGCAGACGTAACGGGCTCCGGGAATTTTGCGCGCCATGCGCTCCACCACGGGTGGCGGCGCATTGGGATCGGCTTCGCCGGCGATGCACAGCACAGGGATGACGATGCCGGTGAGATTGGCGCGCTCATCGAAAGCTGTGAGTGAGCGCACGGCCGCGCGATAGGTTTCGGGTGGCACATCGCCCATGACTTCGATCGCCAGCGCGCGTGCGGCCGCGTCCGGCCGGGGACCCAGCATACGGTCGACCATCCAGATGGCTAGCTCGGCCATCCTCTTGCCGGCATCGAGCGGGCCCAGGCGATCGGCGATGAACTTCCTCTGAAAGTCGCCGTCGGCGTTGCCAAAGGCGGGGCTGGTTGCGGCCAAGACCGCGGCGGCGTAGCCGTCCGGTCGGCGCCGCAGCATCGTCTGGACGACCATTCCGCCCATCGAGTGGCCGACCAGGATCGGCCGGCGCATCCGCTGCTGGGCAACGAACGCTTCGGCGTCCTCGGCCAAGCCCTCAAAATGCATCGCCGGGAGCGGTGGCCGTCCGCCATACCCCGGCAGATCCAGCGCCTGCGGAATAAAACCAGCCGCCGCGAAGCTCGCCAACTGGCTCGCCCAAGCCCGACCCGCCCCGCCGATGCCGTGAATAAAGAGGATGGCCTGCGCCTCCCACATCGGCCTCAATCCCCTGTCCCAGCTGCAAGCAACGGTGGTTGCGCTCCGCGCGGTGATCCCCGCACGCGCGTCAAGCGTTGTCGGCTCACGGCCGGACGAGCCAGGTCTGGATGCATGGGGCCTGGATGCATGAGGCCCGGATGCACGAGGCCCAGATGCATGAGGCCCGGATGCATGAGGCCCAGATGTACGAGGCCCAGATGCATGAGGCTATGCACGATTGGGAGGCATCGCCCGCCCTCATGAAGCAAAGGAGCGATTGTCGGCGAGCCAGCCGGGAAGTCGATCGAGCCCGATGAGTTCGGTCCAGGTCTGACGCGGCCGCACCAGCGCGAACTCCTCACCCTTCACCAGCACTTCCGGCACGAGCAGCCGCGAATTGTA
>JAMXLN010000339.1 GCA_024281145.1 Hyphomicrobiaceae bacterium | reverse complement strand
ACCCTCTCCAAAACTGCGGTGGTGCGAACGAACGCGGATAATCCTTGCGGTATGAGAGCGTTGAGGGGCAACGGGGAAACGCGTGTAAACGCGTGTAAACGCGTGCATTTCCGGGTATTTGCGTGTAGGACAGTGCGCCGCTGGTGCGCAAACCACCATCGAACCGCGTTGGGATCGCGGCAAACTGTGACGCCATGACCGGCCCCACTCTCAATGGAGCACAAATCTCGAGGCCGAGTTGCGACGTTAATCGTAAGTTATGATGTCGCTCGACGCTCTTCAGCTAACGTTTCATGCTGGCTAGGCGAGATTTGTCTCGTGGCGCTATCACGCGCTTAGTATATTGGCAGATCACGGATCGCAAATTGCGCGACCGCACTCAGACAGCGTGAAGGTGTCAGCCCCTGCGTCATGCACCCCATCGGGGTCTCTGGCGTGGGTTGCATTTTGATTTTGATGGAGGTTTTTTCATGAAACAGCTACGCATCAGCAATTCACCCCTGCTAAATCCCGAATTCTGCGCTGTGGTCCTGATTTCACCCGAAGCGCTCGATCGGACTATCCTCAATCCAAGCATCCACGCCACATGCGAGAGGGCCATCGAGGTTCTCCTCAGGGCCGCTGAGGTCGCCGAGGTTCCGGTCTTCATACTGGCCCACGATCTGGAACAAAACTCACACGCTTCCAGTGCGCTGCCGAACACGCCCTCTGAGCTGCGGTTTGGCTTGGAGCCGCATAGGTCGCCATGGGCGCATAGACCCTTTGCCGAGGCACTTGCTGCCCAGGACCGCACAATTCTCATTCTCGCCGGCCTTTGGTTGGAGCATGAAATTTTAGCTGCCGCGCTCAACGCGCTCGTCGATGGTTATGACGTCTATGTCCTGCTCGATGGCAGCGCGCCCCGGTCACCCCTCGCCGCCGTGACGGCGCGCGAGCATCTCTCCCAAGCCGGCGGAACGCCGATCACCGCCTCCCAGGTCGTCTGCGAGTGGTCCTTTGAGACCACTGACGCCTCCTTGCGCGCCGAACTCATCGCGCTTCTTGGGGTCCTTCTCGACATCAAATAATTGGCCAGAAACGAGCACGAAGTCATTCTATTGGACATACTGAGCATAGTGCGGGCTCCCCGATGCCCTGTTTCTCTGTTGGTCCGCGTTGGCCGCCCTCCATCACGGCCTATGACTACGCACTCACCCTCGCCCCCAGTGATCTTGCGTGGGAGTTTCTCAGGAGGAACGCCCAGTATCAACGCGCCTTTCGCTTGAGCCGACGCGGGCCAGAGAGACCTGGTCGGCTCAGGAGCGGGCCACTGTTGGTCCGCGTCCGCCGGCACACTTCGGGCTCAATCGCTTGGGGCCTTATTACCTTCGTCGATCCAGCATTGCCGGCTCCCGAAGCGTCGCTCTGCTGGCTCACAAGCTCCACCGCGCCGATCCTTGAGGCGCTTTGCTGCCGCGCTCCGCGAAGCGCGTTCGACCTCGCTATCGCCGATGTTCGATCTGTAAAGAGTGTCATTCTAGGCCCAGGGCGCGAGGAACACGTGCTTTTGGGCGATTCGGAGCGGACATTTGCGCTCCACCTTCAAGGCTCTCGCGCAAGTCTCGGCCCCGTGTGCACCACCTTCCTGTTGAGAGGAATTCCAGACCCCATGAAGCTCGCGGCTGATTTTGTAAGAGTTGACGCACTCCTGCGTGTGCGCCAGTCAAGGACGCACCAGTCGCGCCATCGACTACTGCTTCGCGATGCGCTCGTGGCACTCGATGGTCGTCGCGCCGGCGCTAGCCACCGCGATGTCGCCAAGGTGATATTCGGCATCGAACGCGTGCGCGAAGCTTGGTCGGGAGGTGGTGGTTGGCTCAAGGAGCGCATGCGCCGTGCGCTGGCAGCAGGCGAAGCGCTGCGCGACGGCGGCTATCGCAAAGCTTTAGAAGGGTCGTGTCGTTTCAGGGGCTGACAATTCAACATGCCCGTGAGCTGGTTTTTCCTGCATTTTGCTCGACGTTCCACCTTTGGACGGATCAAATGACGAGATTGCAACGGTCACTTCTGCTCACAACACGCGAGGCCGCCGAGCGACTGCGCCTGAACACGCGCACACTCGAGAATATGCGAGGGAACGGGACGGGGCCACCCTTTCGCAAAGTCGGCGGGCGTGTCTTCTACCATCTCGACGACCTCAAGGACTGGCTCGAGCAGATGCGCCGACGTTCCTCCTCGGGGGAAAAGGCGTAATGGCGCGGCCGCTTTGGGGAACTAGTCTCGCGTTGGCCTTGCTGTTGGCGTCAATCCTGACCAAGCGGCACCCGCTGATCATTTGGAACCAATCCTTGAGTGCTCCGATCGGCCTTTATTGGGTTGAGCAAAGATGTCCGGGAGCCGGCGATCTCGCGGTCGTGCGCCTGCCTGACCACACCGCCGATTTGGCGGCGCGTAGGGGTTATCTGCCACACTCGGCCTACCTATTGAAACGGGTTGCCGCGACTGGCGGCGATCGGATCTGCCGGCTCGGGGGCAATGTATTTATCGGCAGTGCCTTTGTGGCACGAGCCCTGGACAGAGACCACGGAGAGCGCGCCCTGCCGAAGTGGCGGGGCTGCCGTATTCTCGGGCCGGGTGAGCTCTTCCTCGTGAGCCGCGCACCCGCAAGCTTTGACAGCCGATACTTTGGCCCCATTGGAACAGAAAACGTTGTTGGGCGCGCGAGGCCCTTTCTGCGAAGGCTCTGACACGCTCCCCAAGCGTCCGGGCTGGCGCGCAACAACGCTGTGCAGGACTAACGACCTAACTGACCTCAAGATAAAGGGTCGCCTGCAAGGAGGCCAAAAATCGAAGACGCAGCTTGAGTTGATTGGCGCTTCGCGGGGCGTTGCGATCTCTGCGACGATGTTAGGGCGGCCCCGCCCTCGGACCCTCGTCCTCGGGCGGTCGGGCTCTATCGCGCGGAAGCAAACACCGCGCGACCGAGCCGCCTGCGGCGTCTCGGCACATGCGTGTGACGATCCCTGCCGCGCCCCGCGGCAGCCCTGGCGTCCACTCAAGGCCCAAGCATGTCTCGGCAGCGGGAGCCCTCGTGTTACGCCTTGGATGTAGATCGTCAGTCGGAGTGCGGGGCTTGTCCCACACTCGTCATCTCCTCCAGGGCAGGCAACCCTACGGCGCTCAGCTGTCCGCCCCTAAAGGAGACCGCTCCGGGGGTGGTACGTCCCTTCCCCGGCACATCGTGGCGCTGCTGTCTCGCGCGTTGCGTCCTCGCTTTGGCGCGCCACGCGGCCATCCGCGGCCGAATGTCTCCTTCACGTTGTCTGCGACGGCCAACCCCCGCCGATCCACGTGCGATGGTGCGGCTGCCGCCGCCTTAGAGACAACCCGCCCGTGGCGGGTCCTCCACTGCGTTACGGCCCGGCGCGAAGCAAGCTTCGCTTGGGTGTCTCAGGCGCCGTCCGCCGCACTGCACGCACGCCGGCGGGGGAATGGGCCCTCGCCGGAGCAACGAAAGGACCAGTAACATGGCTACGATCGGATCAGTCACGAAGCGCAGCGATGGCGGTTACGAGGGCGAACTGCGCACCCTCTCCATGCGCAGCGAGATCGCAATCGTTCCGGTGATGGAGAAGATGACGCCCAACCAGCCCGACTATCGCGTGCTCTGCCAGGGGATCGACGTCGGCGCTGGCTGGATACGCAAGGGCCAGGCTTCCGGGAAGGACTACGTGTCGCTCTCGATCGCGGCACCCGAATTCGGCACCAAGACGATCTACGCTAACCTGGGCCGTGCTGCTGGCCAGCCCGATTCCGACGTCTATTCGCTCATTTGGAGCCCACAGGACTGATCGGGCTCAGCGATAGCCGCCCTCGCGCCGGCGACGGCGCGAGGGCTTTCACTTGCTTTTCGTTCCTCTCCCTCCGGCCGCCCCCACCCGCCCGCCCGCGACGCCAAGCCTGCCGGCAGCCACCGGCCCTGCCTCACAAGCCACCTCTTAGCCACGGGGCTGTTACCCATAAGCTCCCGTTGCCACGGCTGACACGTCGCCCCTCCACCGAGAGCGCGATCGGTGTGTTCGGGAAGAATAAGTCCATCACCCCTCAGATCGTTCTCGCATTCATTTAAAAACAAATTGACGGCCAAGTTTCGGACGCCGCTCTCAGAGGCCCAATTTTGGAGATCAGGATAAAGGATTGGCGTCATCGGCGCGTCAAAGGCCGGATCGGCGCGATCATCGCGGGCGTCAGCATCGCGTCGATGGTGCCCACGTCAGAGAATTGCGTGGCCCGTCAGGGCACTCTTTGGTGCCGTCTTGAACCCTTGGCTGACCGTGCCATTTGTCTTTTGCATCACCACACATTTGGGCTAGCCGCATGGCGCATGACGAGTTCGACGCCCAAGACGATCGCAGGGGCGATCGCAGGCACGATCCCCAGCGTGAACGCATTCGCGATGCGCGCCGATCCCGCGCCGTCCGACACGCAACGCTGGTGTTCCGAGAGGCGGGTAAACGGGGTGCGCGCGCGCTGCGGCGAAGGGGCCACGTGTCCTCGGCGATGCCAAAACGTGGCATGGCAGCCGGCGTGCGTGCCGCCGCCGGGCTGATCGCCCCTGGCGGTCGACGCGTGATTGTCAAGGCGCGCTACACGCGGATCGCGCGAGGTGATCTTGGCGCGGCGCGGGCCCATCTCAAGTACATCGTGCGCGATGGTGTCGCCCGCGATGGGGAGCCGGGTCGCCTCTACAGTCGGGACAGCGATGCTGCTGATCCCGCGGCTTTCCTCGTGCGCTCAGAAGGAGACCCACACCAATTCCGCTTCGTGGTGTCGGCCGACGAAGGGGCGCGCCTTTCCGATCTTAAACCCTTCATCCGCGATCTCGTGGCGCAGATGGAGCGTGATCTTGCGACAGAGCTCGACTGGGTGGCGGTCGATCATTTCAACACCGGGCATCCTCATACCCACATCGTGGTCCGCGGACGTGACGATCAAGGCCACGACCTCGTCATGGCGCGCGACTACATCAGCCATGGCGTGCGGGCCCGCGCCCAATCCCTCATTACCCTCGAGCTTGGGCCCGAGACGGAGCTCGAAAAGCTCCGGAAACGCTACAACGAAGTTGGCCAAGAGCGATTGACGGCGCTTGATCGCTCGCTGACCGTCAGTGCCAGAGAGGGTTTGTTGGCGGTCACCAGCACCAACGTGGCTGATCCCGAACAACACGCACTGCGCGCGCAGCGGTTAAAGACGCTGGAGCGCCTCGGCCTCGCGAGAGAGCGCACGCGCGGGGTCTGGCAACTCGATCCCCACTTGGAGGCGAAGCTGCGGCAACTGGGGGAGCGTGCCGACAAGTTCAAGATGATGCAGCGCGCCCTCAAGCAAGCGGGTATCGAACGCTCGGCGATGGCCATGGCGCTGTTCGAACGTGGGCCACGTAAGGCACCGCTGATCGGCAGGGTCATTGAGGTCGGCATGGTCGATGAGATTACGGATCGCACGTGGGTCGTGATCGATGGAGCCGACGGCCGCGTACACTATGCGGAGCTCGGACGATTGCGTCCCGGAGAAACCCCGGTGCGCAACACGATCGTGGTGTTGGGAAGCCACGCCCTCACGGAGGGCCGGCCGTCGAGCGCACCGCGATTGCAAGAGCTTTCGCCTGTGTCGTTGCCGGACCAAATCGCCTATCTGGGACCCACATGGCTGGACCAGGCCATTGTCTCGGGCTGGCGACCGGAGCCCGGCACACCCGGATTTGCTGGCGAAATCGACGCTGCGCTGGCGGCGCGTGGTCGCTGGCTCCTCGACCGCGGGCTCGCGGACGTTGCGAATGGTGCCGTTCGGCCGCAAGGGCACATGATGGACGCGCTGCGAACGGCCGAGACCGAGCGGCTCGTGCAGGATCTCTCACGACGCTTGCAGGCAACCTTTGTGCCGATGGAGCCGGGGCAGCGCGTATCCGGCAGGTATGAGCGCAGCTTGGCCACGCCCTCGGGTCGCCTGGCTGTGATCCGACGGGAAGACACCTTCACGCTTGCACCCTGGAGGCCAATGCTGGAGCCATTGCGCGGTCGCGCCGTCCTAGGAACGATCGGGCCGACCAAGGTCACCTGGTCCCTCGACCGGGGTCGCATGCTCCCCGGCCGATCCTGACCCGACCATCCCCCAGTATCTTCGTTGATTTGCGATGGGTGTGACCACGGCCGCGATCGTCGATCGCGTTCAGGCCTCTTCGCATGGGGTGGCGGCCTTTGTCTCCCGCCATGGAGGCAGCGGCGGCAATCCCAGCACGATGCGCACCGGCGTGAATGAGCGGCGATGCACGGGTGAGGCCCCGAGCTTTTCGAGTGCTGTCAGGTGCTCACGGACAGGGTAGCCCTTGTGCTTGGCAAACCCGTAACCGGGGTGCTCCGCGTCGAGTTTGCACATCAGGGCGTCGCGAGCCGTCTTGGCCAGGATCGAAGCTGCGGCAATCGTCAAACTCTTGGCGTCACCCTTCACGATGGCCTGCTGAGGCGTGCTCAACTCCTTGAGGCGCCGCGCGTCGAGGAGGAGATGCTCCGGCGCAACGGAGAGGCCTTCGACGGCACGACGCATGGCGAGCAGGCCGGCCCAGTAGATGTTGATGGTGTCGATTTCCTCAACCGCGGCAAAGCCTACCGACCAAGCCAAGGCCGTCGCCTTGATCTCCTCTTCCAGTCGGTCACGGGCTGCGGCATCGAGCTTTTTGGAATCGTCGACGCCGGGAATGCGCGAGCCCGGTGCAAACACCACGGCCGCCGCCGCGACCGGGCCCGCGAGCGGGCTCATACCGGCTTCATCGACCCCGGCCACGCGCAGCACACCGGTCGCCCATAGCGCGTTCTCGTAGCGCAGCAACCTGCGCAAGCGCTGCCCCTCCGCTCGGTTCTCGAAGCGGCGTCGCGCAACGGCATCCAGGATTGCCCTGGCGCCTGCGCGCGGGTCCGCCAGCAAGGCCGCCTCCGTCACAATGTCGAGCGGACGGCCCTCGACGAGGCAGCGGCGTCGCACTTGAGCGAGCATGAGACGTGTCATCGCGCAATCTAAGCGCTTCGCTTGCAATCCTTCAACGGGGGGACCCTCGGCCGAGTGGATAACTCACGGCTCCCCGCTGGTTCACTGGACCCTGCAACCTTCCTCATGCAACATCGGCCACCGCGAAGGAGAAGGGTCACATTCCCGGTCGTCGCGAGCTCTATGATGCGGATTTGACGATCCGGTGCAGCTGGAGCTCCCGCTCGACAGTGGTGCGAATCGGGGGTAGGCGAGGGCGGTGCGAGCGTCCGAACGCGGAACGCCCTGTTGGAATCCAGCCTTTATCTGCCCGTCAAGCGCTTCCTCGAGAAACTGGGCTTCGAGGTCAAGGGTGAGGTGTGCGGCTGCGATCTCGTGGCGCTCGACGCCAAAGAGCCGGTTGCCGTCATCATCGGCGAACTCAAGCTCACCTTCACGCTCGATCTTGTCCTGCAGGCCGTCGATCGCTTGGC
>JAMXLN010000338.1 GCA_024281145.1 Hyphomicrobiaceae bacterium | reverse complement strand
TCCCGCACGAAGCCCATGATCCGGCGAGCGGTGGTTTGGCCCTCCTCGCGATCGCGGCCCCTGCCCAAGAGGCCGCCAGGGTAGAGGAGTTTGCGCGCCTCGCGCACATACCGATCGACATAGGGGTTCTTGACGGTGCGATAGACGGCGGCCGGATTGTTGCCAGCGAGCGTGAACGGCCAAATGGCGAGCTCCCAATTGCCCATGTGAAGGGAAACGCCGACGGCGGGGCCCAGCTTGTCCTTGTAACGGTGATGGATGTTCTGGCTCACGATTTCGATGCGATCAGGTTCGCCGAGAATGCGGTCGATCTGCATGGTCTCGGCCATCACGCGACCGAGGTTCTCCCACATGGCGAGTGCGATCCTCCGGCGCTCAGCGAGCGTCTTATGGGGAAAGGCAATGGCAAGGTTTTCGAGGGCGCGCTCATGACGGTGGTCAAAGCGTGCGAACAGGCGCCACGCCTTGGCCGACACGTTCACACCGAAGTCGAGCGGAACGGTGCGCAGGGTGGCTTCGATGAGCCGCAAGGCCATGTATTCGGCGCGGTAGCGAAGGTTTCTAAGGTCGGGCATTGCGTTTGGGCGGGAAAACCTTGATCTGGACAGCGAAAGGGCTGCGCGGGGCCGCACTTGGCCTGTCGCAGCGCTGGCGTCAAGGGCTCTGAGGTCCGCGGGGCCTTAGCGGCCCGTGCCCCGGCTGCATGAGGTGCGGCAGCCGTCCGGGTGCCTCCAGGCCGCCGCGCATGAGCAGGCGACGCACTGGGGCGACATTGGCGAGGACATGCAGGGAGAGACCGCGCAGCGCCTGCACGGGCAGGAAATCGTCGAGCAGCGAGCGGTTCAGAGCCGCGACCGACAAAGTGCGGCTCATGACGTCGGCGGCACGGGCCCGATCGTAGGCCGCGAGCGTGGCGCCCCCGCCGATATCCTCACCCTCTGCGAGGGAATGGGCAACACACTCGGCAAGGGCTGCCGCATCGCGGAACCCGAGATTGAGGCCCTGCGCGCCGATGGGGGGGATCACGTGCGCCGATTCGCCCACCAGCGCCACCCGGTTCTGCGCCATGCGTGCGACACTGAGGCCTGACAGCCGATAGGTGGCGATCGGGCCCGCAGCGCGCACGGAGCCCAGCAGCCCCTGGAGTCGTCCAGCGAGCTCGGCCAGGAACAGGGCAGGTTCCAGCGCAGAGAGGCGGTCGGCGATGCTGGGCTCCTCCACCCACACAAGGCTTGAAGCATGATCAGGGAGTGGCACGGTGGTGAGTGGGCCAGCGCGGCGGTGCAGCTCCGTCGTGATGTTCGCGTGCGCACGCGTATGCTGAAACGTCGTGACAACAGCTGTTTGGCCGTAGCTCCAGACGCGGACCGCGATGCCGGCTGCCCCTCGAGCGATGGAGGCGCGGCCGTCGGCCGCCACGGCGAGCGCGCTTTTGAGGCGTTGGCCCTCGGCCAGGCTGAGGGCCACACCGCCTTCTGTCGGCTCAACCGCGACGACGGCTGACGTTGCCGCCCAGCGCACGTGCTGTGCGCTGCTCACCTGTGCGTGAAGAGCGGCATTGAGCGCCGCGTTCGGGATGTTGGCGCCAAAGGACGTGCGACCCACCTCCTGCGCCTTGAACAGAACCTCCGGTGCCCGCAACAGCCCGCCGCGGTCGTCGACGAGGCGCACGCCCTCGAGCGGCGCGGCGTGGCGTTCACATGCCGCCCAAACACCCAGGTTTTTCAGGAGCTCGATGCTGCCGGGCAGCAGCGCAGTGGTGCGTCGGTCCGCCTCGATTGGCGCGCGATCATAGGGGGGAGCGGCGATGGTCACCTCCACGCCGCTCGCGCCGAGGGCGAGTGCCGCCGTCAGTCCAGTGGGTCCCGCGCCGATCACCACGACTTGGGTTGTCAGGCCGTTCATGGCTACGTCTGCTGTCGGTTGTCCACATCCCTTGCGTGCGGCGGTGGCAAGGCCCAGCACGGGCGCGCTAAGATAGCGCGTGGTTTAGATTTTTTCTTTGTCGCGCCAGCGCATTGCTTGCCAAAAGAGCGCCTGCCGCAAAACCGCCCCAAAAATCTTCCTTGCCCTCAACGAATCATTGACCGATATACGCGCATTACGCAATTCCCCAAAATTATGTCTCCGACTCGATTCGTTTCGTGGCTTTGAAGTCACACGCTAGATGGAAACCTGTGCGTTTTCCGCTTTGCTTGTTTACGCTCCGCTCAAGAGTGCGTTAAGCCTTCGTTACTCGGTCCCGCCGGATGTCTGACGGCGCTCACTTTGAAGACCCCGGCGACCGTGTGGAGATGGGTAAATTCTCTCGCTGAGAAGCGTTAGTCCAACGGAGAAGTTCGAATGATCGGGGGACTGTTGAAGTCAAGCAGCCAATTGGCCCTGGTGGCCGCGGCGGGCTTGTTTGTAGGTGGCGTGGCGATGCCGTCCGCCAAGGCAGCTGACTTGGGTGGCGACTGCTGCGCCGATCTTGAAGAGCGCGTGGCCGAACTTGAGGCCACCACGGCGCGCAAGGGCAATCGCAAGATGTCCCTGACCATCACGGGTCAGGTACATCGTGTCGTCACCTGGTACGACGACAGCAAGACGTCGACCACCTACTACGGTCTCGACAACACCAACTCCTCGAGCCGCTTCATCTTCAACG
>JAMXLN010000337.1 GCA_024281145.1 Hyphomicrobiaceae bacterium | reverse complement strand
CGATCGGGTCATTGCGGAAGGCTCGATCTATGATCGCCAGCTGGCGGCACTAGCCATCAAGCAGGCGCAAGGCGATCTCATTGAGGCTGTGTTCCTGCTGCGCGCTTACCGCACGACGTTGCCCCGTCTGTGTAGCAGCCAACCCATTGCGACAGAAAAGATGTTCGTCCAACGCCGGGTGTCCGCCGCCTTCAAGGATCTGCCCGGAGGTCAAATCTTGGGTCCGACATTCGACTATACCCATCGGTTGCTCGACTTCACGCTCGCCACGGCCGGTGAGCGGCACACCTCGCCCACCGCTGAGGCAACCTCTAGCGACGCCGAGGCAGGGGAGCTCGAATGGACCCCGATACCGCGCGTGGTCGATATCCTCAACCGCGAAGGTTTAATCGAGAGCTTGCCGCGCCAAGCGGACACCGCCGTGGGCGACCTTACGCGGGAACCGCTCAAATTCCCGGCGGCACGTGACGTGCGACTGCAAAACCTGGCGCGCAGCAACGAAGGCTTTGTGTTGGCGCTGGGGTATTCGACACAACGCGGCTATGGCAACAACCATCCGTTCGTTGGAGAGGTTCGCACGGGAGAAGTGGAGGTGGTCATCGAGCCGGAGGAGCTCGGATTTCCAATCTCGCTTGCGGACATCCAAGTTACCGAGTGCGAGATGATCAACAAGTTCCACGGCACGGAGACCGAAGCCCCCAAATTTACGCGCGGTTATGGCCTCGCGTTTGGCACCAACGAGCGCAAGGTCATGGCCATGTCGCTGGTCGACCGTGCCTTGCGTGCCCGTGAACTCGGCGAGATAGCGACGGGACCAGCGCAGGACGAAGAATTCGTGCTATCGCACACGGACAGTATCGAGGCGACGGGCTTCGTTGAGCACCTGAAGCTGCCGCACCACGTCGATTTCCAGGCTGAACTGCAGCTCGTCCGTCAGCTGCAACAGGAGCGCGCAACCCTGACAAAGGAGGCGGCGGAATGACCGCCGGCAATGCAGAGCCTGCTGAGGGAAGCGGCCACACCTACAACTTTGCCTACCTCGACGAGCAGACCAAACGCTCCATTCGTCGCATCATTTTGAAGGCGATCGCGGTTCCGGGCTACCAAGTACCGTTTGGCGGTCGGGAGATGCCACTGCCCTATGGTTGGGGCACGGGCGGAATACAGATTACCGCCAGCGTCCTCACGAAGGCGGACGTTCTCAAGGTGATCGATCAGGGCGCCGATGACACAACCAATGCGGTCAGCATTCGCCAATTCTTCGCCCGCGTTGCCGGTGTGGAAACCACCGAGAAAACCTCGCAGGCTACCATCGTTCAGACCCGGCATCGCATTCCCGACACGCCGCTTAAACCCGGGCAGATCATGGTACTCCAGGTGCCGATTCCTGAGCCGATGCGACGCCTCGAGCCGCGCGAGACCGAAACTCGCAAAATGCATGCGCTCAGCGAGTATGGCCTCATCCACGTCAAGCTATACGAGGATATCGCGCACTGGGGTCACATCGCCACGACCTATGCCTACCCGGTAATGGTCAATGGCCGCTATGTGATGACACCCTCGCCGATCCCGAAGTGGGACAACCCGAAGCTCCACCAATCGGAGGCGACTTTCATCTTCTGCGCCGGGCGGGAGAAGCGCATCTACGCCCTGCCGCCGTTCACGGACGTGCGGAGCCTCGATTTCGAGGATCACCCTTTCCGCCTCCAGGCTTTCACCCAAACCTGCGCGCTGTGTGGATCAGGGCAAAGCTATCTCGACGAGATTATCCTCGACGACGAAGGCAAGCGCCTCTATGTCTGCTCCGATACTGATTTCTGTGCCCAGCGCGTTGCCGCTGGGCACGTCGGGAGTGATCCCGACGCGCTCGCAGCCACCAAGGACGCCGTTGCGTGATCGAGCTCGAGCCGCCGCTTCTCACGATCCAGAGCCTATCCAAGCTCTATGGCCGCAATGTCGCGTGCAGCAATGTGAGCTTCGATTTGTGGGCGGGTGAGGTCATTTGTATCGTCGGGGAATCAGGGTCGGGGAAGACCACATTGCTCAATTGCATGAATGGCACGCTCACTCCGAGCTCCGGCAGAATGCTTTATCGAACCCGGCATACGGGCATGGTCGACGTTGCAACGATGGGCGATGCGCACAAGCGCCTCTTGATGCGCACCGATTGGGGCATCGTGCATCAGAACCCGCGCGATGGCTTGCGGATGGGAGTGAGCGCTGGCGCTAATGTCGGCGAGCGTCTCATGGCCGTGGGCGCCCGACACTATGGTGATATTCGCTCGCAAGCCATGGATTGGCTCAATCGCGTCGAGATCGAAGTTGACCGAATCGATGATCTACCGGGAGTGTTTTCGGGTGGCATGCAACAGCGTTTGCAGATTGCGCGCAACCTCGTTACTAAACCCCGCCTCGTGTTCATGGACGAGCCGACCGGCGGTCTTGACGTCTCGGTGCAGGCGCGCCTTTTGGATCTGTTGCGCGCGTTGGTGCAGGAGCTGCAGCTCGCGGCCATCATCGTCACCCACGACTTGGCCGTCGCGCGTGTGTTAGCAGATCGCCTGTTCGTCATGAAGGGGGGCGATATCGTCGATAACGGCCTCACATATCAGGTCCTCGACGACCCGCAACACCCCTACACCCAGCTGCTCGTCTCGTCGATCCTACAAGTGTGAGCGCTTGATCATGGCGGTGATGCGGGTTCGCAACCTCAGTAAATCCTTCACCCTCCACGAACAGGGCGGTGTCGTGCTGTCCGTGCTCAACAATGTCAGTCTCGATATCATGGCCGGCGAGTGCGTCGTGCTGCGGGGAGCGTCAGGTTGCGGAAAGAGCACCCTGCTGCGGTCGATGTATGCGAATTACAAGCCGCAAAGCGGGAGCATCGAGGTCTGCCACCAAGGCCTCTGGGTGGACATTCTCTCGGCGGCACCGCGCATCGTGCTCGAAGTGCGCAGGCGCACGCTCGGTTACGTCAGCCAGTTCTTGCGCGTGATCCCGAGGGTATCCTCCCTTGACGTGGTCGCCGAGCCGTTGCGCAATATCGGTATTGACGCCCCCTCCGCGCGTGCTCGTGCGGCCGCCATGCTCCAGCGATTGAACGTGCCGGAGCGGCTCTGGTCGCTTGCTCCGGCCACCTTCTCCGGCGGTGAACAGCAGCGTGTGAACATTGCGCGTGGCTTCATCTCTCAATCGCCAATCTTGCTCCTTGACGAACCAACCGCGTCCCTGGATACCGAGAACCGCGCCGCCGTGATCGCCCTGATAGGCGAGGCTATGGCACGCGGCACAGCGATCGTGGGAATTTTCCACGACGAGGATGTTCGGCGATGCCTCGGAACACGCCAATTCGACGTCGCGCAGGCGCGGTTGACATGAGAGTGTCTGAGACAGTGTTCACCAACGCCAAGGTTGTCGGGGCTGATGAGGTCTTTGGCGGTACCGTCGTAACCAGAAATGGTCTCATTGCAGATGTGTCGAGCGGCGTAAGTGCAATTACCGCCGCGGTTGATCTCGAGGGCGATTACCTGGTTCCCGGCTTAGTGGAAATCCACACGGACAATCTCGAGCACAACGTCATGCCGCGGCCGGCCGTGATGTGGCCGGTCGCCGAGGCGATCATCGCCCACGATGCACAGATGGCTCTGTCGGGTATCACCACCGTGTTCGACGCACTCACCGTTGGTGGCACGCAGCGCAATGCTTTCCGCGCGCAGCTGTTGCCCAAAGCGGTGGCATTCCTAGAGGAGGCAACCGCCCAGCAGCGCCTGCGCGCCGAGCATTACCTCCACTTGCGCTGTGAGATCAGTGCGGCCGACATGCTCGAGCGATTAGAACCGGTGTGCGGACACGCGCTCGTTGAGCTCGTGTCGATCATGGATCACACACCCGGACAGAGGCAATGGATCGACGTGGAGAAGTACCGCTACCGCAACAAGACCCGCCTTGGCCTGAGCGAGGCCGAGACGGATTCGCTGGTACGGCGCAAGTTCGAAGAACAGGCCCTTTATGCCGAAGGCAATCGCGCGGCGGTCCTGAACCTCATCCAACGGCGGCCGTTGCCGCTCGCAACGCATGACGATACGACGGTGGCCGACGTCGATGATGCGGTATCGATGGGTGCAACGATCAGCGAGTTTCCGACAACGGAGGTCGCGGCAGCAACCGCGCGCGCAAAGGCCCTCAGCATCGTCATGGGCGCTCCCAACATCGTGCTCGGTGGATCGCACTCTGGGAACGTGTCAGCATCCGATCTGGCCGCTCGAGGACACCTCGATATCCTCTCATCGGATTACGTGCCCGCGAGCCTCGTGCAGGCCTGTTGGATGCTGCATCGCGATCTTTCGATACCTCTGCACGTCACGATCGGCATGGTGACACACAAGCCTGCGCGCTGTGTCGGCTTCACGGACCGGGGGAGCATTGCCGTCGGGCAGCGTGCAGATCTCATCCGCATTGCGGTTATGTCTGGCGGGCCTCCGATTGTGCGCGCCGTGTGGCGGCTAGGACAACGCATTGCGTGAGCAAATTCATGCGCTATGGCATCTACTACGTACCCGCTCGGGACACGCCTCTGGCCGAGTTCGGATCGGCGATACTTGGCTACGATCTTGAGCGCGGAACTGAGCGGGAGCGCCTCAACGTTCCGGGCCTCGCCGAGGGGCAACTCGCACGTTTGACCGGCCGGGCCAGACGGTACGGATTTCATGCCACCTTGAAGGCACCATTCACGCTTCTTGCCGACCGCTCGCGCATCGACGTGCTTAAGCTCGCCGCCGACATCGCTGATCGCTGCCCTGCGGTGGTGATTTCGGGTCTCGATGTCGCCATGCTCGGCGACTTCGTCGCCCTGACCCCGCAGCGGGCATGCCCGGAGCTCAACGCGTTGGCGGTGGCGTTCGTAGAAGGCCTCGATCCATTGCGAGCGGTGCAGCCTCGCGATGAGACCAAATGGCCGCCGGCAAGGTTATCGAGCCGACAGAGTGAGCTGCTGGAGGCGTGGGGGTATCCTTACGTCTTTGATCAATACCGCTTCCACATGACGCTGACGGACCCAATACCAGCGCAACTCGCCGGGCCTATCCATGACGCCTTGCGTGGCGCTGCAGCGCACGTCGCCGGCAAACCACTCACCATCGATGTGGTGGTGGTGGTGGAAGAGAGCGACCCGACGGCGCCGTTCCGGGGCATCGCCCGCTTGCGCCTGCGAGGTCATCGTTAGGCTAGCAACATCTCGCGGCAAGGATTGTCTGCGCAAATCGGTCGGCCGATTCCGGCAAGGGCAAATGGTTCGAGAACGGGACGACATCGCCTTGATCGGCGGGGGATGGCGCAGATCTTTGCATCCGCTCTTCAATGCCATCGGCATCTTCCCTGGCGCGCTGCAACAGGCGCAAGCGCACCAGCTCCTTTGCTGCAGTCACGTGGACGACGCGCACGCGTGGAAAACGCGCGCGAGCCTCCAGGATCAGCGAGCGCGACACGTTGATAATCACGTGCAACCCCCCGCTCAGATCATCGCGGACCGTTGCGGGGATGCCATACCGCAGCCCATGGGCGGCCCAATTCAGGTCGATGAAACCTCGTGCGACCGCTTCGTCGAAATCCGCACAACTTACGGGAATGTGATCCTCACCTCGATCATGCGACGCAGTAATCCAGCGGCGCGGAAAGACAAAGCCATGGGGTAGGAGGCGCCGGTGCGCTGCGCGAATGAGGGCATCCTTGCCCACACCGCTTGGCCCTACCACCAGAAACAGCGTTCCCCCGCTTGCCGTCACCATCGCCTTGCGTCCAGATATCCCTATGCCCCGAGAATAGGACGGCCGTCTAGTTGGGCCAACCTGATCCGTGGCGAACCGAGTGTCATTGACACGAGATGCAGGCAAGCGGCAACGTCGCAACTTCCATCGAAGCAGGGAGGGCGCAGCTCTTGAATGCCGTCGAAGGCAGATGCCTGTGTGGTTCGATCACATTCCGATATGAAGGCACGCCGAATTGGACCTTGCACTGCCACTGCGAGAGCTGCCGGCGCGCAACGTCTTCGCCGTTGACCACGTGGCTTTCCGTGTCGCGGCGCATCTTCTCCTTTACCAAGGGCACCCCCCGTTATTTCAGCTCCTCGCCCGGGGTAAGGCGCGGCTTTTGCGAGAGCTGTGGCTCCCCCCTGACCTATGAAAGCGAACGCGTACCGGACGAAGTACACCTGTATGCAGCATCCTTGCTGGATCCGCGCGCGGTCTCGCCCAGTCGGCATGTGTTCACGGTGGAACAGCTGCCCTGGCTGGAGATACTCGATGACCTTCCGCGCTACGCGACGACCAGCCGCAGTGGTGCCTCTCCGGTGCGCACAGGCCCCCGAAAATCTTGAGGCTTGGTAGCTCGTCATTTTGCACCAAGCTTTGGTAGGGCCAGAACATTGCCAACCTGACATTGCCAAAGGTGGTCACGACGAGGGCGACAGTTCGTCCGCCACGACCGAGCCGGCAATGAAGTGAGCCATTAGATGCTCCTCCGGGATCACTTTCCCCAGCGAAGGGCAAGAGGGTTTGCGACGCGAGCCAGCTCCAAGAGGCCCGCACGGGTCGGCGGATCGAGCCCCACGAGGGGGTGGCGGACGAAATCGCTGCGAATGACACCGCCTTCCATCATAACCGTCTTGGTTGCACGCAGACCGCACTGACGGTTCTCGTAATTGATCAGCGGCAAGATCGTTGCGTAAACCCCAGCAGCCTTGGCCTTGTCGCCGGCCATGTAGGAGGTGAGCACGGGACGGATCAGGTCAGGCAACAGTGCACTCGGCATTGTGCCGGTCGCGCCGGCTTCAAGGTCGGCCATCAAGGTGATAGCTTCCTCGCCGTCGAATGGGCCAGCGATGGACTTGCCGCCCGACGCGACCAGCTGGCGCAGTTTCGCGGCCGTGCCCGGCACCTCGATCTTGAAGTATGACACCAGCGGCACCTCACGAGCCAGCCGCACGAGGAACGGGACGCTCAAGTGCACGCCCGAGAGCGGCGCATCCTGGATCATGATAGGCAATCGTGCGGCATCGGCCACTCGCGCGAAATGTTCGATCATGCCCGCCTCGTCGGCGCGCAATCCCACACCATGGTAAGGCGGCATCATCATCAGCATAGCGGCACCCGCAGCGGCCGCTGCCTTCGCGCGGGCGACCGCGATATCGGTGGAGAAATGGCTGCAGGTTACAATGACCGGCACGCGACCCCGGACGTGCTCGAGCGCAAGGCTGAGCTCGATCCCCCGCTCTTCGTCCGACAGGAGAAATTGTTCGGAGTAATTCGCTAGAATGCAGATGGCATCGACAGCTTGGTCGATCATGCAATCATAGACCTGCCGCTGACCCTCTAGGTCGAGCTCGCCGCTAACGGTAAATGCCGTCGGCGCGATCGGCA
>JAMXLN010000336.1 GCA_024281145.1 Hyphomicrobiaceae bacterium | reverse complement strand
ACCCGCCGACGCCATCCGCCAGCCGGTGGTGGCGCCAGATCGCGACGTGCGCCCATTCCAGGACGTCCTGCTCGAGCTCGGCGCGCGCCTCAAGCTGCCCGGCATGGTCAAGGAAGACGGAAGTGCGAGGTATCCCGGCGGCTATCCGGATTATCTTGTCAACCATGAGCGCCGTCCCGGCATCGGCCCGCTCGCAGGCCATCGCGGCAAAAACGGAGGTGACTTTGGTCGCGGCGACGTCAACCCGCGTCAGCTCGAGCAGTACATTGCCGAGGGTTGCTTCCACTTGCATCATCTGCCTCAGCACATGCGCTTTTACCGGCACGCCAACCGCGACTACATCGAGTGGGCTCTCGACAAGGGCATGCGCCTCACACCCACACCGATCCTGTTCCAACTCTACAGCGAACCCATGCAGAGAATGCGACTCGCCGCGCGAGGTCATGCGGCGGTGCGTCCGCCGGAGCCCGACCGCGCGCGCATCGAGAGGTATTTCGATCCTCTGCCTTTCTGGTATCCGCCGTGCGAGGACGAAGAGGGAGACGGGGCGGCCTTCCCCATGCACGCCATCACGCAGCGGCCGATGGCAATGTATCACAGCTGGGGGTCGCAGAACGCGTGGTTGCGACAAATCCACGCCGCCAACCGGCTCTACCTCAACCGTGCGCGAGCGGCCGAGCTTGGCATTGAGGACGATTGCTGGGTGTGGATTGTGAGCCGCATCGGCCGGGTGAAGGCGCAGGTGAAGCTGATGGAAGGCGTCAATCCCGACACCGTGTGGACCTGGAACGCGATCGGCAAGCGGTCGGGCGCCTGGGGCCTGGAACCGGATGCACCCGAGGCCACGCGCGGTTTCTTGCTCAATCACCTGATCGCGGAGCTCCTGCCAGAACAACCCGGCGGCTTTCGCTACTCCAACAGCGATCCGATCACCGGCCAGGCCGCCTGGTACGACCTCAAGGTGCGCATCGAGCTGGCGGCCGGCGCTGATGCCCGCACCTGGCCGCGGTTTGAACCGCTGGCCGCACCGCCTCGTCCACGACCTCGCGGAGAGCGCCCATGACCGCGCTCCCCGGTTCGACCGCAAAAAAGCTGGGCCTCGTCATCGACCTTGACACGTGCGTGGGCTGCCAGGCCTGCGCGACGTCCTGCAAGGAATGGAATAACGGCGGCTACAGCGCCCCTCTCACCGATCAGGACGCCTACGGCACGGATCCGCACGGCGCCTGGCTCAACCGAGTGCACAGCTACGAGGTGGGCGAGGGTGCGACGAGCCGTACGGTGCACTTCCCGCGCTCGTGCCTGCATTGCGAGGAGCCTGCGTGCGTCACCGTGTGCCCGACGGGGGCCTCCTTCAAGCGCGCCGAGGACGGCATTGTCCTGGTCGACCCCGAGACCTGCATCGGCTGCAAGCTGTGCGCGTGGGCCTGCCCCTATGGCGCGCGCGAGTATGACTACGGCCAGGGCGTCATGAAGAAGTGCACGCTATGCATCGACCGGATTTACAACGAACACCTTCCACAGGAAGACCGCGTCCCGGCCTGCGTGCGCGCCTGCCCCACGGGCGCGCGCCACTTCGGCGACCTGGCCGATCCGGGGAGCGCGGTGTCCCAGCTCGTGGGCGAGCGCGGCGGGTTCGACCTGCTGGCAGAGTTCGGCTACAAGCCCGTCAACAAATACCTGCCTCCACGGCCCCGCCGAGATGGCGCAACGCCCAGGACGGGCGAGAGGCAGGAGCCGGCCACCAGCTCCGCCGGCAGCGTCTCGGACAAGCTCTTTGCCTGGGTGGACCGGGTGCTGTCGGGCTAAGCGGCTGCGCCCCAGGGGATTAGGGGCCGCCCGCAAGTGGCCTATAGTCACTGCGATTCGAGACCCGAAGCGTTGGACGCACACTTGGCTGATCGCGCTGTCGCCGTTGCCCCGCACCACACCCAAGCCGCGCCCTGGCCGGGTGGGATCGCGCCGACGCGCGAGTACCGCGCCGCTTACGACTTCCTCAGGGAAGCCGACGGCCACCTGTTCGTAACCGGACGCGCCGGCACCGGCAAGTCGACGCTGCTGACCTGCCTTAGGGATCTCCTGCCCGACGCCATGGTGGTGCTCGCACCCACCGGCCTCGCCGCCATCAACGTCGGCGGCCAGACCATCCACTCGTTCTTCGGCTTCCCGCCGCGACTGATCCGGCCCGACGACATCCGCCGCAGCCGCAACGGCAGGCTCATGCGTCGGCTCAAGTTCCTCGTCATCGACGAGGTGTCGATGGTGCGATCCGACCTCATGTGGGCCATCGATCAGTCCCTTCGTGTCAATCGCGGTCGGCCGCGCGAGGCCTTCGGCGGTGTTCGCCTCGCCCTCTTTGGGGACCTGCACCAACTGCCCCCCGTCGTCAACGAAGCGGACGTTGCCCAGCATCTGGAATCTCAGTACGGGGGCCCGTTCTTCTTCAGCCTGAGCTCGCTCGGCGAGGGCGCCGGCACGTCGCTGATCGAACTCTGTGAGGTGTTTCGGCAAAGGGATGCGGCCCTCCTCCAGGTGCTCAATAGGATCCGCGAAGGCGATGTGGACGAGGGCGACCTCGCTCTCCTCAATGGCCGCGTGCTCCCGATTCGCAATCTGTCGGAGGGGGAGCCCTACGTCATCCTCACACCTACCAATGCGGCGGCCGGACGCATCAACACGGCCTATCTCAATGCGCTGCCGGGAGCGCCGCACATCTACCAAGCCGTCACCACCGGGGAGTTCAGCCAGTCAGCCCAACCGACCGATGGTGCACTGATCTTGAAATCCCGCGCCAAGGTGATGCTCCTGCGCAATGACCCGGACCGCCGCTGGGTCAACGGCACGATCGCCCGTGTCGCACGGCTGGAGGCGGACCGGGTGTGGATCGAGGTCGATGGCCGCGAGCACGAAGTGGAGCAAGCGACCTGGGAGAGCCGGCGCTACGCTCACGACAAGGCGGCAGAAAAGATCGTAGAGACGGTCGCTGGCACGTTCCGCCAATTCCCGCTGCGGCTGGCCTGGGCGCTCACCATCCACAAGAGCCAAGGCCTGACCCTGGACAAAACGTATATCGATCTGGGACGCGGAACGTTCGCGCATGGGCAGGCCTACGTGGCGCTCTCCCGCTGCCGCACGCTCGATGGGCTTGCGCTTGCTCGGCCGCTGCGCCCCGGTGACATCCTCTTCGACCAAGCGGTCACCGGCTATCGGCGCCTCTTCGGCGCACTCGGCTGCTGAGCGGGAGCGGGACGCCAAACCAAGGCTACGCGGCGGGCCCTGGGAAAGAGACGGCCTCAAGCTTGTTGCCGTCCGGATCGAGGATGAAGGCGCCGAAATAGGTGGTCATCGCGGCTTGACGGGGCCCCGGCTCGCCGGCGCTCGTTCCGCCCCCGGCCAAGGCCGCCGCATGAAAGGCGCGCACCGTCTCCTCGCTGGCCGCGCGCAGGGCGACGTGCCCGCCGGGGTCCGTGGGCGCGACTGCGAGGTCGGTGCGCAGGTTGAGCCACAGCTCGGGATATTTCTTGCCGAAACCGATAGTCCCCGGCCGCGTCACGAGCCTGGTGTACCCAAGCGGCTCGAGCAGCCGCTGGTAGAACGCGGCCGCAGCTGCAAGATTGCGCACCGGAACCGACACGTGATCGATCATGGCCTCTCCCAACGGAACGACGATGCGACATCCTCTCGCCCAACGCGCTTGATGGACAGCGCCGCGCGGGAATAGAGGGCATCGCACCTGTTTACGGTTGATACCGGCGGGCTCTCCGAGGCCAAGGACGCGGGGCTTGACGCAGGCTGTGGCCTCGAGCCTGCTCGAGGCCGCCATCCCCGGCCTTAAGCCTGCCCCTCCGTCTCGAACATGGTGGAGGCCAGCGCCTCACGGCTTTCCTTGCCGGCCCAGACCACGAACTGAAAGGCCTGATAGTAGCGCTCGCATGCCTCAAAGGCCGCCTTGAGCAGGGCCTCACACTGATGCGGGGTGGCCAGCGCTCCGTTTAACATGAGGCCCTGGCGGTACATGATCAGCCCCTCGTTGAGCCACACGTCGAAATGGCCAAGCCAGAGCTGTTCATTGATCTGCGCCACCAACCGGTAGACCTAAGGCAACCGGTTGTCGGGCACCTTGGCGTCGAACGCGCAGGCGATGTGCAGCGTCTCCAGGTCGTCGCGCCAGTTGAGCGAAACGTGATAGTCGGCCCACTGTCCAGCCACCGTCAAGGTGAGCTCGTCCGTGCTGGTACGCTCCGTCGCCCAGTCGTTGCGTGCGGCGATGTCCTCGACGAGATCGACGGGATTGCTGACGCGCTCGTGACTCAGTTCGGCGATCGCCATTGCGTCCCTCATGTTCTTGCCGACACGCCATGGCTGCGTGCGGCGTTTTGTTGCGGCTCGGGTGGCTGACGCCTGCTCCGCCCCCATCGCGTCGGTGACGTAAGCCAAGCCGGCCGCGCATGGCAAGGCGACGCCCTGATTGTCCACGCCAAAATGGCCACGCAGGGGCCTGGGTGGCAGAAATGGCGAAACCTGGGGACGAGCTGCGAACAGACTGTGGGAAACCCGCCGACCCCCTGCTTGCCGGTCGGCAGCCTTGCTGCGGCCGCGGCTGAAGGCTCCGGGCGCCCGTGTTAGGCTTGCCCGTTGCCGCGGGAGAAAAGCACCGATGAAGGTTGTCAACGTCGAGACGCTCGCCTGCGATGCAGGCTGGCGCAACTACCACTTCGTCAAGCTCACCACCGAAGCAGGCATCGTGGGCTGGAGCGAGTTCGACGAGGGGTTTGGCTCGCCAGGGGTGGGCACCGTGATCGAGCGCCTGGCCCCGATTGTCATCGGCCAGCGGGCCGGCGAGCACGAGCGCATCTACGCGGAGCTTTACTGCGCCACCCGACCGGGATCCGGCGGCGTGGTGGCCCAGGCCATCGGGGCCATCGAGAACGCGCTCCTCGACGCCAAGGCCAAGGCGCTCAATGTGCCCTGCTATGAGCTGCTCGGCGGCAAAGTGCGTGATCGCATCCGCGTCTACTGGTCCCACTGCGCCACCTGGCGCATCAATCACCCGAGCTTCTTTGAGCCCCCCATCACCGACCTGGAGGGCGTCAAGGCCATCGGCCGTGAGGTGCGGGAGAAGAAGTTCACCGCGCTCAAGACCAACATCTTTCTTTACGCCGCGGGCGGCAAAAACCCCAAGGGCTGGCGGCCCGGTTTTGGCGTGCCGTTTTTGCCGGAGCTCAACGTCGACAGAAACGTGCTACGCAACCTGCGCATGCATCTGGAAGCGATCCGGGAGGGCGCGGGACCCGACGTCGACCTGCTGCTCGATCTCAACTTCAACGCCAAGACCGAAGGTTACCTCAAGATTCTGCGCGCCATCGCCGACCTCGATATGTTTTGGGTCGAGATCGATACCTTCAATCCAGAGGCGCTGGGCCTCATTCGCCGCCAAAGCAGGCACCCGATCTCATCCTGCGAGACGTTGCTTGGCCTGCGCGAATTCCTGCCCTATTTCCGCGAGCAAGCCGTGGATGTGGCGATCATCGACACGCCCTGGAACGGCGTGTGGCAGTCCATGAAAATTGCCTGCGCCGCCGAGGCGCACGAGGTCAATGTGGCACCGCATAACTTCTACGGGCATCTGTGCACCATGATGAATGCGCACTTTGCCGCCGCCGTGCCCAACCTGCGCATCATGGAAACCGACATCGACCGCCTCGCCTGGGACGACGAGCTTGTCGATCATCCGCCGGTGTTCGAGAACGGCCATCTTATTGTGCCGGATCGGCCGGGCTGGGGCTGCGTGCCCAACGAGGCGGCGATCCGCGCTCGTCCGCCAAAGGGCCGCGCCGGCCTCCTCACCTATGGCCGCAAGGCCTAGGATTGTCGCGAGCGCGAACGTCACGCCGCCGGTGTTTGCGCGGCGGCAGCCTCCTTGGCAAGGCGCGCCTTCTCCACCCGGCCCACCGCATAGATGGCGGCCTCGTAGAGCAAGATGGTCGGCAAAGCCATGGCCATCATGCTGAAGGGATCGGGTGGCGAGAGGATGCCGGCGACGGCAGTGATGGCAACGATGGCGTAGCGTCGGAAATCCTTGAGGTTCTGTACGCTGATGATGCCGGCCTGGGCCAGCAGCGTCAGCAGCACGGGCAGCTGGAACATGATGCCGAACCCCAAGATCAGCGTCATGATGAGAGAGAGGTATTCGCTCACGCGCGCTTGCAGGTGGATCTCGACCTGGCCGCCCGTCTGTTCCATCGACAGGAAAAACCTCATGGCAAGCGGCATGACGATGAAAAACACCACCAGAGCACCGAGGATGAACAGCACGAAGGTCCACAGTAAGTAGGGGCGGAACGCCTGGCGCTCGTTCCTGTAGAGGCCGGGCGCGACAAATTTGTAGATCTGGTAGGCGATGAGCGGAAAAGCGAGGAACACGGCACCAAACAGGGCAAGCTTCAGCTTGGTAAAGAAGAACTCGTGCGGAGCCGTGTAAATCATCTCGATCTTGTGGCCCTCGCCCCGGGCCCACACGTAGGGCAGGACCAAAAGATTGTAGATGTTGGTGGCAAAGGCAAAACAGATGATGAACCCGACGCCGATACCGCTCAGCGCGTAGATCATGCGCTGGCGCAGCTCGATCAGGTGGTCCATCAGCGGCGCTTTGGACGCCTCGATTTCGTCGTGACCCTCGCGATTGACGCTCTCCTGCACCGGTCAGGCTCCGCTCTTCTCACTCGCCCGCTCGGTCGGCTGTGGCGAGGTAGTGGCACCCTCGACGGCCTCGTTGGCGGCCACCGTCGCGGTGTCGGCCGGGTGGCTTGATCCGTTGACCACGTCGGCCTTCTCCGGCGCGCCCTGGGCCGCCGCGCCGGCATCGCCGGCCAGCGCCGTTGGATGCTCGTAAGTTTCGGAGTTGACTGCAGGTTTCGGGTCGGCGATCGCCCCGTCTACGCTCGCGCGAGCGTCCGCCAAATGCTGCTCGACCGAGGACTGAGCGTCCTGCATCGCCGTCTCGGTCTCTTGCTGGATGCTCTCCACCGACTTCCTGAGCTCGGCAAGCTCGCTCTCGCGCATCGCCTCGTCGAATTGAGCCCGGAATTCGGCCGCTTGGCGCTTGATGATGCCCACGTACTTGCCGACGGTACGCAACAGCGCCGGCAGGTCCTTGGGGCCGATGACGAGCAGCGCCACGATGCCGAGGATCAACAGCTTGCTGGAGGTGAAGTCGAACATCGGCTCAACTCTGTGGCGCGCTCACAAGCCAATCTGGCCCGAGCCAGCGGCCGCGGTGATGATCATCGGATCCGCACCCGATCAGGTCTTGGCGCCCCACCCGGCCTTGTTGGGCTCCACGGCCGACTGTTGCTCGCTCGGCTTGCCGCCCGCCCCTTCCAAAACCTTGGGCGGCTCGTCCTTCTTGGCGGGCTCATCCTCCTCGGCCATGCCCTTCTTGAAGCTTTTGATGCCCTTGGCAACGTCGCCCATGATGGAAGAGATCTTGCCACTGCCGCCAAACATCAGCAGGGCCACTGCCAAGAACAGCAGCCAGTGCCAGACGCTCAGGCTACCCATATCGCTCTCGCTCCCGCTTTGCAGCCGCAGCTGCACATGTGTGTTTGTGGTCACTATCGCAGAAACGACCCGTGCGGGCAAGGTTACCACACCCGTCCTAGCGTCGTCTAAGCGCTTGAATTGCAGATGTTTCGAGGGCCATCCGGCATTAATTTTCGCTCATCCTCACAGGCTCTTTGCGGGAAACACGAGCACGCTTGCAGGATCGACGGGGAGCGCCACCTCCTCTCCGCGCTGAGGCCCCTCCCGCTCGCCTACCAGCGTGCGCTCGAAAGCTCTGCGCCGCGATCTGGAGCAGGGGCTTGATCCCCCGGGGAAGCACGCGTGAAGCACCCGGCCGGCGAGGGTCGATCCCTCATACCGGCTGGGAGGCCACTGCCATTTCCTCCAGTCCGCGCTTGCGCGATTCCACGCCCCAGACGAAGACGGCAACGATCTGCACGAGCAAGAGCGCGACCATCAGGCCGATGACCCCCGGCAGCTGATAGGTCTGCATCAGATGACCCACGAGGAACGGTGAGAACACGGTGGCGAGCCGCCCCAGCGTGTTGCAGATGCCATTGGCGCGCAGGCGCACCTCCGTGGGGAAGAGTTCGGGCGTGTAAACGCCGAACAAAATGGCCGTCTGCACATAGATGGCGACGATCAACACGAAGCCGACGCTCAGCACGATTGCCGGGTCGGAGGCGGCGCTGAAGCCGGCGTAGATTGAGCCCACCACGATGGTCGCGATCGAAGCCCCAATGATGCTCCAGCGCCTGCCGATGAGATCAGCGGTAAACGCGCCAACGGCGCAGCCGATGAGCGAACCGCTGGCCAGCACCAGCGTGTAGCCGAACGACTGGCTGATGCTAAGACCCTGGCGCAGAAAGAACTGCGGCAGGAAAATCACAAAGCCGAAGATCAGCGTGTTGATGGTGATGAGCACCCAACACCCCAGCAGCAGACGCTGCAGCAGTGGGGGCCTCAGCAACGCCAGCGCCCCGACAGGCGGGGTGACCGCGCTCGGAGCGGGCGTCGGCAGCGGACCGGCAGCTGACGCTTCCGCCTCGATGGCCTGCATCAGCGCCTCGGCTTCCGCAACACGGCCCTTGGACTCAAGCCAGCGCGGGGATTCGGGCAGCGCCTTGCGCAGGTACCAGACGAGGAGCGCACCAACGCCTGCGATCACGAACAGCGGCCGCCATCCCCAGGTCGGCACAATCAAGTAGGCGATGAGCGAGGTTGCCGGGAATCCGGCCACCGTCAGGAATGCCATAAAGGCAAGCCAGCGACCGCGCGACCGAGGCGGCACGAACTCGGTCAGGGTCGAGTAGCCCACGACGATCTCAGCGCCGAGGCCCAGCCCCTGTACGAAGCGGCAAGCGATGAGCTGCTCCATGTTCTGGGCGCAGGCCGCAGCCAGCGAGGCGAGGCCAAAGATCAGCAGGTTGACTTGGTAGGTGAAGCGCCGCCCGAACCAGTCGCCCAGGAAGCCGGTGACAAAAGAACCGACCGTCATGCCAACGAAGGTCAGCGAAATGAACTGCAGATTTTGTGTGAGCGTGGAGAACTTGCTGCTGACGGTGGCCGCCAACACGCTGCCGGCGACATAGAGGTCATAGCCGTCGAAGAACATGCCGGCGCCGACCAGCCAAAAAATGCGGTGATGGAATGAGCTGATGGGCAGGCGGTCGAGACGAGCGCCCGCGTTGACCGACGTCGGCATGAAGGCCTTCCCTCTTGATCAACCCGGCCATCGCGCAAGGGACAGTCGGCCGGTTTGCCGCAAGTGTAGTCCACCGAAGCGGATTGCGGGAGGCCCGCGACGCCGGGGGTGGTGGCTCACGCCAACCTCCCGGGGGGATGTCCCTGCTATCGGCGTCGCAGGCGCGCAAGGGCCACGAGCGCCAAGATCTCAAACAGCATCTGCGCACCCACTTGTGCGGTGTTGCTGGTGGGATCGTATTGCGGCGCCACCTCGACCACGTCGCCGCCGACGATGTCAAGCCCGGCGCAGCCGCGCACCAGCGCCAAGGCCTCGGCGGTGCTCAGGCCGCCGACCTCCGGGGTGCCCGTGCCCGGGGCAAAGGCCGGATCGAGGCTGTCCACATCGAAGGATAGATAGGTGGGCCCATCGCCGATGATAGCGCGAAGCCGCTCCAGAGTTGGCGCGATGCCATCGCGCTGCAATGCCTCGGCGTGGATGACGGTCATGCCGCTCTCGTAGGAGAACTCCCACAGGTATTCGGCCCCGCCGCGGATGCCGATCTGGATTGTACGCTCAGGATCCAAGACCCCGGCCAGCACGGCCTGCCGGAACGGCCCGCCGTGATGGAACTTGGAACCCTCGAACGGGCCGCCCGTGTCGCAGTGGGCGTCGATGTGCACCAGGCCGACGGGCTCCTTCGCACCCACCGCCATAAGGATTGGCAGCGTGATCGAGTGGTCGCCGCCGACGCTCAGCGGCGCCACCCGCGCTGTCACCAGCTTTGCATAGAAGGCTTCGATATCCTGATGGCTCTCCTCCAGGCTGAAGCGGCTGCGGAAGGGGACATCACCGACGTCGGCGACGGCGACCTCGGCGAGCGGCGCTAGGCGATGCACATGATGGTAGGGTCCGATGCGTTCGACGCACCGCACCGCGCGTGGCCCGTGTCGGGCGCCCGCCCGGTTGGTGACACCCAGATCCATGGGCACGCCCACCAGCGCCACCGCAAGGTCCTCGAGCTTGCCCTGCTGCACGGCGTGCTCGCGCAGCGGCGCGTCGAGCAGTGTGGAGACGCCCTCGTACGGTTTTGGCCGGCGATCGGTCCCGGCAAACACCTGCTCCAGGATCTTGCGGAATTCCGGATTGTGGGACAGCCCCGCGCCCGCGTCCGCATAGCGTGCACGTAGGATGTCGAGCTTGTTGCGGTCCATCTGACGGGCTCTGCTGGTTGGAGCGTTGCCGTCGCGCGATGGGCTCCCGGACGGCGCGGCGGGACCCTTCTATCCAGCGTCAACTTTAACCGCTCATGTCCGCGATTGTCCTGGCACGATCCTACATTGCGCACAAGATGTAGGGCTCAGCATGGAAGCCTCGGCCGGCGCCGCAGGCGCCGCCCGTGGTGGAACCGAGGAAGATCCCCCATTTCTGCCAGGGCGGCTGGACCGCCTCCTTCAGGGGGTGGAAGGGTGGCGGCGCCGCGCTCAGCGGGTGATGTGCTCGACGTGGGCATAGACGTCGGTTCGCGGCGCACCGCTGAGCAAGTTCACGAGATCCCCCCAGAGCGCCTGGATCCTCATGACCGCGCGATCAGCCGCGGCCTTGCTCTCATAGAGCGCCACGATCAGGCCTTGCCCGTCCGGCCGCCACGCCGCGTAGGCATCGATCATGCCGGGCAGCGTTTTGGCAAGGGGGCCCATTTCTTCGATCTTGGCCGCGAGCTCCGGGAGGCGAGAGGGATCAACCTGAAACTGCGTCACGCGTGCATACATGGGCCGCTGTCCTCGCGTTCTGCTGGCGGGACCGCACCGGCTCCGTCAGCCTTAGCAAGCATCGCACCTCAGCCAGCGCGGGGACAAGGCGTCGCGGCCGGTCAGCCTACCGGTCACGCACCTAGAAGTTGCCGGCCGGTCTCGTATAGTGGGCGGCCTGAACAGATAAGGAGCAAACGCGATGCTTCCCGCCTCGGCTGATGTGGTGATTGTCGGCGGCGGCAATGCCGCCTTGTGTGCAGCGCTGGCAGCTCGCGAACATGGCGTGTCAGTGCTTGTGCTCGAGCGCGCGCCGGAGGAGGAGGCCGGCGGCAATAGCCGCTTCACCGCCGGCGCCATGCGCTGCGTCTACGACGGCGTCGAGGATCTCAAGGCGCTGATGCCCGACCTCACCGAGCAGGAGATCGCCCAAACGGATTTTGGTACGTATACCGAAGATCAGTTTTTCGATGACATGTATCGCGTCACCGAATACCGCACCGATCCGGAGCTGAGCGAAGTGCTGGTCAGAAAGAGCCGCGAGACACTGCGCTGGATGCGGGTGAAGGGCGTGCGGTTTGCGCCCATCTGGGGCCGGCAGGCCTTCAAGGTTGACGGCAGATTTAAGTTCTGGGGTGGCCTCACCATCGAGAGCCATGGCGGCGGACCGGGGCTCGTCGCCGCGCTCACGACCGCGGCGCAAAAGAACGGCATCGCGCTCAGCTATGACTCCAGGGCAATCGGGCTCATCACCGACGACGATGGCGTGCAGGGCATTCGCGTGCGCCAAGGTGGGCGCACCGGTTCGGTGAGGACGAAGAACGTGGTGTTGGCGGCCGGCGGCTTCCAGGCCAACGCCGAGTGGCGCACACGCTACATGGGTCCGGGCTGGGAGCTCGCCAAGGTGCGCGGCACGCGCTTCAACACGGGCGACGGCATTCGGATGGCGCTTGAAGCCAACGCCATGCCGACCGGCAACTGGTCCGGCGGCCATGCGGTGGCCTGGGACCGCAACGCTCCCGAATTCGGTGATCTCTCGGTGGGCGACAATTTCCAGAAGCACAACTATCCCTTCTCGATCATGATCAACGCCAACGGCGAGCGTTTCGTCGACGAGGGTGCCGACTTCCGCAACTACACCTATGCCAAGTACGGGCGCGTGATCTTGATGCAGCCTGGGCAGTTCTGCTGGCAGATCTTCGACAAGAAGGTGCTGCATCTCTTGCGCGACGAGTACCGCATCAAGCGCATTACCAAGGCGTCCGCCAACACGCTCGAGGAGCTCGTCGAAAAGCTCGAAGGCGTCAACGCCGGCAAGGCTCTCAAAACCATCAAGGAGTTTAACGCGGCCGTGAAGCGGGATGTGCCGTTCAACCCCAATACCAAGGATGGCCGCCGCACGGTGGGGCTAGCGATCGAAAAATCCAACTGGGCCGTCACCATCGAGGAGCCGCCGTTCGAAGCCTATGCCGTCACCTGCGGGCTCACCTTCACGTTCGGTGGTGTCAAGATCGACACCACCGCCCGCGTCATCGACACGGACGGACACCCAATCCCCGGCCTCTACGCCGCGGGGGAGATGGTGGGAGGCATTTTCTACTTCAATTACCCGGGCGGCACCGGCCTCACCAACGGCGCCGTGTTCGGCCGCATCGCCGGCAGCACGGCCGGAGCGCGCGCGCGCGGAAGCAACGCCTGAGAGGGACGTCACACATCGGGCAAGCCGTCGGTTCCCAGAGGCGGCGCAAGGGAAGCGTCGCCTGCGCAGCAGGCTTACAAGCAGCCCGAGAGGAGAAGGCGCCTGCTGCCAAGGCTCATGGTCCGCATGCCCCTTCGAGACCGTCGCCCGCCTGATCACCCGTCGCACCGAGCCGCACGTGAAGCTGCACTGACGCACGCCGCTTGCAGACGGCCTGTTTGTCTCGCGCTCCGCACCCGCCTGTGTCAGACTGCAGCAGGCAAAAGTAATTGGCTGCAAGAGGAAGGGCCATGATCCGCAAATTCGTCACGGTGTACCCAGGCCACATCGACCTGGGCGACATGGGCCAGCTGGCGACGCCCGCCAACGAGCGGCGCTATTCCAATGAAGAGCTGGCCTCCGTGTTCGAGAAGACGGAGGCCGTCGCCAAGAAGCTCGATGCGCTGGGCTTCGACACGCTCTGGCTCGCAGAGCACCACTTCCAGCACGAGGGCTATGAGTGCATCCCCAATCTGCTCATGCTGGCGGTGCACCTTGCGCACGTGACGAAGCGCCTCAAGATCGGCTGCGGCTTTAATATTGCGCCGATGTGGCATCCGCTGCGCCTGGCCGAGGACTATGCGGTCGCCGACATCCTCACCAAGGGGCGCACGGTGTTCGGGGTCGGCCGCGGCTATCACACGCGCGAGGTCGAAGCGTTCGGGGCGCCGATGCAGGACCAGAACGCCAACCGCGAGCTGTTCGAGGAGCAGGTCGAGATCATCTTCAAGGCCTTCAACAACGAAACGTTCTCGCACAAGGGCAAGCACTACACCTTGCCACCCGAGGTGCCTTACCGCGGTTACATCCTCAAGGAGCTGACGCTGGTGCCGCGCCCCGTCAATAGGCCTGTCGAATGCTGGCAGCCCGTGGTGAGCGCCAGCCCGCGCGGCCTCGACTTCATGGTCCGACACGGCATCAAGGGCGCCGTCGGCGGTGGTGCCGCCACCATGGCCGAGGGACCCATCCAGGCCTATCGCGACGCGGCCGCACGCGCCGGCAAGGACCTCAAGCTCGGTGAGAACCTGACGATCGGCATTTTCTTCTATCTCGCCGACAGTAGGGAAAAAGCCATCCGCGAGCTCACCCCCTACTATGAGGAGCACGTCAAGATGTTTGCTCCCCTGGGTTTTGTGCCCGGCATCACGCCGGCGCAGGTCGCCGGCGCTGCCCGCCGCGGCGGCTGGAAGGAAGCGCACGTGCCTTCGCTTGACCACTACATGGGGTTGGGCTCCTGGTTTGCTGGCACACCCCAACAGCTGATTGAACATCTGCGAAAGCTCGAGGCGCGCTACCCCGGCATGGAGCACATCAACCTTTCCACCAGCCTCGGCACCCCCAAGGCCGTCATGTTGGAGCAGTTCCAGCGCGTCGCCGAAGAGGTGATGCCGGCGTTCCGTTGAGGATCTGGCGCAAGCACTCAAGCCAAAACGACCCGCCGGGTGCGTGAGTTAGGGCGGGCTTGCAATTGCCGAGCGCCTGGTGTCCCTATCGCCTAAGGGCGTCGCCTAAAGGGCGTTTGCGGGACATGCAGTGGTGCTGCCCGGCACCGTTCCGTCGGTACCGCGTGGACTTCGGGCGGATCGGGCCTTGCCCACGCGGACGCCGATGCCATCGTCCGCCAGATCGGAGGTGCAAAGTGGTTGCCCGCGGGCCAAGGTATGCGGCTCTCGTGCTCATGGCCGCGCTTACCGCAGCCCTGTTGGCGCTCGCCGCAACCGCGACAATGGCCCAGCCGCGGCGGCCGAAGGCGGGACCGGCGCCTTCGGTTGCCAAGGAGGCGCCACACACCCCGGTCGAGGAGATCAAGCGCGAGCAGCAGCCAGGTGCCAAGGAATCCGTGCAGGCCGACGTCTCAGCGCGCAATGTACCCGTGACCTCAAGCTTCCACGGTACTGAGATCGTCATTTTTGGGGCCGTCGACAACAGCCAGCAGCCGAGCGCGGAATCAGGCTACTATGACGTTTTGATCGTCGTGGAGGGCGTGCCCGGCCGCATTGTCGTGCGCCGCAAGAACAACGTGGCCGGCCTGTGGCTCAACACCTCATCGGCCACGTTCGACGTGGTGCCCAGCTATTACGCCATCGCCTCGACGCGGCCGATCGATGAGATCACCAGCGAGGAGTTCCGTGCCTCGCATGGAGTGGGCTTTCAGCATCTTCGGTTCATGCCGGCGTTCGGCCAGCCCCAGGCGCTGTCCACCGAAGATCTCAAAGACTTCCAGCAGGCCATCATCCGGCTCAAGCAAAAGCAGGGTCTCTACATCCAAGACAACTTTCGCGTCGCCTTCATCGGCAAGAGCCTGTTCCGGGCCACCATCGAGCTGCCGGCCAATGTGACGGTCGGCCCGTTCGATACGCGGGTTTATCTCTTCCACGACGAGAAACTGCTCAGCCAATACTCGGTCCGCCTCAACCTCGAGCGCGAAGGGCTCGAGCGATACCTGCATCGCTTCGCATTCGGCTCTCCGACGCTCTACGGCCTCGTGACGGTCGCGCTGGCTGTCGCGGCGGGGCTCGTCGCCTCCACCGTGTTCGGCAGGACCGCCCATTGAAGGCGATGGCGGCGCGCCTCAGACGAGGTCGCGATTGTCCGCCACCGGTCGACGCCTGCCGCGCTCCAGTTTGGTGCGCGTCAGCTTGCCACCGATGTCGTCGATGAGGCGCAGGGCCGCCTCAAAGGCGTCGCG